>DATHCP010000024.1:0-26628 GCA_035490535.1 Actinomycetota bacterium
CCCTGGTTCACCTGATCCTGCTGCTGCTGGGCCGCGCTCGCGGCCGTGATCGCCTCGAACCCCTTCGGCAGCACCGCGCCGATGCTGGTCGCCAGCTGCCCGGGGTTCACGCCGCTCTGCCCGCGCACGTAGATCAGGTCGAACTGCCCCTCGCGATCGAACAGCCTCTGGGCGGTCGGCAGGTCGAAGACCGCGAGCGTCGCCCCCAGCAGGCTCTCGGAGGCCTTGAACCGCACCACCCCGCTGATCGTGAACCGGCCCGGTCCCGCGGTGGTCACGATCCGGATCTGCTGACCCACCGCGAGGTGGTGGTCGGTCGCGGTACCGGCGTCGATCGCGACCTGGCTCGGCGACGAGGGCCCCGAGCCCTGCACCATCTCGAGGGACGTCGTGTCCGGGTCCCAAGAGTTCCCGATCGTCGGAGCACCCCCGTTCTGGATCACCTTGCCGGTGGTGGGATCGACGATCTGCGCGAGGCCGGAGACGCTCCCCGCCGCGGTCTGGACGCCGTCCACGGCCTGGACGGTCGGCAGGACGTTCTCGGGGATCGGCTTGGTCTCCTGGCCGCCGCCCCCGCCACCGCCTCCGCCGCCGGTGGGCGTGAAGGCCGACGTGCCCTGCACCACGACGTCGATCCCCGCGTACACGTTCCCGAACAGGTCGTCGAAGCTCTTCAGCGCCGTGTCGGTCAGCACGTAGGTGCCGGCCGTGAAGCCGACGCCCAGGACCACGGCGAGCGCCGTGAGCACCAGGCGCAGCTTCCGTGCCAGCAGGCTCTTCAGCGTCGCACGGAGCATCCGGGCCCTCAGGCCTCCATCGCCTTCAACCGGTCGAGGACCTTCTCGGTGTTCGGCTCGAGCATCTCGTCCTGGACCTGCCCGTCGGCCAGGAACACGACCCGGTCGGCGTAGCTCGCGGCGTTCGCGTCGTGGGTCACCATCACGATCGACTGCCCGTGGTCGTCCACGGCGCCGCGCAGGAACGACAGCAGCTCCGCGCCCGATCTCGAGTCGAGGTTGCCGGTGGGCTCGTCGGCGAACACGATCTCCGGACGCGACACCAGCGCGCGGGCGGCGGCGACGCGCTGCTGCTGGCCACCGGAGAGCTCCGCCGGCCGGTGATCCAGCCGATCGCTCAGCCCCACGGTGTGCACGACGGACTCGAACCACGCCCCATCGACGTCGCGTCCGGCGATGTCCAGCGGCAGCGTGACGTTCTCCTTCGCGGTCAGGGTCGGGATCAGGTTGAACGCCTGGAAGACGAAGCCGATCTTGTCGCGCCGCAGCTGCGTCAGCTTCTTCTCCGACAGCTGCGTGATGTCGACGTCGCCGACGAACACATGGCCGCCGGTGGGCTTGTCGAGTCCGGCCATGCAATGCAGCAGCGTCGATTTGCCCGACCCCGAGGCGCCCATGATCGCCGTGAAACGTCCCGCTCCGAACTCCACCGAGACGCCGCGGAGCGCTTCGACCGCCGCATCGCCTTCGCCGTAGACCTTCCGCAGATCGACGGCACGCGCCGCGACCCCCGTCATCGTGTCGGTCATGCTCCCCCCTCGAAGGAACCGAAGCGGCCGGCGCGAAGGCCGACCGCCGTGGGCGCGGCTGGGATCGAACCAGCGACCTCTCGCGTGTGAGGCGAGCGCTCTCCCGCTGAGCTACGCGCCCGGGAACGACGCCACGATAGCAACCGACGGAGAAAAGGCGACGGCGGCACGTGCCCGCGTCGTGCCGCCGTCGGGTCCGGACTGGCGCCGGACCCGCGCAGTGTGGCACGGCCTCGAGATTCGGCGCAAGGGTCGGAGGAAACGTTCATCCCGGCTGGGGTTCCTCCCGGCGGCATCCCGCCGGCTCGCCACGCCCCGGCGTTCGGGCGGTAGCATGCGGGCGGACCGAGCCGGGAGGCGACACGTGCTGGCGACGATGCAGACCTTCATGGGCCACCTCACGTCGTGGCTCCCCGTGAAGCTGCAGCACCCGGTCGAGGTCCTGATCTACTTCGCGATCCTGGGCGTGATGGCCGTGATCCCGCTCGTCCTGTGGCTCGGCTGGGCGGTCCGCTCGACCCAGACGCACGGCGACGACGCCTGAGACCACGCCGCAGACGATCGATCCCGCCGGTCTCCCGAACCATCCGGGTCTGTCCTGGATGCGCGAACGCGCCGACGGCCGCGCCTGGCTCCACGCCCTGCCGGCGACCGTCGCAGCCTGCGCCGAGCGCTGGTCGCTCGAGCTGACCGAACCGCCGTACACCTACGCGTCGGCCTCGATCGCGCTCCCGGCACGCCGCGCCGACGGCTCGGACGCCGTGCTGAAGGTCCAGTTCCCGCATCCCGAGTGCGCGCTCGAGGCGGCCGCGCTCGCCGCCTGGAACGGCCGCGGTGCGGTGCGCCTGCTCGAGCACGATCCCGAGCGCTGGGCGCTGCTGCTGGAGCGGTGCCGGCCGGGAACGTCCCTCGCGGGTGAGCCGCTCGACGCGGCGCTCGACGTGGCGGTCGAGCTGTTCCCCCGGCTGTGGATCCCGGCCGGACCGCCGTTCCGGCCGCTGGCCGAGGAGGCCGCGGGCTGGGCCGCGTCGCTCCCGGTCGATTGGGAGGCGGCCGGACGGCCGTTCGAGCGGCGCCTGCTGGACGCCGCGGTCGACGCGATCGCGGACCTCTCGGGCACGCAGGCAGAGCACGTGCTGCTGCACCAGGATCTGCACGCCGACAACATCCTGCGCGCCGAGCGGGCACCGTGGCTCGCGATCGACCCGAAGCCGCTCGTGGGCGAGCGCGCGTTCGGCGTGGCCGCCCTGGTCCGCGGCGACGAGCTCGGTCGCGAGCACGCGGACGTCCTGCGCCGCTTCGACCGGCTGACCGGCGAGCTCGGCCTCGACCGCGAGCGGACGCGTGGATGGTGCATCGCGCAGGCGCTCGCGTGGGGCTTCGACGACGGCGAGGCGATCGCGCACCACGTCGATACGGTGCGCTGGCTCCTCGAGGACGCTTAGCGGGGCTGCAGCGTCAGCCGGTACCGGCCGGCGCCGCCCCGATCGGTCACGATCAGGTAGTACGTGCCGGTCTTCCCCGCCGCGAACCGCACCGTCTCATCCTTGCCCTTGGGTTCCGCGCCGGCCGCGAGCACGTGGCACGTCGCCTTCGTGCAGCCGGGTTCGACCTGCCACACGTCCAGTGTCCCCGGCTTCCACACCCACAGATCGAAGTTGCGGTCCTTCGGCACGTCCAGCGTCGCGACGTACCGGTGTCCCTTCAGCAGGTGCACCCGGAAGACGTCGTTCACGTCGGCCGGATAGCTGAGCGTGCCGGTCTTCGCGTGGACGAGCCGGACGGCGCCGGCGATCGTCCCGTCGCTCTTCGGCGTCGCGTTCGCGGTCGACGCGTTCAGGGCCTTCGCTGCGTCCAAGCGTCCGTTCGTGACGGTCCGACCCCCGGCGACGCCGTGCGGCCGGTCGACGCCGTGCAGGATCGCGTCCTTGATCTGCACCGGTGAGTAGCCGGGATGCAGCGACGCGACGAGCCCGGCGACGCCGACGACGAAGGGCGTCGCCATCGACGTCCCGTCGAGCATCCCGTAGCTCATCGAGGGGATCGTGCTCAGGATGTCCACGCCGGGCGCCGCCAGGTCGACGGAGACCCGGCCCACGTTCGAGAACCCGGCGATCCGGTCGTGGTCGTCGCTCGCCGCGACCGAGATGATCGTCGGCAGGTCGAACGCCGCGGGGAACTCCGGGGAGTGCAGCTTCGCGGTCACGCCGGCCCCGCTGACGAACAGCGAGTCGTCGTCCGCCCCGGCGTTCCCGGCGGCCGCCACCGTCAGGACGCCGGCCCTCCCGGCCGCGGCGATCGCCGACCGGAGCATCCCGGACCAGCCGGGTCCGCCGAAGCTCATGTTCATGACGCCGGCGTGGTGCCGCACCGCGAAGTGGATCGCGGCGATCACCGCCTCGTCATCGACGCCGCCGGCGTCGGTCCCGACGCGCAGCGGCATGATCGTGCACGTCGGACAGACGCCCACCGTGCCGCTCCCGTCCCGGGCGGCCGCGATGATCCCGGCTACGTGGGTGCCGTGGATGTCCCAGTCGAAGCCGTCGAACATCGGCGAAGGATCGTCGTCGTGATCGACGAAGTCCCACCCGTGCAGATCGTCGATGTAGCCGTCGTGGTCGTCGTCCGTGCCGTTGGCCGTCTCGCCGGCGTTCGTCCAGATGTTCCCGGCCAGATCCGGGTGGTCCAGCTCCACCCCCGTGTCGAGCACGGCGATCACGGTCGATGGCGAGCCCTCGGTGGTGTTCCAGGCGGTCGTCAGGTGCGCGTCGGCGCCGGCGAGGCCGCTCGTCGTCCCGCCGCCGTTCGTTCGCATGTGCGGCTGGCCGGTGTTCTGCAGGCCCCACTGCTGCACGAAGTCCGGGTCCGTCGGCTCCAGCGTGAACGAGTACCGGTAGTCGGGCTGGACCGCCCGGACCCCCGGCATGCGCGCCAGGGCGGTCACCGCGTCCGGGACGCTCGTGCCGTACGGCAGCGCGACGGCCGAGAGCCCGGTCCCCCGCACCGGCCGGATCCGTGCGAACGGCACCGCGCGCGCGACCGCCGCCGGACGCGAGACGGCCGGCTCCGATCCCCGGAACCGCACCAGGACCTCGTGCGGGACGTACGCCAGGCGCGGGCGTGCGGGCGGCGCCGTCGTGGCGGATCGGGCGGGGCCGGCCGCTCTCGGGCTGGCGCCGAGCGGCGAGGCGAGGGCGATCGGGAGCGTCAACGCGACCACGGCGAGGACCGCGGCCGGGGAAGGGCGGAGGGTCAGGGGGGATCCCTTCGTCGGCGGGCAGCGGAGCCTATCCCGAGTCGTTGCCCCCGGGCAATACGTGCCGCAGGCCCTCGAGGAGCTGCTCGAGCACCGATCCGGAGGCCTGGCGCTCCAGCAGCACCGCGCCGCCGCCCATCACGAGGCCGCCGAGCACGATCCACGTGAGGCCCACGACGAGCAACCCCATCGCTCGAGGATAGACCCCTCCCCGCCCCCGGACCAGAGCGTTGCGGCGGGCCCCCTCGTCTGGTTCACTGGCCGGCGACCCGCCGAGACCGGAGGCCACCATGGCAGCGTTCACGTCCATCCAGAGAGGAGGTACCGATCTGAAGGACGGAACGCATGTCTCGTACGCTCAACCTCGGCATCCTCGCCCACGTCGACGCCGGTAAGACGACCCTCACGGAACGACTGCTGTACGCGGCCGGCGTGATCGATTCCCCCGGCAGCGTCGACGACGGCAGCACCCAGACCGACACCCTTCCGCTCGAACGCCGGCGCGGCATCACGATCCGTTCCGCCGTCGTCGCGTTCTCGATCGGGGGCGTCGACGTCGATCTGATCGACACCCCCGGCCATCCGGAGTTCATCGCGGAGGTCGAGCGCGTGCTCGCGGTCCTGGACGGCGTCGTGCTCGTGATCTCCGCCGTCGAAGGGGTGCAGCCCCAGACCCGGGTCCTGTTCCGCGCGCTCCGGCGTCTCGGCATCCCGACCCTGTTCTTCGTCAACAAGGTCGACCGGATGGGCGCCCGCCCGGACGCGGCCCTCGAGGAGATCCGCGGGTCGCTCAGCGCCTCGGTCGTCGCGATGGGCGCGGTGCGGAACGCCGGGGCGCGCTCGGCTGTCGTCGAGCCGTTCCGCCAGGACGACGAGTCCTTCCGCGACGCCCTCGCCGACATCCTGGCCCGCCGCGACGACGCGCTCCTGCGGACCTGGCTCGAGGAAGGGCCGACGCCGTTCCGACGGCTGCAGCGCGCGCTCGTCCGGCAGAGCCGCGCCGGCCTCGTGCACCCCGTGTTCTTCGGGTCGGCGATCACGGGCACCGGCGTCGAGGACCTCGCCGACGGGGTCGTTCGGCTGCTGCCGGCGCCGCTGGGCGATCCCGAGGCCGCTCCGTCCGGGCTGGTCTTCAAGGTCGAGCGCGGCCCGGCCGGCGAGAAGCTGGCGGTCGTCCGGATGTTCGCCGGCACGCTGCGCGTCCGCGATCGTCTGGCCACCTGCGGCGACGCCCGCGTGACCGGGATCGAGGTCTTCGAGCCCGGCGGCGTCGTTCCTCGCGGCGGCGTCGAGGCGGGCAGGATCGCGAGGCTCCGAGGACTGGCTGGCGTCCGGATCGGCGATGCGATCGGCGAGCCGCACCGATCGGCCTCGCACCGCTTCGCGCCGCCGACGCTCGAGACGGTGGTGGATCCGGCGCGGGAGCGGGACCGTGGCGCGCTGCACGCCGCGCTCGCCCAGCTCGCCGAACAGGATCCCCTGATCGATCTGCGGCAGGACGACATCCGCCGCGAGCTCTCGGTCTCGCTCTACGGCGAGGTGCAGAAGGAGGTGATCGGGGCCACGCTCGCCGAGGCGTACGGGGTCGAGGCCACGTTCCGCGCCTCCACCACGATCTGCATCGAGCGACCGGTCGGCGTCGGACACGCGGTCGAGCGGATGGGCGAGGACGACAACCCGTTCCTGGCGACGATCGGTCTGCGGATCGAGCCGGCGGCCGCCGGCAGCGGCGTCCGGTTCACGGTCGAAGCCGAGCTCGGTTCGATGCCCCTCGCCTTCTTCCGAGCGACCGAGGACACGGTGCGGGCCTCGCTGCACGAGGGGGTCCACGGTTGGGAGGTTCCCGACTGCCTCGTCGCGATGACCGACACCGGGTACCTCGGCAAGCACGGTCTGGGGCATCAGGACTTCAACAAGGCGATGTCGAGCACGGGCGAGGACTTCCGGTTCCTCACGCCGCTCGTCGTGATCGACGCGCTCCGATCGGCGGGCACGGTCGTCTGCGAGCCGATCCTGCGGCTGCACCTCGAGACGCCGGCCGGCGCGCTCGCCCGGCTGCTGCCCGCATTGATGCGGCTCCGGGCGACCCCCGCGCCGGTGCTGTCCGGGAGCCGCTGCGTCGTCGGCGGCACGATCCCGGCCGCGAACGTCCACGAGCTCCAACAGGCGCTGCCCGGACTGACGAGTGGAGAGGGTGTGCTCGAGACCGCGTTCGACCGCTACCGGCCGGTGACCGGCGAGCCGCCGTCGCGGGAGCGCACCGGCCCAGATCCGCGCGACCGGAAGGAGTACCTGTTGCGGGTCACGCGCCGGGTGTGAGGCTCAGTCCCGCTCGGGCTTCGGCTCGTTCTCGGCGGCTTCGCGCTCGAAGATCACGCTGCGGAGCTCCGCCTCGACCGAGCGGTTCTCCAGCTTGCGATCCGCCAGACGCGCGCGGAGCGTGCTGTGGTCCCGCGAGTTCGAACGCGCGGGCTCGTTCGGCGCCGTCTCGGGCATCCCGTTCCCCCTCCAGAACTCGGACCCGGCCAGACCGGGATGCGACCGAGGCTAGTCGGGGCCGGAGGGAACGACATCCCCGCACGTCGGTCGAGGTTCCGAGCAGGGCTCTGGCTTGCGGACCGGGACTGCGCGTGGCCCCTGGCCCGTGGCCCGGCACCTCGTCATGCCGATCGCGTGGACGTGAGGGCCGACGTGTTGAACCCCTTCACGATCAGCCAGACCGCCAGAACCATCTCCTGCAGACCGATGGGAAGCGCCAACAGGACGTAGCTCGTCACCGGCGTATCGCTGAACAAGGCCGACACGGCGGCGACCGCCAGCAGGATGATCGCGACGATGCCCCAGCCCGCCAACCATCGGGGGATGAGTCGTGATCGCCAGAACAGCGAGTAGTAGATGAGAGCACCCAGACAGAAGGCGAACACTCCCAACAACCCGGCGTGGTCGCGTGCACTCACCAACGAGTCGCCCATGGCTTGGAGCGACGGACGATCTGCAGGTCCCGCCGTTGCGGAGCGTTGACCGATCGTCGCCAAGGTCAGGAGGCTCACGACGGCGACCATGTACATCGCTGCCTCCAGGGCCCTGAAGACCACCGACCCAAGCGCCAGACCCGCGTTCGTCTCCTTCAAGACCCGGTAGAGCGATACGGCGATGGCAGCGCTGCCGAGGGCCGCGACGACGTAGAAGAACGCTCCTGCGGCCACCTGGTTCGCATGCGCCGAGATCCGAGTGAGGTAGTCCGTCTCCGTCAGATCAGGGACGAGCGCCGCCGCCAGGATGGCTGCAAGGGTCGCGATGATGAACAGCACGCCCGTGACGATCGCGGTCCTTCGGGTTGGAGCCACGTTGGAGCCCTCCCGCGATCCCACGCGAACCTCGTCCGAAGGTCGACGGATCGCGACCTCGTTCCGCCCATCGATCACGCGAACCACCCCCGTCCCTCTCCCCTCCACTCTCACCCTTCCCCACGACTACTGATAAGGACGAACGACCTGTCAGCTGAAGGACGATGCCTGCCCCGATCGCCTGGCCGAGCAGGGGTGTCGAGGCGGAACCGCACCGTCGGAGGAGGACACGGCAACCTCGCCAGATGTCCTGCCCATCGGGGGACGGTCGCCCTCGGTGCTCCGGCCGTACGTCACGCACCATGGAGGTGTGGGCTTCGGAAGGAGGCCTCTGGTGGCACGCGAGAGAGACAGCAGGGTTGGCCTCGTGCTGGCCGCAGCTGGGGCGGCGGTCATCGGGTCGAGCGTGGTCTTCGGGCTGACGACCGAGAGCGGAGCGGTCGATCGGATCGGCATCGTCGCTGCAGCCGCAGGTGTGATCGTCGTCCTGATAGGCCTGATCATGTACTGGCGTCCGGGCGCGCCGCACCCCGGCTGAGTCGGCGTGTGAGCCGACACGCGCTGACAGGTCAGGGCAGCTCGTCCTGAACCTCGTCGGGAGCCGGTGAGCTGAGGCGATCTCATGAGGCGCCCGGGCCGCGGCCTCTGCCCTCTGACCTGCTGCGTTCCTGGTGGGCGCTAGAGGATTTGAACCTCTGACCTCTTCCGTGTCAGGGAAGCGCTCTCCCCCTGAGCTAAGCGCCCGAGATCGACCATGCTATCGCGCGACGGAGGCGGGGACCGGAATCGAACCGGTGTACGAGGCTTTGCAGGCCTCTGCCTAACCACTCGGCCACCCCGCCGGAGCACCGGGCAGTCTAGGGGCAAGGGCGGACCTCTGACCGCGCCACCGGGACACGCCGGCGCCGTTGCCCGTTCGCGATCCGGCCGGCGGCTCCGATATCACCGCTGGTCAGGCGAACATCGAGCACGCGAACCCGCAACGCGCTACCTTCCCGCCTGGACGCGCAGCGCGGCGACGCCGGAATGGCCTGGGTACGACGGCGTCGCGGCATGGTTTCGAGTATGGAGGGCTGGCTTCCGCGAACATGGACGGCGTGGTGAGCCTCTGCCGGTATTGCAACGTCTACCTCCCGTACGAAGGTCCGGATTCGTGGATGGAGCATGTCCTCGCCGAGCATCCCGACTGCCGCGAAGCCGCCGAGGCGAAGCGGATGATCGAGAAGCGCGCGTCCTACCTCACGCACAAACTCCAGGGCGTCGTGAACAACCCGGCCGCGCCCAAACGTCGGAGGCGCCACCACTAGCCCGCGCCTCCGAGATCGGGACCTCCCAGGTCCTATCGTGGTTCCGCGATGGTGGAGATCGAGTTCGAAGCCGTCATCTTCGCGGTCGTGTTCGTCGTCATGTTGCTCTTCTTGGCCGCCGTCCGCACGTTCCACAACCCGATCGTCAAAGGGATCTTCAACGTCCTGGTCACGTTCTGCCTGTACTTCCTCGTCCTGACCGTCGCCTACCTGGTCGTCGAGATGCTCGGACGCGATCCCTCGCAGGCCGAGGGCGGCGGCTGGTTCTTCGTGCTCGCCTACGCGATCGCGACCGCCGGTTGGTTCGTGTACGACTACGCGCGGTCGATGCCGCTGCGCTCCCGGAAGCTGAGCCTGAGCGCCGGCCTCGGAACGGCGCTCGTGATCGTGTCGGTCACCTTCGCCGCGACCTCACCCGAGAGCTACGACCCGCTCCTGCACGTGCACGTGATCTGACGTCGGCGAGCGTGAGCTGAAAGGGTCCCCGACACCCCTACCGCGTGGTGAGATAGAACGAAGCAACGGCCAGGAGGACGGCATGATGCAGCAGTTCGGTGTGGCGTTCGACCTTCGGAACCCCGACAAGGAAGGAACCTTCGAGGAGGCCGAGGCGCAGGTCCGGCGGTGGGCGGCGTTCCAGGACGTGGCGATCCCGGACGGGCTCGAGCCGGACATCTTCTTCCACGAGGCGGACGGAACGCCGGGGAGCTATCCCTCGATCCACGTCAGCTTCGAGTGGGACGACGCCTCGTGATCGACCCGTTCCGGACGCGGTGATCGAAGACACCGTTCGACGACGGGCGTCCCGGTCGGCACACGGTCTCAATAACCTTTAGCCGACCCTTAACCGTCTCGGGTCCGGCTCCCGGGCGATACTCGATGCGTCGTCCGAGCGGAGCGACCGATGAGCGGGAAGCGTGATCGACGGGGCGGGACATCCGCGGCCGACCGCGCGCGCGAGATCGCGCGCGCGAAGCGTCGGGCGCAGCTGACGAAGACGGGCTTCGCAACGTTCGCCGCCGCCCTGTTCAGCACGGGCATGGTGGCGACGCGTCACGCCTACGTGGGGCACGCGAAGCAGCCCACGGTCCCACTGGCCGCGCCGCCTCGGTTCGTCAAGGTGGTCCGGCAGAACCTCTTGCAGGCCGGGGTGCTCGGCCCTGCGCAGGCGCCGCCGGGGGCGGTCTCGGCCGCGTCATGATCGAACGGACCTTCCCCGCGATGGGCTGCGACATCGTCGTGCGCGGTGGCGACGACGAAGGATCCGCCGCGGTGCGCCGGCTGTTCGAGGAGCGCGAACGCATCTTCAGCCGGTTCATCGCCGACAGCGAGCTCAACCGGGTGAACCGGCACGCCGGCGGGTTCACGATCGTCTCGCCGATCTTCGCCGACACCCTGCGTGTGGCGCTCGCGGCCAGCGCCGAGACCGACGGCATCGTGGACCCCACGCTGGGCGCGGCCCTCGCCGCGGCCGGATACACGCGCGACCACGCGTCGCTGGGACCCGACCCCGAGGCCCCGGGGCCGGCGCGCGGGCCCGGCGCCGTCTCCCTCCATGGGTCGATCGTGGGCCTGTCCCCCGGCACCGCCCTGGATCTGAACGGGGTCGTCAAGTCGCTCACGGTGGACGACGCACTGGAGCTCCTGTCCGGCGAGGCATCGGTCTCGGCCGGCGGTGATCTCGCGACGCGTGGCCCGCTCACGGTCGCGCTCCCCGGCGGGGGTGCCGCCGAGCTGCGTGAGGGCGCCCTCGCGACGAGCGGGAGCTCGAAGCGGTGGTGGATACGCGCCGGCGCGGTGCAGCACCACTTGATCGATCCGCGGACCGGGCGTCCCGCCCGGTCGCCGTGGTCCGACGTCACGGCCTGTGGAGCGACGTGCGTCGGGGCGGACGTCGCTGCGAAGGCGGGGTTCTTGTTGGGCGAGGACGGGCCGGCGTGGCTGGACGCGCGCGCCATCCCGGCCCGGTTCGTCCGGACGGACGGCTCCGTGGTCGCGAACGCGACCTGGGAGCGGAGCATGCGCCGGGCCGTCGCATGCATCTGACCTCGAACCCCGTCGACTGGTACGCGGCCCGAGCCGGCGGGATCGCGGCGTACCTCCTGTTATCCCTGAACGTCGCGATCGGGCTGCTGATGACGGGCAAGAAGTCCCTGCGACGGTGGCCCCGCTTCGCGATCGAAGACGTGCACCGATTCACCGGCCTGCTGACCGGCACGTTCGTCGTGCTGCACATCATCGCCGTCGCGATCGACGCGTACCTCCCCTTCTCCCTGCTCTCGCTCGCCGTGCCGCTCGTGGCGCCCTTCCGGCCGATCTGGACCGGCCTGGGCATCGTGGCCGCCGAACTGCTGCTGGCGCTGGCCGTCTCGAACCACTACCGGAACACCGAGCTCAGCTACCGGGCCTGGCGCCGGATCCATTACGCGAACTTCGCCGTCTGGACCGCCGCGACGTTCCACGCGGTCGGGACCGGCACCGACCGGAGCACGCCGTGGCTCCTCGCGATCGAGGCCGCCGCGGTCGGCGTGATCGGCGGGCTGATCGTGTGGCGCGTGCTGCGGCGAGGCGAGCCGGCCGTATGGCTCCGTCGCGTCGCTCCGGCGTTCGCCGCCATCCTCTGCGTGGCGCTCGTGGTCGGTCTCGGCACGGGGCCGCTCCGCTTCCGACCCAAGCCGTGGAACGCGGCGACGTTCTCGGACCGCCTGGACGGGAAGATCCTCACGGATATGGGCGTGACGCGCGGGATCGTGTCGATGGCCGGCAACGGGGCAGGGCCGCAGAACGTGCTGGTCCGCGCCGATCTGCTGGTCACGACGACCTCGCTGGCCTCGACGTCGTTCCAGATGGAGTACCTGCCGAGCGGCGCGATGTGCACCGGAACCGTGACGAAGGTCGACCGTGCCGCGTTCTCGGCAACCTGCACGATGCCGGACGGCGGGGCCCGCCACGTCGATGCGTCGTGGACCGTGCCCGGCGCCGACGGCACGATCTCGAACGGCGTGATCACCGCGCACGACTGAGCCGCGGATCGCCGTCGCCTAGGGGTCGGCTCCCCCGGTCTGCGTCGAGTGCGGGCGCAGGAGCGGGAAGAAGTGCCAGGAGATCTCGCGGAGCGCGCCGACGATGACCTCGGACGTGAACGCCGCATCGGGGTCGTCGAGGTGCGACGGGAGCTCGAGGCCGAGCTCCCGGGCGTGGGCGATCACGCCCCGTCCCATCGTCTTCCCGAGCGTGCTGAGCCCCTTGGCGAGCGCCGCTTCGTCGAGGTGCCACGCCGGGACGGGGAGCGCGGTGATCGTGGCCCACGTCTCGGGCTCCCGAGGGTCGTCGAGGGTGAACAGGTCGTCGAAGGTCCGCGCCGAGGCGTCGCGCTGCGTGAACGCCGCCCCAAGGCTCCAGCGCTTCCGCAGCGTGGCGATCAGGGACGTGTGGCGGAACTCGTCGTTGAAGACCGCGCCCTGCGGGACCCAGGGAGAGACGAGGATCGCGGGAACGCGGTAGCCGGAGCGATCGAACGCGAACCCGAGCTCGCCGGGGGGTGCGGCCGGATCGGGCGGCGGAACCGTGCCCGGGGGCACGTGGTCGTAGGTCCCGCCCGGCTCGTCCCAACCGATCAGCAGGGCGGTGTTCCAGACGTTCGTGCCGGAAGCGGACGTGGCGGCGCGGTAGGCGTCGAAGATGCGCGCCAGGAAGGCCTCGCCGGCCAGCATCGAGGACGGCGGATCCATGGGGTCGACGTTGAGACCGATGAACGAGCGGCCGAACGCCGGATGGTAGTCACCGTGCCCGCTGATGAAGTTCGGCTCGATGAACGAGAAGTCGGGAAGGGTTCCCGCGGCGGCGTCGCGCTCGAACTCGGCGAACGGCACCACGTTCGTCGCCAGACGATCCTTCAGCCGCGAGAAATGGATGATCCCGTGGAACGACAGGGGCATCGGCTCCATCACGTAGATCTTCCAGGTCCTGCCGTGCTGCTCGAGTCGCTCGAAGATCGTCTCCGCGTCGTTCTTCGTGAACCACTTCGTCGCCGGGGCGTTCACGACGAGCCCGGACGAGGTCGCCGCCGTCCAGAAGGATCGGTTCATGAAGGTCTGCGACGGCACCTCGGAGAACCAGTGATCGAACACGCCGAAGTCGCGCGCGATCCCGTTCAGGACGGGGAGCTGCTCCGGCGTGAAGCCGGTCATGATCTGGGCGTACTCCTCGTAGGTCGGCTGGCGGCCGATCTCGCCGGTGAACGTGCTGATGTAGTCCGCGACGAACCCGTCCATCGTCGGCGTCGCACCCGGCGACGGCGCGTTCCACGGGGTGGTCACCTCCTCGCCGATCTTGAAGCGGTTGTGGTCGTCGAGGACCCCGAACAGCTGCGTGTTCGCGTGGTACCACTCCTCGCCCGGGTCCGGGTTCGGCGAGTCCATGTCGGTCCCGACGGTGAAGGGCACGGCCTTCCGCTCGGCGCCGTGCTCGGCCCAGTCCGGGATCGGGTTGCTCAGGTCCTTCCCGATCACGCCCTCGAAGACCGTGGCATCGTCCGGTCCGTACAGATGTCCGAGCAAGTTGTCGAAGGAGCGGTTCTCGAACAGCACCACGACGACATGGTCGAGGGCGTTGTCGCGGGTCGGCTTGGCGTTCACGGCCCGCACGCTACCTGTTGCGGAAACCGCCGTCCGAAGACGACGCCGAGGTCGTTCCCGCAGGTGGATCTTGGAGCGGACGACGGGATTCGAACCCGCGACCCCCACCTTGGCAAGGTGGTGCTCTACCAACTGAGCCACGTCCGCGCGGCACCTCGATACTAGGGCGCCCCGCAGGGAGCTTCAACCGGACGCGGCGGCCGACCCCAGGCGGCCCACGAGGTACACCCGAACCTGCGGCACGTCGATCGCGACCTGATAGGCCAGGAAGTCCATCCCGTCCGGCCTCGTGAGGTATCCGGCCGAGGACCCGGCCACGTCGGTGTGGCCGTACTGCCACACGATCTTGTCGGTCGTGGGGTCGATCACGACGACCCGGTGCCGCGCGTCGTCGTTCACCGCGACGAGCCCGTTCGGCAACATCAGCGCGAGCGACGGGAAGCGCAACTCCCCCGGTCCGCTCGACGGCCCGTAGCGCCACACGACGTGACCCGACCGGGTCATCTCGACGACGCTCCCCGGCACGTGGTAATCGGTCAGCAGGATCCTGCCGTGCCCGAGCCATTGGGCGTCCGACGGGTAGGACACGGGTGCGTGCACGGCCCACCGGAGCTTCCCGTTCGGCCCGATCGAGTCGACCCACGATCCCCCGATCTCGGTGACCAGCGTGCCGCCGTCGGGCATCGGGGTGTCACCATTGGGCAGATCGAGCGACCGGGGCGGGCCGTGGAAGCACGTCGTCAACGAGCCCAGCTGCCGCGTGATCGCGTGATGCCGCCCGATGAACACGATGCGACAGTTGCTGATGTCGGCCACGGACACGGTCCCGTTCGGAAGCATGTAGGCGTCGTCGGGGGTGTGGAGGAAGCCGGGGGCAGAGCCGGCGACGTTCACGTGGCCGTAGCTCCACAGGATCCGCCGACCGGGGAAGGAGATCACTTGGATCGTCTGCTGGTCCTCCTGGTTGCTGATCACGGCGGTGTGGCTCGGCGTGAAGAACGTGTCGTCATCGAACCGGAACGGCATCGCCGGGGCCTGCCCGGGGGCCGGATAGCGCCACAGGATGTGCTTCCCGCTATCGACGAGGAGCATCCGGTCGTTCCCCCGGTCGGCGATCAACAGGTACCCGGGGAGCGGCCATCTCGGCTTCGGAGGGACGGGGGGTTGCACCTGTGGCGACGTCGGGGACGGGGTCGCATCGGTCACGTCGGGAACGCTCGACACGGTCGGAGGCGCGCTGGTGCGAGCCGTGCACGCCGTCGCGAGGAGCAGCGACAGGACCAACGCTCGACGCATGCAGCGAGTGTGCCGTCGTGCTGGCCCCGTGACACCCCCGTCCGAGAGAAAGCGCGGAAGCGCTACACGCACCCGAACGCGAGCCGCTCCGCCTCGAGCGACGAGGCCCGGTCGCCGGTCTCCTCCCGGCGGACGTTCACGTGGTGCCGGTGGAGCCGAAGCCGCCCTCACCGCGCGTCGAGGCCGGAAGCTCGTCGGCCCACGAGGGCGCGACCTGTGGCAGGTCCACGATCACCAGCTGGGCGATCCGGTCCCCCACGGCGACCTCGACCTTCTCCTCCCGGTCGAGGTTCACGACGGCGCAGATCACCTCGCCGCGGTAGCCGGCGTCGATCAGCCCGGGCGCGTTCACGAGGGTCAGGCCGCGCTTCGACGCCAGGCCGCTCCGCGGCAGTACGAGGCCCGCGTGCCCGGACGGGATCGCGACCGCGACGCCGGTGGGGATCATCGCCCGTTCCCCGGGACCCACCACCGCGGCGACCGCCGAGCGCAGGTCGAGTCCCGCGTCGCCGTCGTGCCGGGCCGCCGGGAGCTGCGCCTCCGGGCGCAGCCGCTTGAACGGCAGCTCCATCAGGCCGGCTCCACCAGCTCCAGGCGGTTGCCGAAGGGATCGCGCACGTGGCAGCGATGGAAGCCCTCGAGCGGCGCGTCGTCGGTCACGCGGTAGCCCGCGGCCTCGATCCGGGCTCGGAGGGTCTCGAGGTTACGGACCAGGAAGGCCGGATGGGCCTTCCGCGCCGGCGTGAAGGGCTCCTCCACGCCGAGGTGCACCTCCAGGTCGCCCTCGCGGAACCACACGCCGCCCCGCGGGGCGAGCTCGGGCGGCTTCGCCACCTGCTGCAGCCCGAGGATCGCGCTGTAGAAGCGCGCGGCGGCCTCCTCCTCGCCGGGCGGCATCGCCAGCTGGATGTGGTGCAGCCCGAGCAGCTTCGCCGCGTTGTCCCCCACGGGCCCGGAGTCTACGGGTGCGGGCTCAGGAGCAGCCGCTGGTGCTCCCGCAGGTTCCGCACACGTAGCACGATCCGGCCGGCTGCATCCGCGAGCCGCACTGGTAGCACAGCGGCGCGTCCAGCGTCCGGGCGCTCGTCGCCTCCACGATCTCGATCTGCGTGCCGGACGGTGGCAGGAGCGAGGGCTGCGCGGGCGGGTCCTCGAGCTGCCCGACCTTACGCTGGGTCTCCTCCTTGCGCTCCTCGATCGAACGGATCCCCAAGACCTCGCGTTGCTCCGGCGTCAGATGGTCCAGCGCCAGCCGCCGGAACACGTAGTCGACGATCGAGGAGGCGAAGCGGATGTCGGGGTCGTTCGTCAGGCCGCTCGGCTCGAACTTCATGTTGATGAACTTCGAGGCGTAGTCCTCCAGCGGCACGCCGTACTGCAGGCCGACCGAGACCGCGATCGAGAACGCGTCCATGATCCCCGAGAGCGTCGACCCCTGCTTCGAGGCCTTCAGGAAGATCTCGCCGAGGCCGTCGTCGGGGTAGGAGCCCGCGGTGATGTAGCCCTCCGCGTCGCCGACCCGGAACGACGTGGTGCGCGCCGGGCGGGACTGTGGCAGGCGCTTCTTCGCCGACCAGGCGAGCTGCGCCGGCTCGGCCTCCACCGTCTCGGGCGCGGCGGGGGCGGTCTTCTTGTCGGCCGACAGCGGCTGCGCGACCTTGCAGTTGTCGCGATAGATCGCGACGGCCTTCAGCCCGAGCTTCCAGCTCTCCACGAACAGCTGCTCGACCTCCTCGACCGTGACCTCCTCCGGCATGTTCACGGTCTTCGAGATCGCGCCCGAGATGAACGGCTGCGCGGCGGCCATCATCCGCACGTGCCCCATGTAGTGGATCGGCTGGGCGCCCATCGCCGTGTCGAACACCGCGTGATGCTCCGGGCGCAGGTGCGGCGCATCCACGACCGAGTTGTGCTCGGCGATGAACGCCACGACGTCCTCGATCTGATCGGGCGTGTAGCCCAGGCGTTCCAGCGCGCGCGGCACGGTCTGGTTCACGAACTGCATCGTGCCGCCGCCGACGAGCTTCTTCGTCTTGACGAGCGCGAGCTCCGGCTCGATGCCGGTGGTGTCGCAGTCCATCATCAGGCCGATCGTGCCGGTCGGCGCCAGGACGCTGGCCTGGGCGTTGCGGTAGCCGTGGCGCTCGCCGAGCGCGATCGCCTCGTCCCACGCCTGCCGGCCGGCGGACAGGAGCGCTTCGGGCACGCTCTCGGCGTCGATCTCGTCGGCGGCCGCGCGGTGCTTGCGCATCACGCGGAGCATCGCGTCGGCGTTCGGCGCGTAGCCGGCGAACGGCCCGGTGACCTCGGCGATCCGGGCGCTGGTGCGGTAGGCCCACCCGGTCATCAGGGCGGTGATCGCCCCGGCCCACGCCCGGCCCTGGTCGGAGTCGTACGGCATCCCCCGGGCCATCAGCAGCGCGCCGAGGTTCGCGTAGCCCAGACCGAGCTGCCGGAACGCCCGCGCGTTGTCGCCGATCTTCTGCGTGGGGTAGTCCGACTCCCCGACCACGATCTCCTGCGCCGTGAACACGATCTCGACGGCGTGCTTGAAGCTCGCGACGTCGAAGTTCCCCTCGGCGTCCAGGAACGTCATCAGGTTGAGGCTGGCCAGGTTGCAGGCGCTGTTGTCCAGGTGCATGTACTCCGAGCACGGGTTGCTGCCGTTGATCCGGCCCGTGGCCGGGCACGTGTGCCACTCGTTGATCGTGGTGTCGTACTGCATGCCGGGGTCGGCGCATTCCCAGGCGGCCTGCGCGACGTCGCGCATCAGCTCGCGGGCGCGCACGGTCTCGAGCGTCTCGCCGCTGGTGACCGCCTTGAGCTTCCAGTCGCGGTCGTCGCCGACCGCCTGCATGAACTCGTCGGTCACACGGACGGAGTTGTTCGCGTTCTGGTACTGGACCGAGTAGCTGTCGCGCCCGTCGAGGTCCATGTCGAACCCGGCGTCGCGCAGCGCCCGCGCCTTGCGCTCCTCGACGGCCTTGCACCAGATGAAGTCACGCACGTCGGGATGGTCGACGTTGAGGATCACCATCTTGGCTGCGCGCCGCGTCTTGCCGCCGGACTTGATCGTGCCGGCCGAGGCGTCGGCGCCACGCATGAAGCTGACCGGGCCGCTGGCGGTGCCGCCGCCGGCCAGCTGCTCCTTCGAGGACCGGATCCGGCTGAGGTTGATCCCCGAGCCCGACCCGCCCTTGAAGATCGTGCCCTCTTCCACGTACCAGTTGAGGATCGAGGACATGTGGTCCTCGACCGCCAGGATGAAGCAGGCGCTGCACTGCTGCGGGGTGTTGGCCACGCCGACGTTGAACCAGACCGGCGAGTTGAACGCCGCCTTCTGGTTCACGAGGAGATGCGTCAGTTCCTCGGCGAAGATCGTGGCGTCCTCGTCCGAGGCGAAGTACGCGTTGTCCTTCCCCCACCCGGTGATCGTGTCGACGACCCGGGAGACCAACTGGCGGACCGACGATTCCCGCTCGGGCGTGCCGAGGGTGCCGCGGAAGTACTTCTGGGCGACGATGTTGGTGGCGTTCTGCGACCAGCCGACGGGGAACTCGACGTCGCGCTGCTCGAAGGCGTTCCCGCCCTCCTTGTAGTTCGGGATGATCGCGTCGCGGATCTCCCATCCGATCTCCTCGAACGGATGGGTGCCTTCACGCGTGAAGAACCGCTCGAAGCTCAGCCCTTCCCGGATCACCTCGACATCGCCCTGCCGCGTCGTCACCTGACCCCCTCCTTCCCCGCCGACGGCTCCGCGGAGCCCCCCGCTGTGGACAACCGGTCGACAACCTGTGCGCAGGATGTGGATGGAGTTACATCCATGTCATTCGCGCCCGCGCATGATGCCGCTCCGACGCCCGAAGGTCAAGGGGTTGTGGCGAGATTCCCGTCGGACCACTACATCTAGTGTCTCACCGAGGAACGCGGGCGTCGCTTCGCCGGCTCCTTCTTCTCCCCAAGCAGGCCGAGCTCCCGTTCGAAATCCGCGATGTCCTCGAAGTCCTTGTAGACGCTGGCGTACCGGAGGTAGGCCACCTCGTCGGTCCGCTTCAGGGCGCTCAAGACCTCCGCGCCGACCTGCCGCGAGGAGACCTCGGGGCCCTTGCGCCGGATCCGCTGCTCGATCCGGTCCACGAGTTCCTCGATCGCCTCGTTCGGAGCCGGCCGCCCGGCCAGGGCCTTGCGGATCCCGGCCTCGAGCTTCTCGCGATCGAACAGCTCCTTCGAGCCGTCCCGCTTGACCACGACCACCCCGACGCCCTCGACCCGCTCGTAGGTGGTGAACCGTCGGCCGCAGGCCAGGCAGGCTCGGCGACGGCGGATCGACCCGCCGGCGTCGGCGGGCCGGGAGTCGACCACCCGGTCGTGGTCCGCGTCGCACCATGGACAGCGCATGAGGAGCGGCCACAACATGTGGTGGCCGCGCGCACGGTAACCGCGACATGATGGGGCGTCAAGCCGAGCGCGGGACGCGGAGGACCTGGCCGGGGACCAGATCGCGGCCGCCGAGCCCGTTCACGGACGCGAGCCGGTCGACCACGACGCGGGGGTCGGTGCCGGGAGCGACCCGCGAGGCGATCCCCCACAGCGTGTCGCCGGGACGGACCACGTACGCGACCGTGGCGCCTCCCGCGATGGGCCGGTGCAGGACGGCGCGTGCGGCCGCCGGGACCCACAGGTGGAGTCCCAGGGCGACCATCGCCACGCAGGCCAGCCGCCTCCATCGAACACGTGTTCGGCTCACGACCCCACCCTGCCCGAACGCCCGTTCGGTGTCAAGGCTCCGCTCGAACATATGTTTGCACCCCCTAGGTCCGGGTGGTACCGTCCGCCCACGACCCAGGAGGCTACGGACCATGTCTGACATCACTCCTCGGCAGCAACGGATCCTCGACTTCATCGCCCAGACCGTGCGGGAGCGGGGCTACCCCCCCACCGTCCGCGAGATCGGCGAGGCGGTCGGGCTCACGTCCTCGTCCTCGGTGCACGCCCAGCTGGCGAACCTCGAGCGCGCTGGGTACCTCCGGAAGGACCCCACGAAGCCGCGCGCGATGACCCTGGCATCCGACGCCCGAGCCGACGGCGCCTCGGTGCCGGTGCTCGGACGGATCGCGGCCGGCAGCCCGACCCTGGCGGCCGAGCACGTCGAGGACTACCTGGCCGTGCCCGCCGAATACGTCCGCGGCGGCGCGTGCTTCGCCCTGCGGGTCGCGGGGGACTCGATGGTCGGGGCCGGCATCCTCGACGGCGACATGGTCGTGGTGCAGAGCCAGGAGCAGGCGCGCGACGGCGAGATCGTGGCCGCGTTGCTCCCCGGCCCGGCCGAGGAGGAGGCCACGGTGAAGCGTCTGGGGCACGACGGCCCCCGGGTCCTGCTGCTGCCCGAGAACCCTTCCTACAAGCCCTTGGAGATGCAGGACGGCAGGATCCTGGGCAAGGTCGTCGCGGTTCTCAGGCGACTCTGAGTGGGCTAGGCTCCCTGCGGCCGGCCACGACGAGGGGAGCGCCTGCGATGCCCGAAGGGACCGAGATCCACCTCGAAGAACAGATCCGCTCGCAGCCCGACGTCCTCGAGGAGTTCCTCGGCGCGGGAAAGACGCGGCTCCAGGTCCACGCCGCTGCCGAGTCGCTGCATCGCGTCCGCCGGATCTGGCTGGTGGGCACCGGGACCAGCCAGCACGCCGCCGCGCTCGGCGCGGCGATGCTCCAGGACGCCGGCCGCGCCGCGCACGCGGTGTCCTCGATGCAGTTCGTGCGCAACGCCCCCATCGTGGGCCCGCATGACGGCGTCGTGGTGATCTCCCATACGGGTGAGACCGCGTACGCCCTGGCGGCCCGCGCCCTCGCGTTCAACGCGGGTCTGCAGACCGTGATGATCACCCGCGAGGGTCTCGGCATGAACGACTCGATCGAGACCGTCGCGAAGGAAACCTCCGAGACGTACACCGTCAGCTACACGAGCGCGCTGCTGGCGCTGGCGCTCCTGGCCGCCGAGATGGGCGCGAACGAAGTGACCGCCGACCGGATCGCGCAGGTCCCGAACGCCGTGCGCAACGCGATCGACGCGCCGGGAACCGAGCGCATCCCGATCCCCGAGCGTTCCCTCCAGATCGTCGGCGCCGGTCACTCGTCGATCACCGCCCGGGAGGGCGCCCTCAAGGTGCGCGAGGGGGCGCGCGTCCTGGCCGAGGGCTATGACGCGGAGTTCTTCCTCCACGGGACCGCCGTGCCCCTGAACGCCAAGGATCACATCGTCGCGATCACCACGCCGGACGAGGACGGCCTGGTCGCCGGGATCGCGACGGCCGCCGAGGCCGAAGGGATCGGCGTGTCGCGGCTCGCCGAGACGGCCGCGCTGTCCGGCGCGCTCGCCCAGGTGCCGCTGACCGTGCGTCTGCAGCTGCTCGCGCTGCGTTTCGCGAAGGAACGGGATCAGGACCCCGACAAGGTGATCGTAGGCCACTGGGACGATCAGGGCCTGTGGTCGATCGGGACACCGAAGGCCTAGTCCTCGGGATCCGGCGCACCCCGCACCGAGGCTGCGAACGGCCGGATCTCGGCGAGCTCCCGGAGGCCCACCCGCGCGAGCACGCGCGTGCCCTCCGGCTCGGCTTCGGCCTTGAGCACCTCGGCCTCCCGGTAGAGCATCGCGACCAGGTCGCCCCGCGCCCAGGGGATCACCACCTCGACCTCGACCGGCGGATCGGGCGCGGCGACCGCGATCGTCTCGAGCAGCTCCGGGATCCCCTCCCCCGTCAGGGCCGAGACCGCGGCCGAGCCGGGGAACCGGGTGGCGAGGCGGGCACGCTCGCTCCCGCGGACCCGGTCGACCTTGTTCAGCGCGAGGACCTCCGGGATCCCGGCAGCCCCGATCTCCTCCAGCACGCGCCGGACCGCCTGGATCTGCTCGTCGAGCTGCGACGATGAGGCGTCCGCCACGTGCAAGACGAGGTCGGCGAGCGTCACCTCCTCCAGCGTGGAGCGGAACGCCTCGACCAGGTCGTGCGGCAGTTTCGAAACGAACCCCACCGTGTCGGTCAGCGTGGCGACACGCCCTCCCGGCAGGGTGATCCGCCGGGTGGTCGGGTCGAGCGTCGCGAACAGCTGGTCGGCGACGATCACGTCCGCCCCCGTCATCCGACGCATCAGCGTGGACTTCCCGGCGTTCGTGTAGCCCGCGATCGCCACCTGCGGAACGTTCGACCGTTGCCGGCGCGCGCGCTTCACGTCACGCGTCCGCCGCAGATCCTTCACGTCGCGCCGGAGCTTCGCGATCCGCCGGCGGATGTGCTGACGGTCGACCTCGAGCTTCGTCTCGCCCGGGCCGCGCGTGCCGATGCCGCCCCCGAGGCGGCTCATCGCTTCCCCCCAGCCGCGCAGCCGCGGCAGGAGGTAGTTCAGCTGGGCGAGCTCGACCTGCGCCTTGCCCTCCTTCGAGCGGGCGTGCAACGCGAAGATGTCCAGGATCAGCGCCGTCCGGTCGATCACCTTCACCTTGAGACGTCCCTCGAGCGAGCGCAGGGTGCCGGGCGCGAGCTCGTCGTCGAGGATCACGAGGCCGACACCGAGCCCGCGCACGAGCTGGTGCAGCTCCTCGACCTTCCCCTTGCCGATCCAGTACTGCGGGTCGGGCTGGCTCCGGCTCTGCACGAGCCGACCGGCCGCCTCCGCGCCCGCCGAGGCTGCGAGCGCCGCAAGCTCGTCCAGGTCCTCGTCGCGGATGCCCGGCCCCACGCCGACCAGCACCGCCCGTTCGTGCGCGACGGAACGCCAGGTCGCGGCGATCGGTGACTCGAGGATCCGGTCGTCGGGGCGCGGCGGACCGGGCCGCTCGTTCGCCATCAGCCCGTCGAGCTCCCGGCGTCGCGCAGGAGCTCGTTCAGCCGGACCTTGTCCTCGGTCGCTTCGGAGCGCTCGCCGATGATCAGGCCGCAGGGCAACCCGTACTCGCCTGCGGGGAACGACCGGGGCCGCGTGCTCGGGACGACGATCGCGCGGGCCGGGACGCGTCCACGGTACTCGACCGGTTCCTCGCCGCGTGGATCGATCACCGGCGTGTTCGCGGTGAGCACCACGCCGGCGCCGACCACGGCCCCCGCGCCCACGTGCACGCCCTCGACGACGATGCATCGCGAGCCGATGAACGCGCCGTCCTCGATCACCACCGGCGCCGCCTGGACCGGCTCGAGCACGCCCCCGATCCCGACGCCGCCGGCGAGGTGGACGTCCCGGCCGATCTGCGCGCAGGAGCCCACGGTCGCCCACGTGTCCACCATCGTGCCGGCGCCGACGTAGGCGCCGATGTTCACGTAGCTCGGCATCAGGACCACGCCGGGCTCCAGGTGCGCGCCGAAGCGCGCCGTCGCCGGCGGCACCACCCGGATCCCCTGCTCCTCGTAGCCGTGCTTCAGCGGCAGGCGGTCGTGGTACTCGAACGGCCCCGCCTCGGTCGTCTGGAGGCCGCGGACACGGAAGTACAGCAGGACCGCGCGCTTCGCCCAGGCGTTCACGCGCCACGGACCGTCTGCGCCGTCCGGTTCCGCGACGCGGACCTCGCCCGCATCGAGCAGTCCGATCGCGGCCTCGACCGCCGCGACGTCCACGGGCGAGCCGGGGTCGCGCTCGACGTCCTCCCAGGACCGGTCGATCCGCTCGCGGAGCTCGTCCAGGTCGCTCACGCGTGCACCTCACGGAGGGCCGCGTCCAGCGCGGCGGCCGCTCGCTCGCAGGTCGCCTGTGTCGGCACCATCGCCAAGCGTGCGTAGCCCTCGCCCTCCGGCCCGAAGAACGATCCCGGGGCGACCGCCACCCCCGTGCGGTCGAGCAGCTCGAGCGCCCACGCCAGTGACGATCGGCCGTCGGGGACCCGGATCCACAGGTAGAAGGTCGCCTCGCTCGCCGCGACCGGGATCCCGTGCCGAGCGAGCACCTCCAGGAAGACCTCCCGCTTCGCCGCGTACCGGGCGCGGTTCTCCTCCACGTGCCGCTCGTCGCTCCACGCGGCGACCGACGCCCGCTGGATGAACTCCTGGGGCGTGACACCCGTGCTCGGCCGCAGGCGCTTCAGCGCGGCGATCAGCTCCGGATCGCCGGCCGCGAACCCGCTGCGGTAGCCGGTCATCGACGAGCGCTTCGACAGCGTGTTGATCGCGACCACGTTCGAGCGATCGCGCACCTGCAGGACGCCGGCCGGCGCCTCCGCGCCGAACCACAGCTCGGAGTACGCCTCGTCGGAGGCGAGCAGGACGCCGGCCTCCCGGCAGCGCGCGGCGGCCTCCTCGAGGAACGCGAGCGGCGCGGTCGCGCCGGTCGGGTTGTTCGGGTAGTTCAGCCACAGGATCGCGGCGCGCGCCCAGTGCTCGGCGCCGACCGCGTCGAGGTCCGGCAGGAACCCGCGCTCCTCGGCGAGGGGCAGGGGCATCACCTCTGCGCCCGCCCAGCGCGCTCCGCGCGCCGGCACGGGGTAGCCCGGCGAGGTCGTCAGCACGAGGTCACGACCGGCCACCGTATCGACCACGCAGCGCGCGAGCGAGAAGACGAGCTCTTTCGACCCGAGCGTCGGGAGCACCTCGGCGTCGGGATCGATCGCAGCGCCGTACCGCCGCTCGATCCAGCGGGCGATCGTCGCGCGCAGCTCGGGGAGCCCGGCGGCGCGTGGGTACGACGACACCGGCTCGAGCGCGCCGACGAGGGCGTCGCGGATGAACGCCGGCGTCTCCTCACGTGGGTCGCCCGGCCCCAGATCGATCACGTCGCGGCCGGCCGCGCGTGCGGCGGCCACCGCCCGGTCGAGCTCCTCGAACGGGTAGGGCTGGATCTCTCGCAGCTCCGGCGACAGATGCGCCATCCTCACGTCCTTCCGGCTCCGGCGAGGAACGCGCGCAAGACCTCGTACGCGCGGACGAGCGCGCCGATCTCGACGCGCTCCTCGTCGTGGTGAGCGTACCGCGGGTCCCCCGGCCCGAAGTTGACCGCGTCGACGCCCACGGTCGCGAACTCGGCCACCGGGGTCCAGGCCTGCTTCGGCGCGACGGCGAGCTCGCCGGCCGCCCGCAGCCGCTCGACGAAGGGGTTCGCGAGCACCACGGGCCCCGGCGGCGCGTTCCCGACGATCTCGAGGTGGACCCGCCGATCGTCCCCCAGCGCCGATCGGAGGTCCGCCTCGGCCTCGGCGGGCGAGCGGTCCGGCGCGTACCGGAGGTTCACGGTCGCCGACACCCGGTCAGGCACGACGTTGTCCGCGGTCCCGCCCTCGATCCTCGTCACGGAGACGACCTCACGGAACACGAGCCCCTCGAGCTCGACGTTCCGGGGCGGCCGCCGGGTGAGCGGCCCGAGGACCTCGAGCGCGGTGGTGATCGCGTTGTCGCCGAGCCACGGCCGCGCGCTGTGCGCCGCCACGCCTTCGATCCACACGTGGGCCGTCAGGTTGCCGTTGCAGCCGACCTCGAGGGCGTTCGCGGTCGGCTCCAACACGATCGCCAGTGAGGCTTCGCGGACCGACGGCGATCGATCGAGCAGCGGGAGCAGCGCGGAGTCCACGATCGGGAGCTCCTCCCGCCCGATCACCAAGTACCCCACGTCGAACGCCGCCGACGACGCCCCCGCCTCCGCGAGCGCGACCAGCACCGCGAGGCCCCCCTTCATGTCGGCCGCCCCCCGGCCGATCACGGCGTCGCCCTCGCGCCGACCGGGGAACACCGCGCCGCCCACGGGAACGGTGTCGGCGTGCCCGGCGAGGACCACCATCGGCACGTCGCGCCGGCGCCCGGCCGGCGCGAACCAGCGGACGGCGTCCCCTGCGTCCTCCAACCGCAGGCCGGGCGCCGACGCGAGCCGTTCGGCAAGCAGGTCCAACACCGGGCCTTCGTGGCGGCTCTCCGACGCGACGTCGACCAGCGACAGGGTGGTGGTGGCGAGGTGCTCCCCGAGGCTCACGCGAGCTCGTCCGGATCCACGGTTCCGTCGAACACGTGCGACACCGGGCCGCCCAGCAGGACCTCGCCGTCGTCACGGCGCTCCACGGTCAGCGGCCCTCCCGGGAACCGGACCGTCACCGCCGGCGGCGCGAGCCCGGCGTCGTGCGCCGCCGCGGCCACGGCGCAGGCGCCCGAGCCACACGCGAGCGTCTCGCCGACACCCCGTTCCCACACGCGCACCGAGATCACGTCGTCGCGGACGTTCGCGAACTCCACGTTCACCCGCTCGGGGAAGCGCGCGTCGTGTTCGATCGCCG
>DATHCP010000025.1:0-22254 GCA_035490535.1 Actinomycetota bacterium
GCGTGATCGAGCTGAAGGACATCATCAAGCAGGGCCTCGTCGAACGGTTCGATCAGCTGCGGAAGATGGGGATCCGCACCGTGATGATCACGGGCGACAACCCGCTCACCGCAGCCGCGATCGCGCAGGAGTCCGGCGTGGACGACTTCCTCGCCGAGGCGACCCCCGAGACGAAGATGGCATTGATCAAGCACGAGCAGGAGGGCGGCGTGCTCGTCGCGATGACCGGCGACGGGACCAACGACGCGCCCGCGCTCGCCCAGGCGGACGTCGGTGTGGCGATGAACACGGGCACGACCGCGGCCAAGGAGGCCGGCAACATGGTCGACCTCGACTCGAACCCCACGAAGCTGATGGAGATCGTCGAGATCGGCAAGCAGCTGCTGATCACCCGCGGGTCCCTGACGACCTTCTCGATCGCGAACGACGTGGCGAAGTACTTCGCGATCATCCCCGCCATGTTCGCCGCTACCTACCCGGAGCTGAACCAGTTGAACGTGATGCACCTGACGTCGCCCGAGTCGGCGATCCTGTCGGCGGTCATCTTCAATGCGGTCATCATCGTGCTGCTGGTGCCGCTGGCGCTGCGCGGCGTCCGCTACCGGCCAGCCGGGGCGGCCGCGCTGCTGCGCCGCAACCTGTTGATCTACGGGCTCGGCGGCATCATCGCGCCGTTCATCGGCATCAAACTCATCGACATGGGCCTGGCCCTCATCAACTTCCCGAAGTGAGCGTGATGTGACATGAGAACCGCGGTACGCGCCCTGATCGCCACCGTCGTGCTGGTGATCATCACCGGTGTGATCTACCCGGTCGTGATGACCGGCTTCGCACACGTGGCGTTCTCGCACGACGCAGCCGGCTCGCTCGTGCAGGAGGGAGGGACCGACGTCGGGAGCAGCCTCATCGGGCAGGCCTGGACCGGCAAGCAGTGGTTCTACGGCCGGCCCTCGGCGGTCGGCTACGACGCATCCACGTCCAGCGGAACGAACCTCGGACCGACGTCGAAGCCCCTGTCGGACGACATCGCACAGCAGATCGAGGCGATCCTGAAGCTCGAGGGTCCGTACACGAGCGGGCTCACCGCGGCCCAGATCCCCGTCGACCTCGTCACGTCGTCCTCCAGCGGCCTCGATCCCGACATCTCGGTGGCCGCAGCTCGGTTCCAGGCTCCTCGGATCGCAGCCGTGCGCAACATCCCGCTCCAGGAGGTGCAGCAGCTGATCGACGAGAACACGGCGGGCAAGACGCTGGGCTTCCTGGGCGAGCAGCACGTGAACGTGCTCGCGTTGAACATGGCGCTGGAGGCCGCCGCACCGACATCGTGAACGCAGCGGTGATGAGCCCAACCACGCATCGGAGGGTCTTGGTCCTCGGGCGGCGGCCGTCCGGGAGCGGATGGCCCTCCGTCGAGGACCTGGCAGGATCGCGGGTGCTGGTCGTGATCGCGATCGGCTGGCCCCTCACCGACGCGCAGCGGGAGCGGCTCGGCCACGCCGACACGCTCGCCCGCTCCGCGAGGGTGGTTCTGGACGCCCTCCTGGTGCCGTCGTCCAAAGGCATCGCATCCCGGGTTGAGCGGGGCGACGAGGTGACGGTGGACGCCGACCCGCGCGAGGAGCGTCGCATCCTGCGTGCGTTGAGCGGCTCGTGATCAGCGCTCCCTGCGGGCGATGATGTGGATGTCGATGTTGTCCGCCTTCCGGATCAACCGGTTCACGAAGGATCCGCGCACCATCTCCTGCCACCGCGACCGCAGTGGCTCACCGATCACGAGCTGGGTCACGTACTGCCGATAGGCCAATCCCAAGACACCCTCGACCGGGTCGTCCGCGTCGATCACCTCCAGCTCGCCCCCCAGATCCTGTGTGAGCCGGTCCATCGCGGTCAGCCACTCCCTCGTCCTGGCGTCATCCCGCTCGCGAACGTGCACCACGATCAGGTCTCCCCGTGCCCGCTGGGCGACACGTGCGCCCCGACGGACCAGATCCTCGCTCGAGCCGCGAGGCGTGACGCAGACGAGCACGCGCTCGCGCGTTTCGGGGATCCGTCCCTTCGACCATCGCGACAGGAGCGTCTCGTCCACCTGGTTCGCGACCCGCATCAGGGCGAGCTCGCGGAGCGCGGTCAGGTTCTCGGTGGTGAAGAAGCGCTGCAACGCCAGCTCGGCCTTCCGCTGGTCTGGATACACGTTCCCGTGGAGCATCCGGCGGCGCAGGGCATGCGGTGACATGTCGACGAGCTCGACCTGATCCGCCATATCGACCACCCAGTCCGGTACGGTCTCGCGCTGGCGGATGCCGGTCACGTCCGCCACCACGTCGTTCAGGCTCTCGATGTGCTGCACGTTCACCGTCGTGATGACCTCGATGCCGGCTTGGAGGAGGTCGATGACGTCCTCCCACCGTTTCGTCCGGCCGGCGCCGGGGACGTTCGTGTGCGCGAGCTCGTCGACGAGAGCCACGTCGGGATGACGCTCGAGCACCTGGACCGCATCCATCTCCTCGAAGAGCCTGCCCCGGTACTCGACGAAGCGCGGGGGAACCATCCGGAGTCCCTCGAGCATCTCGATCGTCTTGGGGCGACCGTAGGTCTCGACCGAAGCGACGAGGACCTTCGTGCCGCGTTCGGCTCGCCGCAGGCCTTCGGAGAGCATCGCGTAGGTCTTGCCCACGCCGGGCGCCGAGCCCAGGTAGATCCGTAACGGCGCCGCCTTCGCGGCGATCGCCGCCTCGTGCGTCCAAGCCGGAGCCGTCGTCGGCTCAGGAACGACCTCATGACCGACGAGCGCCTCGACCGACTCCGTGCCGCGCTCGGGCGCCTCCGTGATCCCGTCGGCCCCGCTCATCCGAGGCAGCGTACGACCCGGGGGCGACTCACGTCGTGAACTCCAAACGGGGGTTCATCATCTGGAGCGTCTCGTGCTGCTGCGTGAGGACCCCGTCGACGACCACTCGGGTCCCCAACCCCAACCCCCCGATCGCGCGCCGACCCATGAACCGTGCCACGACCTCGCCGGTG
The DNA here is from genome assembly GCA_035490535.1 of Actinomycetota bacterium. Taxonomy (GTDB): domain Bacteria; phylum Actinomycetota; class UBA4738; order UBA4738; family HRBIN12; genus AC-51. Next base: position 3,022 of record DATHCP010000025.1, read on the forward strand.
CCGTCGGAGACGACCGCCTCGAGTGACTCGTTGTCCTGCATCGGGAACACGGTCAGGCGCCGGATCACTCCCGCGATCTTCACGTGCGCGCGGAGCGGCGCGTCGACGATCCGTACCGCGCCCGGCACCTTGCCAGCCCACGCGCCGATCTCGTCCGCGAGCCGCGCCTCATCGCTCTCGGTGAGGCGCCGCAGGGAACGCCGAACCCGGCCCATGGCGTCGAAGCCTAGCCGTCAGGCCGCGGCCCTGGCCTTGCGCAGGTCCTCTTCGAGCTCCGACTTCCGGTTCTTCGAGACCCAGATCGACGCGGCGAGGACCACCGAGGCGACGATGCCCACGGCGACGCGGAGCGCGACGTCATCGGCGTACTCGACCACGAGCGGCGCGATCAGCAGCGCGACCAGGTTCATCACCTTGATCAGCGGATTCAACGCCGGGCCGGCCGTGTCCTTGAACGGGTCGCCCACGGTGTCGCCGATCACGGCGGCCTTGTGGCTATCGGAGCCCTTGCCGCCGTAGTTCCCCTCCTCGATGAACTTCTTCGCGTTGTCCCAGGCGCCGCCGGAGTTCGAGAGCATCACCGCCAGCAGCTGGCCCGTGAGGATCGCGCCGGCCAGGAAGGCGCCGAGCGCCTCGGCCTGCAGGAAGAAGCCGGCGATGATCGGGGAGAGCACCGCGAGCAGCCCCGGCGTCATCAGCTCGCGCAGCGAGGTCTTCGTGCAGATGTCGACGACCGCCGCGTAGTCGGGCTTCTCCGTGTAGTCCATGATGCCCGGCTTCGTCCGGAACTGGTTGCGGACCTCGACGACCACCTGCATCGCGGCGCGCCCCACCGCCCGGATCGCGAGCGAGGAGAACAGGAACGCGACGCAGCCCCCGAGCAGGAGCCCGACCAGCACGTCCGGACGGTCGACCCGGATCCCGACGAACGTGTAGCCGGCGTTGCGCAACGCCGCCTCGAAGGAGCCGAACAGCGACGTGGCCGCGATCACGGCCGTGGCGATCGCCATGCCCTTCGTGATCGCTTTCGTCGAGTTCCCGATCGCGTCGAGGCCCCCGAGGATCACCGCTGGCCGGCCTTCGAACTCGCCCGACATCTCCGCGATCCCCTGCGCGTTGTCCGAGATGGGCCCGAACGTGTCCATCGAAACGATCACGCCGACCGTCGTCAGCATGCCCATGCCGGTCAACGAGATGAAGTAGAGCCGCTCGAACGCGGTCTGCCCGAGATAGAAGGCGCCGGCGATCGCGCCGGCGATGATCAACGCCGAATACACGGTGGACTCGAGGCCCACCGAGAACCCGGACAGGATCGTGGTGGCCGGTCCGGTGACGGTGGACTCCGCGATCTCCTGCACGGGTCGGAACTTCGTGTCGGTGAAGTACTGGGTCAGGACCTGGATCACGGAGGCGAGCACCAGGCCGATCAGTACCGCGGCGAACGGCCGCCAGTCCTTCGTCACCAGCTCGGACGCGACGAACACGATCACGGCCGATAGGCCGGCGGAGATGAAGAAGCCGCGGTTGATCGCCTTCATGCCGTGCTCCTCCTCGGAGCGGGCGTGCACCGAGAGGATCCCGACGATCGAGGTGACGACGCCGACCGCGCGGACCCACAGCGGGAACATCACCCCGGCGATCGCCCCGACCTCGCTGCCGCTGAACGCGGCGGCGCCGAGGATCAGCGACGCGACCAACGTCACCTCGTACGACTCGAACAGGTCCGCCGCCATGCCGGCGCAGTCGCCGACGTTGTCGCCCACGTTGTCGGCGATCGTGGCGGCGTTGCGCGGGTCGTCCTCGGGGATCCCCTGCTCGACCTTGCCGACGAGATCGGCGCCCACGTCGGCCGCCTTCGTGAAGATGCCGCCGCCGACCCGCATGAACATCGCCAGCAACGCGCCGCCGAAGCCGAAGCCCACCAGCACGCTGGTGGCGTCGCCCTTGTAGATGATCAAGATGGAGGTGGCGCCGAACAGGCCCAGGCCGACCGTGAACATCCCCGCCACACCGCCGGCCCGGAACGCGATCCGCATCGCGCGCCGCAGGCCGGTTTCGCGCGCCGCGTTCGCGGTGCGGACGTTCGCACGCACGGCGAGCCACATGCCCACGTAGCCCGTGACCATCGAGGCGAACGCGCCCAGCAGGAACGCGATCGAGCGGCCAAGCCGGATGCTGAGGTCGCTGTGCTCCGCGTTCTTCGGCACCGGAAGCACGAAGAACAGGAGCACCGCGATCACGGCCAGGAACACCGCCAGGGTCCGGTACTGCCGGTTCAGGTACGCCCGCGCCCCCTCCTGGATCGCGCGGGCGATCTCCTTCATCTTCTCCGTGCCCTCGGGCGCCGCCAGGACCTCGCGGACCAGGTACCAGGCGAACAGCAACGCGACCAGCGAGACGCCGAAGATGAGCCACAAGGCGCGAGCCTCGGCCGATCCGAAATGCGCCTCGATCGGGCCGCTCTCTTGGGCGAGCCAGCCGATCATGCAACCTCCTACGCGGGGACGGGACCGTGGTCCGGGCCGTCCGGCGTCGCCGGTGCACGGCTCGGGAACCCGCAGAGGATACCGGAGAGTCGCAGGAGGGCGCCTATCGGGCAGGCGCGGATCCGGCCCCCAGCGCCGCATGCAGTGACCGGTACGCCGCGAGGACGTCCTCGCGGTCGGAAGCCTCCGGGATCGCCTCTTCGCTCGAGCGGAGGATCATGCCCGCCTCGTGGTCGATCACGGCTCGGTGCGCAGGATCGGCGAGCGCGACCGTCACCTTCTCGAGGTTCTCGAGCTGACGGATCAGGACCGCCGGCATGCCGCGACCGGCCTGCCGGATCTTGTCCGAGGCCTTCTGGACGAGTCGCTTGAAGGTGATCGTCGGATCGATGAGGCGCACGACGCCGTCGTCGTCCCGATACAGCCCGCTTGGGAGCGGTCGCCGAGCCGCCCTGCACAGGCAGTCACCCAGCCAGTCGATGCAGTTCATCGCCGTGAACGTGTCGTTGACAGCGGGGGAGAGGGCACGGATCGCTACCTCGACCAACTGGTCGACCGCGAAACCCGGATCCTGGTTCAGCGTGCGGTTGGAGCCAACGATGTGGGCCCGGTCCAACGCCGTGGTCACCCCTTCGACCGCCGACGAAGGCCACACGAGCGCCAGCGCCTGTCCCTCGACCACGAAGTGCCCGGCCCGATGGAGCAACCTGATCACCGCATCCGACGTGGTGGCGATCCGCACGAGCTCCTCATGTCCGACGCTCTGGAGGAAGCCGCTGGTGCGCGCCGGAACGAGCTCACCCCCGCTCTCGAGCCGCAGCATCAGCTCTTGCCGCTCCGCCTCCTCATCCGCCGGTGGCGGCGTCCGGCCGGCCTCCTCGAGTACCTGTGCGAGGGTCGACCGGAAATCCCGGGCGATCCCTGCGACCACGGTGGTGACCTGGATCGAGGTCGCGACGTGGTGGATGAAGAAGATGAGGACGCCCAGGTCCCCGAGCGTGAGCACCAGGGCGATCGTCACGGAGATGTGGGGGACGAAGTCTCCGGAGCTCCCGTGGGCCACCGACCCGAGCGTGAGGATCGAGTACACGAACGTGGCCACGAACGCGCCGAGGCTCACCTGCGTGCCCAGGTCCCGGATGAAGTTGCGCAACATCCTGGGGCCGAACTGTTGTGAGGCGAGCTGCAGCGCGATGATCGTGATGGAGAACACCACCCCGACGACCGTGATGACGGCCGCGGCGATGCCGATCAAGACCGCCCGCGTGGCGTCGGCCTGGCCGGTGATCGCCCACGAGGGCAGCGCGATCCGGCCCCCGGCGACGGCCAGGTCGATGCGGTACGTGACGAGGAACAGCACCACGGCGGCCGCCGTCATGACGGACGGAACGACCCACAGCGTCGTCCGCAACGCCTCGCGCCGCCACGCCGGCATGAGCCTGCGGTGCGGTCGCGGGCCGGTGGACCTCGTGGTCTGCGTCATGGCCGGTCGTCACCCCACGTCAGGATCGGTTGCCGACCAGGCTTCCCGGCGCACCGTCCGCAAGGATACCCGACCGGCCTGCCGCGGACCTTCACGAAGTCGCAACGCCGGGATGCCGGGAAGCGACGGGGGGCCTGGTAGCCTCGAAGCCGTTTTGGCGACCGATGGAAAAACCCCTCTCCGGGAGGCCGCCTCTCCCTCCACCGGGCGATCCCAGAAGACCGCGCAGCGGTCGAAGGTCGCCCGGCGCCGCGCGATCCTCGGCGTCGGCGCCGCGGTGGTCGTGGTGGCCATCCTCTTCTTCGTCTTCGGGCGCGGCGGCAACGGGATCCCCGGCATCGGGCACTCCCAGCAGCCGACGCCCGACCTCGTCTTCCACCAGACCGGTGCGAACTACGAGAGCACGCAGATCGATGGCAACAAGGCCGCGCAGCTGGCCACCGCGAAGCAGGTCGCGACGTCGATGAAGGATCAGCTCGACCAGCTGTTCAAGACCTCGTACCTGGATGCGGACACCTGGGGCGACACCGGCGAGATCGAGAAGTACTTCACGGACGACGCGAAGGGGCACCTGCCGACCGACGTCGGGGTCCTGACGCTCGGCGACAACGCGAGCGACACCTACACCTACGTGCAACCCCAGAAGAGCACCGTGAGCGCGAAGGTCCTGACCGACGGCCACGGCAACGCGCTGCGGGGGGTGTCCTCGATCGACTTCGTGGCCGTGGCCACCCACAAGGACGGCACGTATTCGAAGATCACCGTGACCGGCGGGCTCTTCTTCGTGAAGGACGGCAACACCTGGCGGATCGAGGGGTACCGACTGGACAGGACGGAGAAGCCGACCACGGCGCCGTCGACCACTCCCTCACCCACCTCGGAGGCCTCGTGATCCGTCGTCTGCTCGCCGTGTCCCTCGCCCTGACCGCCTGGCTCGCCGGCACCGCCCTCGGCTCCGTCGGCGTCACCCCCCAGGCCGCGGGCACCCCGCTGCTGGAGATCGGGCGGGCCCACGCGGACTACGGCCCCACGCTGGACGGCACGCAGCCGATCTTCATCCTGGTGCTGGGCTCCGACGCGCGGCCGGGCACCCCGATGGACCACGGCCTCGCGGACTCGATCCACATCCTCGGGATCAACCCCGCCGCGCACCGTGCGACGCTGTACGGGATCCCGCGCGACTCGTACGTCCCGCTCGCGACGGGTGGCACGAACAAGATCAACGCCGCGATGCCCCCCGGCGGCGTCCCCGGTGAGATGCAGACGATCGAGAACCTGACCGGCATCCACTTCGACTACTACGTCCTGACCGGGTTCGTCCCGTTCGCTCGGGCGGTCAACGACCTCGGCGGGCTCGTGATCGACGTGCCCTACGACATGCAGGGCGACGCCGGGCACTACTCGGCGGGGCCCCAGCGGATGTCCGGAGGGGAGGCGCTGGCGTTCGCCCGCACGCGCCACTACCTCCCGCTCGGCGACTTCAACCGGTCGATGAACCAGGGTTACGTGATGATGAGCGCGCTCACGCAGTTCCGCGCCGAGTACGCGAAGGACCCCGTGAACCTCTTCACCTGGCTCGGCGCCGGGCTCCGCAACACGATGACCACGCTGCCGGTCGACGAGCTCGTCCGACTGGGCAACCTGGCGATGTCGATCCCGACGAAGAACGTCACGAACCTCGTGGCGCAGGGCACCACCGGGATGGTCGGCTCGCAGAGCGTCGTGCACCTCAGCGACACGAACGCCGCGATGTGGCAGAAGCTGGCGGCGACGGGCTACCTGCTGCCCAAGCAGATCCCGCCGGCGTTCACGCCGAACCCGCTGATCGGCGGCTAGCTCAGATCCGCGTCAGCACGAACGCGACGTAGCCCAGCCACAACAGCCCCTGGAGCGCGAGCAGCCGCGGATCCAACGCCCCCCGTACCCGAGCCGTGACGAGCACGATGCCCGCGGCCAGCAGCGCGATCGCGGCCGCCGCGCCGGAAACGGCGTCGAGCCTCCAGGACGTGAACAGCAGCCCGAGGCTCACCGGGATCGCCGATTGGAACACCATCGCGCCGGCGACGTTGCCGAGCGCCAGGATGTCCTTGCCGCGGCGGGCCCAGATCACGCTGGCGTTCATCGCCTCCGGCAGCTCGGTGGCGACCGGCGCGACCAGCAGCGAGAACAGCAGCTCGGAGATGCCCAGCCGGGTCGCCAGTCGCTCGACCACCCGCACGAACAGCTCCGCCCCGGCGACCAGGATCGCGAGCGCGACGAGCGTCTGTGAGATCGACAGTCCCATCGTGGCCACCGGACGCCCGAGCCAGCGCGCGAACCGGAGCGGGCGCACCTCGCCGGCGGCCTCGGTGCCCTCGACGCCGGAGCCACGCAGACGCCGGCGGACGTAGAGCCCGTACGCGACGAGGAGCACCGGCACGAGCGCGACGTGCAGCGCGAACACCGGCACGATGCCGACGAGGAAGGCCGCGCCGTACATCGGCAGGAAGAACCGCATGTCCTCGGCGATCACACCGGGGTCTTGCTCGATGTCGGGCGAGCGGCTCCCACGCCGGGACGTCACGAGCACCGTGACCCCGAAGGCGCACAGCGCCAGCGTCGAGAGCATGAGCGGCGCGCCGAGGATCGCGCCGATCCCGATCTCTTCGCCGGCAGCGTGCCCACCGAAGATCGCGACGAACGGAAGCAGGGTCTCGGGCAGGGCCGTGCCGATCGCGGCGAGCACCGATCCGACCGCACCCTCGGACAGCCCGAACCCCTCGCCGACCCATTCCACGCCGTTCGTGAAGAGCTCTGCGCCGCCGAGGATGATCACCAGCGACACCGCGAGCGCGAGCCAGTCCATCCGGCGGCCCATGCTCCCAGGGGTGCTAGGGTGCCGCAACCGATGGCGCCCCCTCCGGACACGACCATCGCGCGCGGATCGTCGAGGCTCACGCTCGTTGCCGCGCTCGTGGTCGCGGCTCCCGCCCTCGTGCTCCGCCTGACCGGCGCCGACATCGCCCACACGCTCGAGGCGTTGCTGTTCGGCGTCGCGATCGTCGGCGCGGCCTTCCTGTTGTCCTGGGCCGCGGAGGTCGCGCGTTTGGACATCCCCGCCGGGCTGGCGCTCGCCGTGCTCGCGTTGATCGCGGTCCTGCCGGAGTACGCGGTGGACTTCGTGTTCGCCTGGCAAGGGGGCACGTCCGTGCGGCTGCACGGCCCGTCGTGCCCGAGCGGCGAACCCGGCGCCGCGTCGCCATGCTCGCTGGCGCTCGCGAACATGACGGGCGCGAACCGCCTGCTGATCGGGATCGGCTGGGCGAGCGTCGTGTTCATCGCGTGGTACCGGACGCGACGGCTGCAACGACGCGCCGAGCAGCGACCCGACGACGGGGTCGAGGCGCCGGCCCGGTCGGTGCGCTGGTCGGACGTGAAGCTCGAGCGCACGCACGCGGTGGAGGTCGCGTACCTGGGCGTCGCGACGATCTACTCCCTGACCCTCCCGTTGAAGCACTCGATCACGCTGTTCGACAGCGTCGTCCTGGTCGGGCTGTTCGTAGCCTACGCGATCCGCCTGGCGCGCGCGCCTGCCGAGGAACCGCACCTCGTGGGGCCGGCGAGCTGGATCGGCTCGTTCGCGGTCCAGCGGCGGCGCGCCGCGGTGATCGCGCTGTTCGTGTGGTCGGCGGTCGTGATCGTGCTGTGCGCGGAGCCGTTCGCCCACGCGTTGGTCGAGACCGGGCGGCAGTACGGCATCTCGGAGTTCTTCCTCGTCCAGTGGCTCGCGCCGCTCGCCTCGGAAGCGCCCGAGTTCATCGTGGCGGCCCTCTTCGCGTGGCGGCTGGAGACGAGCAGCGGGTTGGGGGCGCTCGTCAGCTCGAAGGTGAACCAGTGGACGCTGCTCGTGGGTTCGCTGCCGATCGTGTTCGCGATCGCATCGCGGAGCTTCCACGGGCTGCCGATCGCCGGGATCCAGCGGGAGGAGCTGCTGCTGACCGCCGCGCAGTCGCTGTTCGCGGTCGCGGTGATCGTGAACCTGCGGATGACGATCGCGGAGGCCCTGGCGATCTCGGCGCTGTTCTGGGCCCAGTTCGTGGCGTCGCTGATCGCCGGCGAGCACCACCACAACGAGGTGCTCCTGATCACGTCGGCCGTCTACCTCACGCTGGGCGTCGCGCTGCTGGTGCGGAGCCACCGCGAGGCGAGGGACCTCCTGCGCGACGGCTTCCGGACGCCGTTCGCACAGCTGATGGACTGACGCGGCTGCGATACTTCGGCGCATGGCCCCGTACGTCGCGGTGATCGGCGCCAGCAACGCGACCGAGTGGGAGCTGGCCACCGCCGAGGAGGTGGGCCGGCTGCTCGCCGAGGCCGGATGCGTCCTGGTCTGCGGCGGCCTCGGCGGCGTGATGGACGCGGCCGCGCGCGGCTGTGCGGCCGGGGGCGGCGCCTCGATCGGCATCCTTCCGGGGGACGACCGGGTGGGCGCGAGCCGCCACCTGACCGTCGCGGTCGCGACCGGGTTCGGCGAGGCGCGCAACGTGATCGTCGCGCGCTCGGCGGACGCGGTGATCGCGGTCGGCGGGGAGTTCGGGACGCTCTCGGAGATCGCGCTCGGGCTGAAGATGGGCAAGCCGGTGATCGGCGTCGGCACGTGGGAGCTCGGGCGTGACGACCTGGCCACCGATCCGATCGTGCGCGCCGAGACCGCGGAGGCCGCGGTCGCGGCGGTGCGCCGCCTCCTCCCCCACACGTCGTAGGCCTGCGGACTTGACCCCTCCGCGGGGCCGGGAGCACGATCGACGGTCCATGGTGCTTGCGGGATCCTTGCTCCTGTTCGCGACCGGCTGGGCCGTCGTGGCGGTCGACGTCGTGATCGAGAGCGCGCGCTCGGGCGCGCGCGAGATCTGGGCGTTCGGCCACCTCGTTGCGACGCCGGGCGTCCCGGCGGGGATCTGGATCGTGTGCGCGGTGTCGGCCACCGCAGCGCTCGCCGTGGTGACCGCGGTCGCGTACGTCCGCGGGCGCCGGCTCGAGCGCCGGTTGGCCGCGGAGCTCGACGAGAGCCGGACCGAGATGGCCCGGCGCGGCGCCGGAGACGCGGCTCGCATGAGGCTGCTGTCCTGGCGCGTCGCCGAGCTCCAAACGTTGGTGGATCAGCTGCTCGCCGAGCGGGAGGCCGGGGAGCGAGAGTTGGTGACGATCCCCGAGACCGAGATCCCGGCGATCGACTAGGCGGCCGGTGGGCGAAGGTCGAGCTCCAGCTCGATCTCATCGCGGATCGGCAGGCCGGTTCCCTCGTTGTGCAGTGGGATCGTTGGCTTGAAGCGGCGGCGTGCGTCGTCGATCGCACCCTCGCGCACGGCGACCACGCGGAACCCCCGTCGCCCGTAGAACGCCTGCGCGCGCAGGTTGTCGTTCGTCGTGACGAGCCAGACGCGATCCGCGCCGGCGGCGCGCGCGGCGACGACCACCGCGTCCATCAACGCCGTGCCCGCGCCGTTCCCGGGCGGGAACGACTCCATCATCGTGACCTCGCACGCGCCGTCCGCGATCCGGTAGGTCACGACCCCTGCGCGGTCGCCCGCGACGAAGCCGTCGTGCTCGGCGGGGCGGAACGGGCGGCCGGCACCGACCATCGTCTGACCGCCCCAGCCGTCCTCCAGCACGCCGCGCAGCCACGCGCGATCGTCGTCGTCGAGCGGGCGAACGTTCACCGGCCGCGGAGCTTCGCCACGCCGTTGCGCAGGGCGGTCCGCTCCTCGGGGGTCAGCGCGAACGCGAGCAGCGCGGGCAGGTACACCACGACGCCCACGAAGCCGACCACGACCGCGCCGAGATGGTACGGGGCGGGATCAACCACCTCGTGGGCGCCGTACATCGCCACCGCGCACACCGCTGCGGGGAGCGCGAGGCGCGCGTAGGCGCCGTCCCACGGGAAGATCCCGACGAACCGCCGCACCAGCACCAGCCGCAGCCAGTTCGAGGCGGCGATCGTGATCGCCTGCGCCGCAGCGGCTCCCTCGATCCCGAATCGAGGGACCAGCAGGAAGGCGAGGGTCAAGTCGAGCGCCGCCGACAGCGAGTACACGATCAGGTCCCAGCCGGTTCGCCCCGCCATGATCAGCACGAAGCCGGCCGCCCCGACGCTGACGTTGATCGCCTGCCCGATCACGAGGATCCGCAGCGCCGAGGAGCCGTCGGCCGCGAACCGCGCCCCGCCGAACACCGAGAGGATCGCGCCCGGCTCGATCAGCATCAGCAGCAGGATCGGGATCGTGCCCGCGACGGTCCAACGCGTGATCGTCTTGAACAGGTGGTCGAGCCGCTCGCGCTCGCCTCGCGCATGCAGGTCGGCGACGAATGGCGAGAACACGTACGACACCGCTGTGAGGAACAGCACCATCACGAGTGCGACGCGGACGCACGCCGAGTAGACACCGACCTGTGCCGCCGTGACGTCGCCGGCCGAGACGAAGTACGACGCCACGAAGTAGTCGATCCAGAACAGGCCCTGCGACAGGAGCGCGGCCGGCGCGCGCGGCGCGCCGTAGCGAACGAGGGCGTCGGTCGTGCCGGGCTCCAGCTCCTCGGCCGGATGACCGCGGCTGATCCCCCGCCAGAGGAAGCGCGCCGCGATCGCCGAGACGATCCAGGAGCCGGCGTAGGCCCACACGGCCATCGCCTCGGACTTCTGGATCTGCCAGCCGACGACCATCAGGACGATCCACAGGATCGGTTGCGCGACCCACATCACGTACAGGGTGTGGCGCATCACCTTCAGGCCGCGGCTGCCGCCGAGCCACACGTACGTGATCGCGACGAACGGGATCGCCACCGCCGCGGCGCGCAGGGACGTGACGGTGGCGTGCTGCGTCGCCGGGTCCGACAGCGCCCGGCCGACCGGCCCCGCGACCACGAACACGAAGGCGCCCGCGACGAGGGAGATCAGACCGGCGATCGCGATCGCCCGGCTCAGGACGCCGCGGATCCGCCCGAGGTGGCCCGCGCCCGCGTCGATCGCGACGTACCGCACCGCCGCCATGTCCATGCCGAAGCGCGTCCCTGCAGCGGCGATGAAGGCGAACTGCGTGCCGATCGTGACGACGCCGAGGGCGACGGCGCCCGTCGCGCCGCCCCCGAAGGACCGGGAGATCAAGATGTTGGCGGCGAACGTGCCGAGGACGAACACCACGAGCCCGGTGATGTTCTGTGCGGTCCCGGCCGCCAAGACACGGAAGTCCTTGCCCTCGCCGCCGGCGAAGATGCCCGCAGGCCTCGCCGCGGCCTCCAGCTGGGCCTCTTCCTCGATGTCCACGGGGCCTCAGTATCCCAGCGCTCAGACGTCGACCGCGTCGACGCGCGCGATCCACGGCCCGGCCCCGAGCTCGGTGAAGGAGGCGCGGGCCGCGCGAAGCGCGGCCCGCGCCTCCTCGGGCCGGTCCAGCGTCGCCAGGCAGCGGCCGCGGCCGAGGGCCGCGGCCGCCGCCTCGAACGGGCACCCGAAGGCGCTCCATCGCCTCGCCACATCGGCGTATCGGCGTTCGGCATCGCCGAGCTCGGCGGTCATCTCGCCCGCGATCGCGGCGGCGGCGTCCAGGTGGATCCGCTCGTACGGGGTGCGGACGTCGAGCGGCGCCGCGATCCGGGCGGCGCGCCCGGCGTCACCGAGGTCCTGACAGACGCGCGCGATCGTCGGCGCGTTCGTCGCACGGGTGAGGGGCGACACGTCCCGGGTCAGCCCGTCGAAGGCGTCGACGAAGCCGATCGCGTCCTCCGCCCGGCCGGACGCCGCGGCAAGGCACGCCGCGACCGCCAACGCCCGCGACTCGATCTGCAGCGTGCCCGTGGGCGCGGCGAGGGCGACCAGCTCGTCGGGATCCTCCACCGCCTCGCCGTCGCGCTGCAGGGCGAGCCACGCGCGGACCGCCCGCGCGATGACCTGGAACGGCTCGTCGAGCCGGCCGGGCTCAAGGCCCAGCAGCTCCTCCGCACGCCGCGAGGCCTGGTCCCACCGGCCGACGTCCACCTGCAGCTCGAGCGCCACGACCTTCGCCTGGTCCCCTTGGCTGAGCGCGCCCCGGCGCTCGGCCAGCGCGATCGCGCCCTCGTAGTCGGGCAACGCTGCCGCCGGACCGTCTCGCAGGCACCGCCACTCCCCCAGGTAGGAGCGCGAGATCACGATGTCGGACGCGACGCCGCGGCGCTCCGCGATGGCGAGCGCCTCCCCGAGGTCGGCCAGGCCGCCGAGGTCGCCCGTGGAGCAGCGGCCGTCGCCCCGGATGTGCAGGGCGATGATCGCCACGTCGTCGGCGCCCACCTCGCGCGCCAGCGCCAGCGCCTCGTCGGCACGCGCCAGCGACGGATCCACGTGGCCGGCGAACATCTCCTCCTCGGCGCGGAAGGCGAGCGCCTGCGCCAGCTCCCGCCCGGGCGGCAGCGGACGGAGCACCTCGACGGCCTCGGCGAACGCCTCGGTCGCGCGCCGCCCCTCGCCCATCGAGCCCAGGCGGGATCCGAGCCGCACGAGCGCGGCGCCGGTCTCGCGGGCGTCCCCGAGCGCTCGGGCCTCCGCCAGCGCCGCTTCCATCCGCTCGAGGACCTCGTCGCTGCCGAGCGCGCCGGTCCGCCGCCCGAGCTCGGCCGACCGGCCCAGCGCGTAGGCGTGCTCGATCGATCCTGCGGGAGCCAGCGCGAGCAGCCGCGCCAAGGCGTCGAAGGATGCCCGCTCGTCCACGCCGGCCGCGGTGTCGGCGGCGACCCGGAGCCACCGGAGCGCCGAGGGGCGCGCGAGGTCGACGAGGACGTCGTCGCCGGCGGCGATCGCGAGCTCGGTGGCGACCGCGAAGTGGTTCGCAACCACCGCGGCGGACGTTCCCGGTCGGTCGCCGACGCGATCCTCGAGCCACGCTCCGACCTTGCGGTGCTTGTGGGAGCGGACGATCCGGGGGAGCCGTCCGTAGGCGACCTCGCGGATCAGGGCGTGCGTGAACCCGAACGCGGGCTCGGCGGGGAGGCCCCCCTCCGCCAGCGTGCGCACGAGGCGGCGTCGGCGGAGGTCGTCGAGCGCGTCGGCAACAGCGTTCCCGTCGTCGGCCAGCGCCTCGACCGCGCCGGCCCAGAACGTGCCACCCACGACGGCGGCATCCTGGAGCGGCCCCCGGCTCGAGGAGGGGATCGCGTCGAGCCGCGCCGAGATCACCGCGCGCACCGAGGTCGGAACGGACCCCGACGTGGCGGGGAGCTCGCCGCCCGCTTCGACGAGCATCCGGACGAACTCGAGCGCGAACAGCGGATTGCCGCCGGAACGCTCGAGGAGCGTCCCCTCCAGGTCCTCGGAGGCGACGGTCCGCGTCAGGAGCTCGCGGATCAGGATCCGGCTCTCCGATGGCGCGAGCTCCGACAGCGACACGACCTCGGTGTCGGGCCGGCCGACCCAGCCGCCGATCCGCTCCTCGATCTCCGGCCGGCCGGTGCACACCACGAGCGCCGGAACGCCCGCGAGCTCGTCGAGGAGGAACCCGATCGCTTCCAGCAGCGACGGCTCGGCCCAGTGGGCGTCCTCGACCAGGACCACGACCGGCGACGCCGAGGCGGCGTGGGCGACCACCGCGGCGCACGCCGCCGCGTACTCGCGGACCGGAGCCGACCGGTGCACCTGGTCGCCGAGCACGATCCCGACGATCGCGGCGAGCCGCTCGTACAACCACTCGCGCTCGGAGCCGCCGGATTCGATGTGCGCGCTCAGCGAGGCGAGCTCCTCGCGCACATCCTCGGCCGTCGCGGTTCGACGGTCGATGCCGGCCGCGGCGAGCACGACGTCGGCGAGGGCCCGGAAGGTCACGCCCTCGCCGTACGGGGCGCAGGCGCCCGGGAGCCACCGCACCGACGACCCACGCTCGAACTCCTCCACCAGACGCGACTTCCCGACGCCGGCCGGGGCGACGACGACGACGAGCTCGGGATCGTTCCGCTCGGCGACCCGAGCCAGATGCGTCCGCAGGATCGCGAGCTCCCGCTCTCGGCCGACGAAGGACGCGGCGTCGGTCCGCGCGTCGGCCGTCCGTTCGCCGAGCACGCGCCAGATCCGCAGGGGCGTCGCCTTGCCCTTGACACCGACCGCGTCGCGCTCCTCGGTCTCGAACCGCTCGCGGACCGAGCGCCAGGTCTCCTCGCCGATCACCAGACCGTCGCGCGGGGCGATCGACTGGAGGCGGCTCGCGGTGTTGACGACGTCGCCGGCCACCGCCTCACCGACCTGCGGACCCTCGCCGAAGGCCACGACCGCCTCGCCCGTGTTCACCGCGACGCGCACGCCGAGGCTCGGATCGCGCTCGCGCAGCTCCGCCATCGCCTCCAGGATGCCGAGCGCCGCGCGGACGGCGCGCTCGGCATCGTCGCCGTGCGCGACCGGGGCGCCGAAGACCCCCATCGCCGCGTCGCCGATGAACTTGTCCAGCGTGCCGCCGTAGCGCTCGATCGCCTCCTTCGCGCGGGCGTGGAACGGAACGAGCGTGCGCCGGACGTCTTCCGGATCCGCCGCGTCCGACCGTGCCGTGAACCCCTCGAGATCCGCGAACAGGATCGACACGAGCCGCCGCTCCTCGACGGGAGCGGCCGCCGGCTCGAGCGCGGCGCCGCACGACATGCAGAACCGCGCGCCGGCCGGCACGGGGGCGCCGCAGCGCGGACACGCGCCGTCCATCGGAGCGGAAGTCTAGGGAAGCACGAGGGTCAGCCCGTGGTCGCACTGGCACGGACACGCGCTCACGGTGCAGTCCCTGCGCCCGTGCGATTCATGCCCGCACGCGCAGCGCGAGATGGGGATGCCCGCCACGAGAGGCTGGGTGATGATGCGGCCCCGCGCCCCGGCGGCGGCCTCCCGAGCGGAGACCTTCGGTGCCACGGTCCGCAGCATGACGGCGTTCGGCGGCGGTGCAAGCATCTCGAACCGGTTCCCCGGCCCGTCCGTACAGCACGATGACACCCCGAAGACCCAGGAGGCAGCGATGCGACGCACGATCCCGTGGGCGGCCGTGACCCTGCTGGTCGCGCTCGTCGGCTGTTCCAAGGGAACCTCCACCGCTCCCCCCGCGAGCGGGGCCGCGGGAAGCACCGTCCAGGTCGCCAGCACCTCGCTCGGCGAGACCCTGACGAACGCCGACGGCCGCACGCTCTACCTGTTCGAGTCGGACTCGGGCACGACCAGCAACTGCACCGGGTCCTGCGCGGCCACCTGGCCGGCCCTGACCGTGGGCGGTCAGCCGACGGCGGCGGCAGGACTGAACGCCTCGATGCTCGGCACGGCGACCCGGTCCGACGGCGCGACCCAGGTCACGTACAACGGACACCCGCTCTACGTGTACTCCGGCGACACGGCCGCCGGCCAGACGAACGGCGAAGGCATCGGCGGCGTCTGGTTCGCGGTCGGCGCCACGGGCGAGAAGCTCGGCGCGGCGAGCGGCGGCTCGAGCGGCACCAACGGCACCACCGGCGGCTACAACAACGGCTACTGATCCCCGGAACGACGGGAGCCGGGGCGCGTGAGGGCGCGCCCCGGCTCCCGCGGACCGAGCTCGGGGTGCCCGGTTCAGACCACCCCGCGGGCAACGCAGACTTCGTGGGTGGTCACGTCCACCGCTCGCACGTGGAACAGGTCGAACCCGCGCCAGTCGCGGTTGAGGAGCTCGACGCGGAACGAACCGTCGTCGCCGGTGAGCTTCAGGGCGCGCAGGACCGTCCGGCGACCGTGATGGATCTTCACGTGCCACACCTCGTTCGGGGTTGCGGTCTCGAGCTTGAAGCCGAGCGACACGATGCCGCCGCTCGCATCGAGGTGCAGCTTCCAGGTGCTGGTGTCGCTGCACGTCCCCGAGGCCCACACGGTCGTATCGGCCTTCGCCGGCCCGGCGCCGATCAGCGACAGGGCGAGCGCCATCGGCAACGTCACCCGCAGGATCTTCGCGAGCATCGATCCCCTCCTCATCTCCGCGCCGGAGGATCCGGCGTCGAGAGCAGGCTCGCGGGCAGGCGGTCGCGGTCGCAACGGGACGACGGTCCCGAGACCTCAGAACGTGATCGCGCCCAGGCACGTCTGCGTGCCGTCGGCCTTGTTCGTCGCCGACGC
Organism: Actinomycetota bacterium; assembly: GCA_035490535.1. Taxonomy (GTDB): domain Bacteria; phylum Actinomycetota; class UBA4738; order UBA4738; family HRBIN12; genus AC-51. The sequence goes on from DATHCP010000025.1 coordinate 19,100, forward strand.
CATGATCCGATCGGGGCCCGGCCCGTTGCGGATCACCCGGACGACCCGGAAGCCCCCGTTCGCTCCGACCACGCGGTCGACGGCCGGGAGACCGCGCGGCCCGTCGGACAGCGCGACCTGCCAGGCATCGCCCGGTGTGGCGACGCGGATCACGAACCGGATCCGCAGGGTGCCGGGCACCATGCCACGCTGGACCGTGAGCCCCCAGCGCGTGGGCTCCGTCGCGCACGGTCCGCGTCGCTGGACCGGGGGCCGCGCGTCCGCCGACGAACCGGCCAGCGCCACCACGAGGGCCGCGATCGTGATCGCGGCGAGCGGTCTCCTCCCCATCGCTCGATCGTGCCGCCGCAGCCCGGAGGTCACAACGGGACCTGGGTCCCGGGACCCCGGAAGAGCCCGTTGCGCTCCGCCCAGATCGCGGCCTGGGTGCGGTCCGTCACGCCGATCCGTTGGAAGACGTTCGTGAGATGACCCTTGACGGTCTTCTCGCTGATCCCCAGCCGCCGCGCGATCTGCTTGTTCGCCATGCCGTCGACCACGAGCGCCAGGATCTCGCGCTCGCGATCCGTGAGCTCCGGCGTCGTCGGCCGCGGCGTCCGTTCGGCCAGCAGGGCGGCCGCTGCCTTCGGCGCGAGCGGCGCCTCGCCACGCGCCGCCGCGTGGATCGCTCCGAGGATCTCCTGCGGTTCGGCGTCCTTGAGGAGGTAGCCCACAGCGCCGGCGTCGAGGGCGGCGACGATCCCGTCGCGATCGGAGAAGGAGGTGAACAGCACCACGCGCGTCTCCGGCGCCTGCTCCGCGAGGCGCCGCGTGACGGCGATCCCGTCCAGGTCGGGCATCGCCAGGTCCAGCAGCAGCACCTCGGGACGTTCGCGGGTGCAGAGGTCGACGGCCTCCTCGCCGCCGCCGGCCGCGCCGACGAGCTCGACGTCCTCGAAGGTCCCGAGCAGTTGCTCGAGCCCCACCCGGACGACGCGATGGTCGTCGGCGATCGCGACGCGGATCACCCCGCCGGCACCTCCACGCGCAGCACCGTACCGCGCTCGTCGGCTCGCGAGAGGTCGAGGGTGCCGCCGGCGTTCGCGACGAGGTCGCGGAGGATCTGCAGACCCATGTGCCCGCCATCGCGCGCGCGCCCACCCGCCGTCGGGTCCGGGCCGCGTCCGTCGTCGATCACCTCCAGGATCGCGCGGGATCCTTCCCGGTGCACCCGCACGGCGACCGTCTTCGCGTTCGCGTGCGCCTGGACGTTCCGCAGGCCCTCCTGGCATGCGCGGTAGAGCAGCTCGTCGACGGGGGCCGAGTAGCCCGAGGGATCGGCGACGTCGAGCGTGACCGCCAGTCCCTCGGCCGGCAGGCGCGCGGTGAGGTCCTCGAGCGCCGGGCCGAGACCCGCCTGCTGCAGGTTCGGTGGGTAGACGCCGACGATCGCGGAGCGGAGGGTCGCGACGCTGCCCCGCACCGCGCCGGCAGAATCCGTCAGCGCGTGTTTGGCCGCCGGCTCGTCGACGACCTCGGCCATCGCCGACAGCCGCATCGCCAGCCCGGCCATCTCCTGGATCGGGCCGTCGTGGAGGTCGCTCGCGATCCGCTGCCGCTCCAGGTCGGAGGCGTTCACGGCGCGCTGCAGGAGCGCTTCGCGATCCCGCGCCGCGCGCTGGGTGCGGCGGTTCACGACCCACGCGATCGGGATCACCAGCGCCGCGAACGCGATCAACGCGACGATCAGCACGGGGGCGAACGACCCGAGCAACTGCCGGCGGTTCTCCGCGACGCTCGAGAGCGACTGATAGGTCTCGAAGAGGAGCGGCGTTCCGCCCGGCGTGCGGATCGGCGCCGAGACCTCGAGCAGGTCGCCGAGCCCCCGCTCGGTCCGGTTCCGGGGAGCGTCGAGGTCGGCCACGCCGGCCTGCACCTGCCCGGAGGCGAACGCCTCCTTCTGCTGCGCGCTCAGCGGGAATCGCTTGCCGATCAGCTTGCTGACGTCGGAGTACACGACCGTTCCGTCGTCCGACAGGATCTTCACGCGCTCGATCGGCGGGCGGAGCACCGCCGTGAAGACGACCGAGGAGACCTTGCCGGTCGAGTCGGCCCGTCCGGTCAGGAGCCCGTCGTCCACCCGCCGCTCGACCACGGAGGCCGCGAGCTCCGTGACCTGCCGGGCGCCGTCGATCGCCTGGTTGGTCGCGATCCGTCGGATCGCGAGCGTGCCGGCGATCGCGACGGCCGCGAGCGCGACGAGGCCGAGGAGCGCGAAGGTCAGGACGGATCGGGTCGCCGAGTCCCGCTTCACGGGCCGATGGTACGGCCGGCGGGCCGCGCTAGGGTGCACCCGTGGGCACGAGCGTGGACGCGGAGGTCGCTCCCGGCATCCGGCGGCTCTCGGGTGGGATCTGCAACTTCTACCTGGTGCAGGACGGCGGCCGGTGCATCCTGATCGACGCCGGGACGCCGGGCGACTGGGAGCTGCTCGCCGCCGCGCTGGCCGGCCTCGGCCGCTCGCTCGACGACCTCGAGGCGATCGTGCTGACGCACGCGCACTCGGACCACACCGGCTTCGCCGAGCGTGCCCGGACCGAAGCTGCCGCGACGGTCTGGATCAACGCCGACGACGAACGGCGCGCGCACGGCGAGACGCCCGCGAAGAACGAGACCGGCGTCGCCCGGTACCTCCTGCGCCTCGAGGCCTACCGCACGCTGATCTCGCTCACCCGGCGCGGCGGCGCGAAGATCGTGCCGATCGCGGAGCTGTCGGCCTTCGGCGACGGCGAGACGCTCGATCTGCCGGGGCGCCCGCGCGTCGTGCACACGCCCGGCCACACCGAGGGCGCCAGCGTCGTGCTGCTGGAGGAGCGGAAGGTCGTCCTGACGGGCGACTCCCTCATCCTGCGGAACCCGCTGACCGGCCGGCGGGGGCCGCAGGTGATGCCGTCGGGGTTGAACGTCAGCACGGCGCAGAGCCTGGCCTCGCTCGACGTGATCGGGGCGCTGCCGGCCGACCTGCTCCTGCCCGGACACGGGGATCCCTGGACCGCCGGCGCCGCCGAGGCCGCCCGTGCCGCGAAGGCCGCCGGACCCTCCTGAGCGGCGAGATGCACGGACCGGCGCCGCCGTTCGTTTCGCTGGACTTCCTGTACACGCCGAGCGACGACGTC
>DATHCP010000026.1:0-12790 GCA_035490535.1 Actinomycetota bacterium
GGCGCGAGCGGCTCGTTCGGCGGCTTGTGCACCGCGATCAGGCCGAGCCGCTCGTCGTCCTGGCGCACCGGGAAGACCGCGGTGGCGCCGTCGAACGCGTCCGGGTCGTCGCCGGCGACCGGCGGCGGCGGCGGCGCGTCGCCCGGCCACACCGCCGTCGCCCGGAGCTCGGGCCCGACGCGGATCCAGACCTCGGCGCGCGTCGCGCCGGTGCCGCTCGCCAGCAGGGCCACCATCCGGTCGAGCTGCTCCTCGAGCGGCAGCGTGTTCGCCATCGAGTCGGCGAACTCCGACAGCACCTCGTAGGGCGACGCCCGCTCGCCGTAGACGATCCGGTTCGCGACGCGCTCCGCACGCTGCCGCAGCGGCTGGAACAGCAGCGCGATCGCGACCGCCGCGACGATCGTCAGGATCGGCCCGCCGTGCGTGCCGAGCAGGGCGCCGATCCCGACCACGATCGCGACGTACACGACCGTGACCGCGGCGGCGAGCAGCCCGTAGACGACGGCGCGGTTGATGATCAGGTCGATCTCGAAGAGCCCGTACTTGAAGATCGCGACGGTGATGGCGACCGGCAGCACGACCAACGCCGTCCCGGCCGATACGAACCCGACCACGGCCACCACCCACGAGTCGCTCGGGAACGTCGCGATCGTGATCGTGATCGCGACCTGCGCGATCACGAACGCGCCCGCGGCGAGCTCGACCCACTTGATCTGTTGCCGCAGCTCCTCGTCCCCGTGGCGGTAGCGCACGACGAGCGCCGCGGCCCCGGCCGCGATCAGCACGCCGGTGACGACCCCCAACCACGGGAGCGTTCCGATCGCCACGTTCCCGAGCCCCGGGACGCCGAGCGGGTTCGGGTACACGACGGAGATGCCGCCGGGCCCCGGCAGTTCGACCAGTGCCGGGGTGAGCAGGAAGGCCAGGCTCATGATCCCTCCCGCGACCAGGCCGACCACGACCACCCGACGCCACCGGGGCGAAGGGATCGTCCCTGTCGGGAACAGGAGGAGCAGGAAGCCGATCGAGGTCAGGACGGGGACGAACAGGACCCCCGACACCAGCCCCACGATCTCGGCGCCGGGGAGCGACCTCGTTCCCCGCAACCCGAGGATCGCGTAGGAGGACGTCGCGAACATGAGGGCGATGAGGGCCCCGACCAGGACCAGCACCCAGCCGAACGGGTTGCGAGCGCGGCGGACGATCAGCGCGCCGAGCGCGGCGTACACGATCGCGGCGATCGGCAGCAGCGGAACGGCCACCGCGTCGACCGGCGCCAGGTACGGCCATCCCAGGACCGCGAGCACGCTGCCGACGACCACGATCAGGACGACCGCGCCGAAGGCCACGGGGGCGGCCGGGGACGGCGCGGTCGGGGCCGCCGATGCCTCGATCCTCCGTTCCACGCAGCCCCTCCGATCGGTTCGCCCCACCCTAGCGGCGGCCTCCGGGCCGGGTCGCGGGTGGCTCCACCACGAACGATGCTGGGGCGCGCACCCCGGCCTATGCTGCGCGGATCGGGGAAGGAGGGGACGCGATGCCGGGAACCTGGGGACTCACGAAGGCGCAGGCGCGCTACCGCCCTGCCGAGAAGCTCGAGGTCCGCTGCGACGTGTGCGCGTACATGTTCCCGCGTATGGAGTTCGGGAGCTGCAAGTTCGTGCGCGGCGTGATCCGCGCCGCGTACACGTGCGACGAGTTCGCCAAGCGCGACGAGGACACGGACAAGCCGGTCGGCACCTAGCGCTCGCGCAGCTCGCGTCCCCAGGCGATCACCTCGTCGGGAGCGCGGAGGTTCAGCACGGTCTCGGGCCGCACGCCGGCCGCGGCCGCGATCGCCATCCCGAACGGGAGGAACCCGAGCTCGCCGGTCGTGTGCGCGTCGCTGCCGAGCGAGAACGTCGTCACGCCGGCCGCGACCGCCAGCCGCGCGTGCTCGAGGCGCAGGTCCTGCCGCGCCGGCGTCGCGTCGATCTCCACCGCCTTGCCCAGCCGGGCGGCCTCCGCGAACACGCGAGGCCAGTCGGCGCTCAGGCCGACCCGGCGGCCGAACATCCGCGCGCTCGGATGCGCGAGGATCAGCACGTCGGGGTTCCGCAGCGCCGCGAGGTAGCGCTCGGTCTGATCCTCCTTGACACGCAGGCTCGAGTGGAACGCACCGAGCACCAGGTCGAGCTGGTGCAGGAGCGCCGGGTCCATCGCGTCGGAGCTGCCGTCGGGGAACACGTCCAGCTCGATCGCGCGGAGGGAGCGGAAGGCATCGCCCCTCCCGGCGAACACCGCGTTCAGCGCCTCGATCCGCCGGCCCTGATCGCGGAGCTCCTCGTCGGTCTGACCGTGCGCGATCTTCAGGCCCACCGAGTGGTCGGTATGCGCGATGCACGTGCGGCCGAGGTCGCGCGCCGCGGCCGCCATCTCCTCGATCGGCGAGGCGCCGTCGCTGTCGGTGGAGTGGACCTGGAGGTCGGCGACCGCCGAGGAGGTCCAGGGCTCGCCGGCCCCGTCGAGGATCGCGCGGACCTCCGCGAACGTCAGGAACCCGGCGCGCTCCGGCGGGATGTCGACGGCCGGTGGCGGCTCCTCGATCCAGCCGGTGAGCTGCTCGCCGACCCACGGGCCGACGCTCCGGAGCTCCGTGAGCGGTCGCCCCGACGCAAGCACGGCGGCGGCCTCCTCCGGCCAGAAGCGCGCGTCACGGCCGGCGCGGTTCAGCGCCCGGGCGCGGTGCCCCTCCTGCTCGGCGGCCGCGGCGAGCAACAGTTCGCTGAGGTCCGCGTTCGACGGAGACGGGGCGTCGGGCACGCGGTGGCCGATCGCGCTCAGCGGCCCCGGTGGTACTCCCGGGCGACCTCGCGGAGCTTCGCGTGCGTCCCCCGGTAGACGTCGCCGGCGGGCAGGTAGCGCTTCGGCACCTTCGCGAGGCAGGTGTAGTTGGGGTCGCACACGTTCGCGAGCGGGCTCTGCGCGACCTGCGTCAGGAACTGGTACGCGTCGAGCTGCTCGAAGCCGTGGTCGCGGACGAGCCAGCGGACCATGTCGGTGTGGGCGATCCGGAACGCGTCCTCGAGCGGGCGGGCCGAGCCGGTCGAGATCAGGAAGTCGTCGTTCTCCAGGCGCGGCCACGGGGTCGGCATCCCCTTGATCAGATCGATCGCGATCACGGTGTCCATCGCGGTCTCCACCGCGACCCCGCACGTCTCGCCCTCGCCCTGGCGTGCGTGCCCGTCCCCGAGGGAGAACAGCGCGCCCTCCACGTTCACCCCGAGGTAGCACGTGGCGCCGGCGCGCATCTCCGGCGTATCCATGTTGCCGCCGTGCGCGTCGGGAACGAGCGACAGACGCGTCTCGAGGTTCGCGGGCGCGACGCCGACGGTGCCGTGCATCGGATCCAGCGGGAGCTCGAACATCGCGTCGCCGTTGCGCGGGCGGTACCGGACCAGGCGCGCCGCCGCGTCGATCTCGTGGATCCACACGACCTCCGGGAGCGGATCCTGGAGCGTGGCGGTGACGTTCGTGCCTGTCAGCGCGCCGAACAGCGGCACGAGGCACGACGCCCCCCAATCACGCGATGGCTCGATCGAGACGAAATGGATCGCGAGCGTGTCGCCCGGCTCGGCGCCCTCGACGTAGAACGGCCCGGTCTGCGGGTTCACGAACGGGAACTCGATCACGCGGGTCACGAGGTCCTCGGGGCCCCGCACCTTGCCGCAGAAGCCGTCCTCGGTCCAGAGCTCGAGGACGGCGCCGGGGGCGACCTTCATCACCGGCGCGGCGCCGCCGAACGTCCACGCGAAGGCCGACGGATCCGGACGGTAGGCGATGGCATCCATGGCGGAGAGCCGGAGCGGGGATTCGAACCCCGGACCTACGCCTTACCATGGCGTTGCTCTACCCCTGAGCTACTCCGGCGCGCGCATCACCGTAGCAGCCGGAGCGGGGCGGGCGGGGCGGAGCTCGCCGCCCCGCCCGCCCGGGAACGGAGCCGGCCGTCAGAAGATCCGGTTCACGACCTCCGCCGGCGCCGCCAGCAGCTTCGTCAGCTCGTCGTCGAGCTTGACCAGCGTCACCGAGCAGCCCGCCATGTCGAGCGAGGTGCAGTACTCGCCGACGTAGCTCCGGCCGACCTTGATCCCGCGCTTGTTCAGCTGGTCGGCTGCCCGGCCGTAGGCCAGGTAGAGCTCGCTGATCGGGGTGCCGCCGAGCCCGTTGACCATCAGGGCCACGGTGTCGCCCTTCTGGAACGGGAGGTCCGAGGCGGTCGCCTCGACCAGCTCGTCGATGATCGCGTTCGCGTCGGCGAGCTTCTCGCGGCGGCGCCCCGGCTCGCCGTGGATCCCGACGCCCATCTCCATCTCATCGTCGCCGAGCTCGAACAGCGGCGAGCCCTTCGCCGGCGGGGTGCACGAGGTGAGCGCCATGCCCATCGTGCGCGTCACCGAGTTCACCCGCTCGCCGAGCGCGACGAGGTCGTCGAGCTCCGCGCCGGCCTCGGAGGCCGCGCCGATCGCCTTGATCACGAAGAAGTTGCCGGCCACGCCGCGCCGCCCGACGGTCCAGGTCGAGTCCTTCACCGCGACGTCGTCGTCGACGATCACGGTCTTGATCGTGATGCCCTCGGCCTCGGCCATCTCGCGTCCCATGTCGAACGCCATCCGGTCGCCGGTGTAGTTGTTGATCAGGTGCAGGACGCCCTTCTTCGAGTTCAGGAGCTTCGTGGTCTCCAGGACGTAGTCCATCGGCGGTGCGGCGAACACGTCGCCGGGACACGCCGCGTCGAGCATCCCCTTGCCCACGATCATCACGTGCGCCGGCTCGTGCCCCGATCCCGAGCCCTGGATGATCGAGACCTTGTCGTCGCGCGGCGCGTCGGTCCGCATGATCAGGTTGTACTCGGGCACGTACTTGATCGTGTCGGGGTTCGCCGCGGCGATCCCCGCCAGCATCTCCGGTACGAAGTCCTTCGGATCGTTGACGAACTTCTTCATGCTTCCCCCTTCCGGTGCCTCAGTCCTCCGGCCAGACCTCGGCCAGCCGTTCGAACATCACCGCGACCCCGACGGCCCCGGCGTCCAGCGTGCCGATGCTGCGCTCGCCCGTGTAGGAGGCGCGGCCCCGTTTCGCGAGCATCTCCCGCGTCGCCTCGGCGCGCTCCCGGGCCACGCCGGCAGCACGCTGCAGGGCCACCTTGCCCGAAACGCCCTCGCCGAACGCCGCCTCGAGCTCGTCGACGGCCGGCACCAGCGCGTCCAGCAGGGTCTTGTCGCCCAGATCGGAGTTGCCCCGCTGCTTGATGCCCTCGATCGAGGCGCGGAGCATCGCGATCACGTCGGCCGACGTCAGCGCGGTCTTGTCGCCCGCGGTGGTGCCGGCGCGGAGGAACCCGGTCCCCCAGATCGGGCCGGAGGTGCCGCCGATCCGGCTCGTGATCGTCACCGCGATCTTCTTCAGGAACGTTCCGATGTCGGTCCGGTCGAACGAATCCCAGTCGGCCACGACGATCTCGAAGCCGCGGGCCATCGAGTAGCCGAAGTCGCCGTCGCCGACGACCGCGTCCAGCTCCCCGAAGTACGTCTCGTTCGCGACCGCGGTCTCCGCGATCGTCCGGACCGCCAACTCCACCTGCTCGAAGCTGGACTCCCCCATCCACACCTCCCGTTCGGACGCCGACCTCGATCTACGACACGCTGGCGGCGAGGCACGCCGCCAGGTCCTCCAGGCGCACCCACGGCTCCCCCAGGTGCACGCCGCGCTCCGCGAGCACCTCGCTGTGCGGCCCGGCGGGCTCGCCGAGCGAGGACACGACCAGCGCCGCCTCGGCGAAGTCCTCCTCCACCGTGTAGCTGCTGACCGTGACCACGCACGGGAGGCCGGCGCCCACCGCCGCGAGCAGGCCGTTGCGCGAGTCCTCCACGACCAGCGCCTCCCCCGGCGCGGCGCCGAGACGCTCCAGCGCCAGGAGGTAGATGTCGGGCGCGGGCTTCTTCGCCGGCACGACGTCCCCGGCCAGGACCGCGAACCGCGAGGCCCGCTCGGCGCCGACCACGTGCTCGAGCACCGCGCGCACCGAGGCCTCCGAGGACGTGGAGGCCACCGCGAGCCGCCACCCGGCGTCGAGCGCCTCGCCGACGATGCGGGCGATGCCGGGTCGTCCCGGCAGCTTCCCCGCCGCGACCATCTCGGTGTACAGCTCGGTCTTGCGCCGGTGCCAGGCGGCCACGGCCTCCTTCTGGCCCTCCGGATCGGTGGGCAGCCCGGCCTCCGCGACGAAGGCCGGCGTCAGCAGGCTCGTCATCCGCTCCTTACCGCCGGCGATCCTGAGCTTCTCGCCGTACTCCTGCTCGGACCAGCGCACCGGCAGCCCGAACTCCTCGAACGTCCGGTTGAACGCCGGCAGGTGCCCGTCGCGCTCGGTGTCGGCGAGCACGCCGTCGCAATCGAAGATCAGGGCGGTCACCAGGCCTTGCCCTCGCTCCCGAACCGGCGCATGTGGTCGGCCGCCATCGCCATCACGTCGTCGCGGACGGCGCGGAACAGCGAGGGCGGATCCCACGTGTCGTCGTGCTCCGCCTGTCGGAGGAAGGCCAGGTTCGACTTCATGAAGGTGCGCTTCAGCGCCGTCGAGATGTTGACCTTCGCGCAGCCGCGCGCGATCAGGTCGGCGAACTGCGCATCGGTCATGCCGCTGCCGCCGTGCAGCGCGATCGGCACGTCGGTGGCCTCCACGATGTCCGTCACCCGCTGCGCGTCGAGCTTCGGCTCGCTCGCGTACATCCCGTGCGCGTTGCCGATCGCCGGGGCGAAGACGTCGACGCCCGTGGAGCGGACGAACCCGACCGCGACCTCGAGCGATTGCCGGTCGGACTCCTCGTCGGAGCCCACGTCGTCCTCGACGCCCTTGATCCCCTCGATCTCGCCCTCGACGTGCGCGCCGTAGCGTCGCGCCTCGGCCACCACCTCGTGCGTCTGTCGCTCGTTCTCCTCCACCGGCAGCGACGAGGCGTCGAACAGCACGGAGTTCCAGCCGGCCGCCAGGCACGAGGAGATCACCTCACGCTCGGGGCAGTGGTCGAGGTGCAGGCAGACCGGCACGTCGATCCCGGCGGTCATCGTGGTCCACATCCCGTACAGGACGTCGAGGCCGATCGACTTCACGGTCTTGACCGACGTCTGGATGATCACGGGGGCACGGACGTCGACGGCGGCGGCCAGGACGGCCTCCAGCGTCAGGTCGTTGACGATGTTGAACGCTCCGACCCCGTACCGCTCCTTGTAGGCGCGGTCCACGATCTCCTTGAGCGGAACGACCGGCATCCCTGCTGCACCCCGGTTGGGACGGAAAGGACCTCGAGCGTAGGACCCCACCCGCGGCCCGCGCATCGGGGGGATCCCCCGTCCGGGAGATCCGGGATGTCCCTACCCCAGGTGGCCCTGCTCGCGCGCGTGCGCGACCGCCTGCGTCCGGTTCTGGGCGCCGGTCTTGCGCAGGATCGAGCCGACGTGCTTCTCGACCGTCTTGACCGAGATCGTGAGCGACGCGGCGATCTCGCGGTCGGTCGCACCGCGCTCGAGCAGCTCCAGGACCTCCCGCTCACGCTCGGTGAACGACGGAGCCTCGCCGGCGCCGTTCAGATGCGCCTCCAGGCGGTCGGCGGCCGCGCCCGACAGCACGGTCTCGCCGCGCGAGGCGGCCGACACGGCCGCGGCCAGCTCCGCCGGCGAGGCGTCCTTGCCGACGTAGCCGCGCGCGCCGGCGCGCAGCGCGCCGGCAACCGACTCGTCGCTCGCGTACGCGCTCAGCGCCACCACGGTGGCGGTCGGATCCTCGGCGCGGATCGTCGCGATCGCCTCCGCCCCGTCGCCGCCGGGCATCTTCAGGTCCATCAGCACCACGTCGGGGCGCAGGGCCCGCCACGCGCCGACCGCCTCGCGAGCCGAGCCGGCCTCACCGACGATCTGGAGGCTCGGATCGGCTTCCGCGAGCAGGTGCACGATGCCGGTCCTCGTCGCCACGTGGTCGTCGACGACCAGCACGCGCAGCGGCTGCGCGGGCGGCGGTGCGTCCTGGCCGGCCGGCAGCGGGATCCAGGCGCGCAGGCGCGTGCCCCATCCGGGCGTCGCGTCCAGCTCGAACGTGCCCCCCAGGAGGCGAGCACGCTCCGCCATGCCGTCGAGCCCGTGGCGTTCGGTGGGGTCGTGCCCGATCGCTGCCGGATCGAACCCGTCGCCGTCGTCCTGCACCAGCACGGTGAGGCCCTCGTCGCCGTAGACGATGCCGAGGCGGACCGACCGAGCGTGCGCGTGCCGCAGCGCGTTCGTGAGCGCCTCCTGCGCGATCCGGAAGGCGGTGTGGGCGAGGTCCGGCGGCAGCGGGATGCGCGCCCCCGACGTGACCAGCCGCGCGTCGACCACCCCGGTGCGGTTCGCCCACGCGAGCTCGAACTCGAGCGCCTCCTCGAGGGAGCGGCCCTCCAGCGGCGAGGGCGCCAGGCCCAGGACGCTGCGGCGCGTCTCTTCGAACGCGGCCTCGGCGGCCGTGCGCGCCTGCGCCAGCGCGCCGGAGGCCTCGTCGACCTCGCCGGTCGCGAGGGCCCCCTCGGCCGAGCGCAGCTGCAGCAGGATCGACACGAGCCCCTGCGCGACCGCGTCGTGCACCTCGCGCGCCATCCGGTTCCGTTCCGAGGCCACGGCCTCCGCGCGCGCGTTCGCCTCGGCCGCCTCGTGGAGCCGCGCGTTCGTGATCGCGATCGCGGCGTGCTTCGCGAAGACCTCGAGCAGCTCGGCGTCCTCGGGCCGGAACGATCGCCGCGCATCGCGGCTGAACACGACGCACGCGCCGACGATCGCGCCGCGCCACCAGATCGGCACGCCGATCACGCCCTTCAGTGCCGCCCGGTCCTCCAGCCGGACGTGCCCGCCCGGGACCTGCGCGTAATCCTCGAAGATCACCGGCCCGCGCCGCTGCACGATCGCGCCGGTCGTTCCCTCGCTCAGCGGGAACGCCATGCCCGACTGGCACGCGATCCCGATGTCGGCCTCCTTCCGATAGACGCCGGCGGCCTCGTCGACCAGACAGATCGATCCCGCGTCGCAGCCGAGCAGCTCGATCGACCGGCGGAGGATCCGCTCCAGGAGGGGCCGCAGGGAGAGCTCGCCCGCGAGGTCCTCGGCGACGGCGGTCAGCGCGGCGGCCGGATCGGTCGACCCCCGGACGTCCACCATCGCGCCAGTATGCGCGCTCCCTCCGGAGCGTGCCGCGGCGGGTCGCCGTCAGCGGCAGACCAGGTTCAGGTAGGGATAGGGGTCGACCGCGTCGAGGATCCGCGCGATGCCGTACGGCGAGCGGTGCAACACGTGCGGCACGTTCCATGGATGCCACTCGACGTGGTCGTGGGGATCCCTGGCGTCGCCGGTCTCCCCGACGTATCCGATCACCGTGCCCGCCTTCACGTTCCCGAGGTGTCCGAACCGCGACAGGTGGCCGTTGCGGACGTAGCCCTCGGCCCCGACCACCGTGACGTACTTGCCGCCGAACCACCCGTCGTCGTGGGCGACCGCGAAGCCGTCGAACGGAGCGCGGATCGGCCGGCCGATCGGCGCCTTGACGTCGTTGCCCCAATGCGGATGGAACCCGCCCACCCCTCGAGGCTGGCCGAGCGTGTCGAGATAGCGCACCGGCGGCGTCACGGGGCAGAGCCGGAACGGCGTCGGTGTCGGCGTGTCGTCCGTGCCCGGGCGCGGGTACGAGGAGAAGCGGCCGGTCCGCACGATCTGGGCCCACGCGGCCGCCGGCGAGCCGTAGTTCAGCCAGATCCAGCGCAGGCCGGCGACCAGTTGCTGGATCGTGCGGGCGTTCGCCGTGTCGTGCCGGCAGCGCGCCCACCCGTGCACGAAGCACATGGGAGACAGGATCAGCTCGTACCGGTCGTTGCTCATCCACGGGCCCGCGATCGTCTGCATCTCGCGCACGCTCATCGCGAAGACGCCGTACCACTGCTGGCCGTAGCCGGTCGCCGTGAACCCGGGATCGAAGCCGGTGTCCTGCCAGCACAGGATCCTCGCCACGTACGGGGAGCGCGCCCAGGCCCTGGGCAGGTTCCGGGATGCGCGGATCGCCGCGACCAGGTTCCGGTGCAGGTCCTTGGGGATCTCGGGCGTGCGGCAGTCCGCGATCGTGACGGATCCCGCGTCGCCCGCGACGGCGGCGGGAACGACCACGGCGTCGAGCGCGAGGCCGAACAGCAGCGCAGATGCGAGGACCGCCGCGATCGCGCGGCGGGAAGCGGCGGCGGGCACCCGATCCTCCAACGGTCGGCGATGATAGCAACGTGCCTCGCTCCGCCCGTGGAACCGCGCTGCTGCTCGCCGTGCTCACTTCGGTGGCGCTCGTCGCGTGCAACCGCGCGTCCTCGCCCGGCCCGAGCGCCACGGCGCACGCCACGGTCGTGTTCGGCAGCGGGCCCTCGCTCGCGGTGCGCGTGGCCGACACCCCGGAGCTCCGCCTGACCGGGCTGATGGACGTGATGGCGCTCCCCGAGGGCGACGGGATGGCCTTCGTCTACGACCATCCCTCGACCGACACCTATTGGATGAAGGACACGCTGATCCCGCTGTCGATCGCGTTCGTCGGCGCCGACGGCCGGATCGTCACGATCCGCGACATGCCGCCGTGCGGCGCCGAGCCGTGCGCGACCTACGGGGCCGACGCGCCGTTCACGATGGCGGTGGAGGCGAACATGGGATGGTTCACCCGCCACCACGTGGCCGTCGGCGACACCGCGCACCTGGAGGGACGGTCGTGAGCGAGCCCTGCATGCTCTGCGACGCGGAAGCGCTGACCGACCGGCACCTCGAGGACGAGGACTGCTGGGTCGCGGACTGCGTCGTGTGCCGCACCCCGATGGTGGTCTGGCGCACGCACGGGCTGCCCGACGCCCGGCTCGAGGCGAGCCTGCTCCGCCGGCTCGAGCGCGTCGCCGCCGCGCGCTACGGCGAGGACGGCTACTGGGTCGATCCCGAGCGCCGACGGATCCCCGACCACTGGCATGCCCACGCCCGGCCGGCCGGCGGGTTCTTCGACCCGGCGAGCGATCTCTACGGGAGGGAGTGGCCCCCGGGCGGTTCCGGTTCGTAGACGCGCGGGGGTTGCCCTACAATCCAAGCGTTCCTCCACGGAGGTGGTCGATGCCGAAATACGTGATCCAGCGTCGGTTCGAGGTGGGCGCGGACCTGCCGGAGATCGGCCGGGAGTCCAACGTCGTGATCCGGGACCAGGTCCCCGAGGTGACCTGGATCCACAGCCACGTCGCGATCGAGGACGAAGGCGATCATGTCCGGATGTTCTGCATCTACGACGCGCCCGACGAGGCGGCGCTCTACCGGCACGCCGAGGCCCTGGGGCATCACGTGGTCGAGGCGATCTACGAGATGGCCGGCGACGTCACGCCGGCCGACTTCCCGATCGAAACCCCGGCCTAACGCTCCTCGCTCGGCCGGATCTTGAGCTGGAGCTCCGCGTCGGGCATGTGCGCCGCCGCGGCCGCCATCACCGCCCGGCGCCGCATCACCTCGCGGCGGCGTTCCCTATCGTCCTCCGGCACCAGCTCCAGCGCCTCCTGGTACAGCTGCATCGCGCGCTCCTTCGCCCAGCCGCGCCCCGCTTGCTCGGCCGCCGCCATCAGGTAGCCGTACGCCCGCTCGGCGTCGCCGGCCTCGCGCCAGTGGTAGGCCAGGACGGGGGCGTACTCGCCGACGTCGGGCGTCGCGCCCTCCAGGAACCGCGCCACCGCCTCGTGCCGCTCGCGCTTGCCCGAGCGCGGCAGCGTCAGGTACGCGACCTCGCGGATCAGCCCGTGCTTGAACGTGAACTGCTGCTCGCCGCGGATCCGGGATACCGATTCGCGGCGGATCAGATCGCGCTGCTCCAGCGAGCCCAGCACGTCCGACAGGTCGGGCCGGTCGGGGTTGATCTCCAGCAAGGCGTTGCGCCAGAAGACCTTGCCGGCGACCGAGGCGTCCAGCAGCACCTCGCGTTCCGACCGCGGCAGGGCGTCGAGCCGCGCGCCGATGATCCCGCGGATGCTCGTGGGGAGCTCGGCCGCGTCGTCGTCGGGCCGCTCGGCCAGCGAGGCCGCGAGCTCCTCGAGGAACAGCGGGTTGCCGTCGCCCTGGCCGGCCAGCGCTCCGACCCGGTCGCTGAGCCCTTCCAGCCCGTGCAGATCCAGGAGCCGTGACGTCAGATCCTCTGCGTCGGCATCGGTGAGCGGCTCGAGCGGCAGCCCGCTGGACGCGGGCAGGCCGCCGGCCCACGACGGACGACTGGCCAGCAGCTCGGGCCGCGCGATCGTCAGGAACAGGACCGGCACGTCCCGCGCCCGCGCCACGAGCGACTCGATCAGGTCCAGCAGGCTCGGATCGGCCCAGTGGATGTCCTCGAACACCAGCAGCGTCGGGGCGCGCAGTCCGAGGCCCTCCACCAGCAGCCGCGCCGAGAAGAACAGGGACTCGCGGTCGGGGGCCTGACCTTCGACCGGCAGCCCGAGCAACACCCCGAGGTTCGCGGCGGTCTCCTCCGCGGCGTCATCGTCCGTCACCTCGCGGACGGCCTCGAGCAGCTTGCGTCGCGCCTCGTCGACCTCGTCGTTGTCGAAGATCCGGGCGACCTGCTTCACGTGCTGCGCGAACGAGCTGTACGGCCCCGCGTCGGCGTAACCCACCGAGCGGCCGAACACCATCCGGCCGCCAGTGGCCTCAACCCGCTCGGAGAGCTCGTGGGCCAGGCGCGACTTGC
>DATHCP010000027.1:0-51797 GCA_035490535.1 Actinomycetota bacterium
GGTGGATGCAGTGCGCCGACTCCGACGCGGGGCTTTACGCGCTCGGCGTGGCCGCCGCCCGCGGTTACGACGTCGAGGTCTTCCATCCCGAGGTCTACCCGATGCAGGTGCAGGGCCCGTTGTCGGGCAAGACCCTCGAGAAGCTCGTGGGACCCGCGATCTACGACCTGAAGTACTACTTCTGCGGCCGGTTCGAGATCGACGGGATGCCGGCGGTGATCAGTCGCACCGGTTTCACCGCGGCGCCGGGGTTCGAGGTGAACTGCCTCGCGTTCTCGCAAGGGGAGCCGTTGTGGAACGCCGTGCTCGCGGCCGGCGAGGAGTTCGGCATCAGGGTGGCGGCGCCCAGCATGGCCAAGCGGGTCGAGGCCGGCATGATGAACCTCGGCTCGGACATGACGATCGAGCACAACCCGTTCCAGATCATGGGCCTCGAGCGACTGGTCGAGGATCAGCCGCAGGACTACATCGGCAAGGAGGCGCTCGAGCGGATCCGGCGCGAGGGCGTGAAGGACCGGCTCGTGGGGATCGAGTTCGAGGCGGAGCACTTCGACATCGACCCGGCGGATTTCTGGCCCGTCTTCCACGACGGGAAGGAGGTCGGTCGCGTCACCGAGGCCGTGTGGTCGCCGAGGCTGGGCAAGAACATCGGCTACGTCTGGGTGCCGATCGAGCTGGCCGAGCCCGGCACGCACCTCGACGTGGAGACCGAGAACGGGGAGCACCTCGTCGGTATCACCGCGGCGATCCCGTTCGTGGACCCGCGGAAGGAGCGCCCGGCGGCGTCGCTCGCTTCCTGACGCCGGCCGGCGCCTCCGCGCCGGCACGCGAACCACCTCCGGGGATGCGGCGTATGCCCAGCGTACCCAGGTCATCCCAACGGAGGTTGGCATGCGCAAGATCGTTCTCGGGGTCGTGGCGCTGGCGTTCGTCGCCACCGCCTGCTCCGTCGGCGTCGGTGCCCGCGGGGCGTCGACCGCCGACACGCTCAACAGCACCACCCTTCCGGCAGCCGGCGGGGGCTCCGTCGCCGCGGTCGTGAAGCGGGTCCTTCCTGCCGTCGTGAACGTCACCACCGACGTCTTCCAGACCGACCAGTTCGGCAATGCCCAGCAGGGCAAGGGCGTCGGCACCGGGTTCATCGTCCGCTCCGACGGCATCGTGGTCACGAACTGCCACGTCGTCGAGGGTGCATCCAAGATCACGGTGTTCACGTCGGATGCGAAGCCGAAGCAGTATGACGCCCGCGTGATCGGCGGCGACTGTCAGCACGACCTCGCCGTCCTGAAGGTGGACGCGACGAACCTGCCGACCGTGCCGCTCGGCACTTCGAACGCATTGGTCCTTGGCCAGCCCGTCGTCGCGATCGGCTACGCGCTCGCGCTGGAGGGCGGCCCGACCGTCACGTCCGGCATCGTGTCCTCGCTGGATCGCACGATCGACGTGCAGGACCCCGGCTGCACGGTGTGCAAGAACGGCGCTCGCGTGTACTCCGATGTGATCCAGACCGACGCCGCCATCAACCACGGCAACTCGGGCGGCCCCCTCGTGAACATGGCCGGCCAGGTCGTCGGCATCAACTCCGCCGGCGATGACTCCGCGCAGAACATCGGCTTCGCGATCGCGATCGACTCGGCCAAGGAGACGATCGCGCAGGCGATGGCCGAGCCCCTGGCGCCGAGCCCGTACCTGGGCGTCACGACCCAGGGCGTCACGGCGGACCTCGCCTATCAACTGGGCCTGGGGACCGACAGCGGCGTCTACGTGATCGCCACGACCGGTGACGGTCCCGCGGCGAAGGCGGGGATCCAACAGGGCGACGTGATCACCGCGATCGACGGGCACGCGGTTGCGAGCTCGCAGGCGCTCGGCTCGCTGCTGGACGGCCTCAAGCCGAACCAGACCGTGGGCGTGACGGTGATCACCCCCAGCGGTTCGCAGCGCTCGATCGAGGTCACCTTGGGAACCCGGCCGCTGCCGACCCAGCTTCCCTGACCCGACACGCACCTCCGGAGCCGGACGGTTCGCCGTCCGGCTCCGGCGCGTGCGTTAGCCTTCGGCCGATGAACGCTCCCTTCCAGGCGGGCGAGCAGGTCCTCCTGATCGACCAGAAGGGCCGGGGCTACCTCCTCACCCTCCAGCAAGGTGGGATCTACCACACCCACGGCGGCACGCTGCCACACGATGTGCTGCTCGGCAGGCCGGAGGGGTTCCGCGTGGAGGCTTCCGGCGGCATGATCCTGGTCGCGTTCCGTCCCCGCTTCGCCGACTACGCGCTGAAGATGAAGCGCGGGGCCCAGGTCGTCTATCCGAAGGATCTCGGCCCGATCTTGACCTACGGCGACGTGTTCCCGGGGGCCCGCGTCCTGGAGGCCGGCACCGGCTCGGGATCGCTGACGATCGCGATCTGCCGCGCGGTCGGCCGCGAGGGGCGGGTCGTGTCCTACGAGGTCCGTGAGGAGCATCGCGCCCAGGCGATCCGGAACATCGAGGGGGCCTTCGGCAAGCTCCCCGAACAGCTCGAGCTGCGGCTCGAGGACCTCGTCGAGGTCGGCCGGACGGGGGAGACGTTCGACCGATGCGTGCTCGACCTGCCCGAGCCGTGGGCGCCCCTGGAGGCGCTGCACGCGGCGCTCGAGCCGGGCGCCGTCCTGTGCTCCTACCTCCCGACCACCGGCCAGGTGCAGCAGCTCGTCGGAGCCCTTCCCGCGCAAGGGTTCCTGCACATCGAGACGTTCGAGACCCTGCGGAGGAGCTGGCACGTGACCGAGCGCAGCGTCCGCCCGGACCACCGGATGATCGGCCACACCGGGTTCCTGACGGTCGCACGCGCATTGGCGTGAGCCGTCCGGACCATTTCGCCGGCAGGTCCTAAGCCGTTCGACGGCGCGTGCCGTAGATACCTGAAGGGAACGATGCATCCGCGGAGCCTCCGCGGGGGTGTCGCTCCACCGGTATATGCTCCGGCCCTCGTGGCGGGGAGGTGACAGGGATGACCGGCCACAGCGAACGTGGCGAACAGGTCGAGCGGTACGACCAGCACGTCCACGAGCTGCAATCGCAGGTCAAGTTCCTCGAGGAAGAGGTCGGCCTGCTCCGCCGCCGCCTCACGAACGCGCCGCGTCAGGTTTCGATCCTCGAAGAGAAGCTGGTCGAGACCCGGGAGCAGCTCGCGAAGGCGGTCGGCCAGAACCAGAAGCTCGCCGACGCCCTCCGCGCCGAGCGCGAGAAGATCGAGTCGCTCGTCGAGGAGGTCGAGAAGCTCAGCCAGCCGCCGGCCACGTTCGGCGTGTTCCTCCGTGGGAACGACGACGGTTCCCTCGACGTCGTGACGGCGGGGCGGAAGATGCGCGTCCTGCCGGCCCCCGACATCGAGGTCGCGAAGATCGTGCCGGGCTCGCAGGTCGTCCTGAACGAGTCCCTGAACGTGGTGGAGGTGCTCAGCCCCGACCGCGCCGGCGAGATCGTCCGCGTGAAGGACCGGCTGGGAACGGACCGCGTGATGATCTTCGGCCGCGGCGACGAGAACCACGTCGCGTACCTGGCCGGCGACCTGCTCACCGGGCAGGTCCGTGCGGGCGACAACGTGCTGTTCGACCCCCGTTCGATCGTCGTGACGGAGCTCCTGCCGAAGGAGGAGGTCGAGGAGCTCGTCCTGGAGGAGATCCCGGACGTCGGCTACGAGGACATCGGAGGGCTCGAGGGCCAGATCGAGGCGATCCGCGACGCGGTCGAGCTGCCGTTCTTGTACGCGGAGCTGTTCAACGAGCACCAGCTCGAGCCCCCGAAGGGGGTGCTGCTCTACGGACCCCCGGGATGCGGCAAGACGCTGATCGCCAAGGCCGTGGCGAAGTCGCTCGCGGAGAAGGTGGCGGAGCGGACCGGCCGCCAGGACGCGCGCAGCTACTTCCTGAACGTGAAGGGACCCGAGCTCCTGAACAAGTACGTCGGCGAGACCGAGCGGCAGATCCGCGAGATCTTCCAGCGCGCGAAGGAGCGCAGCGAGGAGGGCCTGCCGGTGATCGTGTTCTTCGATGAGATGGATTCGATCTTCCGCACTCGCGGTACCGGCATCTCCTCCGACGTGGAGTCCACGATCGTGCCCCAGCTGCTGTCGGAGCTCGACGGCGTCGAAACCCTCAAGAACGTGATCGTGATCGGCGCCTCGAACCGCGAGGACCTGATCGATCCGGCGATCCTTCGGCCGGGCCGCCTCGATGTGAAGATCAAGATCGAGCGACCCGACGTCGATCAGGCAAAGGACATCATGAGCAAGTACCTGCACCCCTCGGTGCCGGTGCACCCCGACGAGATCGCGAAGCGGTCGGGCGACGTCCAGTTGGCGTGCCGCCGCATGATCGAGCAGACGGTCGAGCGGATGTACGACGCCTCCGACGAGAACCGCTTCCTGGAGGTCACCTACGCCTCCGGCGACAAGGAGGTCCTGTTCTTCAAGGACTTCAACTCCGGCGCGATGATCGAGAACATCGTCCGGCGGGCCAAGAAGGACGCGATCAAGCGGTTCCTGTCCACGGGGGAGAAGGGGATCCGCAGCGACGACCTCCTGCACGCGATCCGGGACGAGTTCAAGGAGAACGAGGACCTCCCGAACACCACGAACCCGGACGATTGGGCGCGGATCTCGGGCAAGAAGGGCGAGCGGATCGTCTACGTCCGGACCCTCCTCGGCCAGGACGGGGACGGGCGCCAGGTCGAGCGGGTGAACGCCGGACAGTACCTGTAGCCGCCCCGCGCGGGTAAGGTTGCTCCGTGGCGATCGCCAAGGTGATCGGAACCGAGACCGAGTACGGCATCGCGGCCGTCGGCCAGCCGGACTTCAACCCGGTGTTGTCCTCGTCGATGCTGATCTCCTCCTACGCGGGGAGCCTGCGACGGATCCGGTGGGACTACGAAGACGAATCCCCCTTGCGGGACGCACGAGGCTTCGAACCCTCCCCGGGGCGAGAGCTCTCCGACGAGGATCTCGGCCTCGCGAACGTGATCCTGCCGAACGGCGCCCGGTACTACGTCGATCACGCGCACCCCGAGTACTCCACACCCGAGTGCGTGTCGCCGCGGAGCCTCGTGGTGCACGACAAGGCGGGGGAGCGGATCCTCGAGCGGTCCCTGCAGGTCGTGGCCGAAGAGATGCCGGGGGCACCGGCGCTCGCGATCTACAAGAACAACTCCGACGGCAAGGGCAACTCCTACGGCACGCATGAGAACTACCTCGTCGACCGGGGCACCCCGTTCGCGGATATCGTGCGCGACCTCACCCCGTTCTTCGTGTCGCGACAGGTGTTCACGGGAGCGGGGAAGGTCGGCTTGGAGGCCCCGTGGGACGAACGCGGCCGGCACGCGTTCCAGCTGAGCCAGCGGGCCGACTTCTTCGAGACCGAGGTCGGACTGGAGACCACCCTGAAACGGCCGATCATCAACACGCGTGACGAGCCCCACGCCGATCCGGAGAAGTACCGCCGGCTGCACGTGATCGTCGGGGACGCGAACCTGTGCGAGGTCGCGCAGTTCCTCAAGCTCGGAACCACGGCGATCGTCCTGAAGATGATCGAGGACGGGTTCCTGCCGGACTTCTCGCTCGTGAACCCGGTGGCCGCGCTGCATGAGGTCTCCCGCGACGTGACCCTCGCGGTCGAGGTGCAGCTGGCGGACGGCCGATCGATGACGGCGCTGCAGCTCCAGTGGGAGTACCTCGAGCTCGCCCGGAAGTACGTCGACCGCGACGACGACACGCCGGAGAACCACGAGGTGCTCGATCGGTGGGAGTCGGTCCTGCAGGGGCTCACCGGCGATCCGATGAGCCTGTCGGGACAGCTCGACTGGGTGGCGAAGCTGCACGTCCTCGAGGGATACCGGGCCCGCGACGGCCTCGCCTGGAGCGACGCGAAGCTCCGCGCGATCGACCTGCAGTACCACGACGTGCGCCGCGACCGGGGCCTGTACCACCGCCTCGACGCCACCGGGAAGGTCGAGCGGCTGACCACGGACGAGGAGATCGAGCGCGCGATCATGCTGCCGCCCGAGGACACGCGCGCGTACTTCCGTGGCCGGTGCATCGCCCGGTTCCCCGACGCGATCGCGGCGGCCTCCTGGGACTCGATCATCATGGACACCGGCCGGGAAGCCTTGCAGCGCATCCCGATGCGGGAGCCACTCCGCGGAACCCGCGCGCACGTCGAGGAGCTGCTGGCCACGAGCGAGGACGCCGCCGCGCTGGTCGACAAGCTCTCGGGGTGACGCGCGGCACCGCCGGGATAGGATGGGTCCCCGGACAAGGAGCGACAGGTGCCCGAGCAAGAGCAGAAGCGCGTCCAGCGCAAGGGCGGTGACGATGCCGGCGAGGCCGAGGACGCCGGACAGGTCACCTCCTCCTCCAAGGCCAGCGACCTGAAGGAGGAGATGGACGACATCCTGGACGAGATCGACTCGGTGCTCGAGGAGAACGCCGAGGAGTTCGTGAAGTCCTACGTCCAGAAGGGCGGGGAGTGAGCGACGATCTCCAGCTGCCGCTCGCCGGCACGCCGTTCGGGGCTAGCCCGAGCTTCGTCGAACTCCTGCGTGCGGAGCATCCGGGCGCCCTCCCCATCGCCGACGACCGGCCACCCTTCGGCGCGGCGCACGGCACCACCGTTCTGGGGCTGAAGTTCGCCGACGGGGTGTTGATGGCCGGCGACCGCCGCGCCACGGCCGGCAACCTGATCGCCGACCCGAAGATGCGCAAGGTGTTCGAGGCCGACGACTTCAGCGCGATCGCGATCGCCGGAGCGGCGGGGCAGGCGGAGGAGCTCGTGAAGCTCTTCCAGCTCGAGCTCGAGCACTACGAGAAGATCACGGGCGACCGTCTCTCCTTGGAGGGCAAGGCGAATCGGCTTGCCCAGATGATCCGCTCGAACCTGCCGATGGCGATGCAGGGCCTCGTGGTCGTGCCGCTGTTCGGCGGCTACGACGAGCGCCGGGGCGAGGGCCGGATCTTCTACTACGACGCGACCGGCGGCCGGTGGGAGGAGGACGACTTCCAGACCACAGGCTCCGGCGGTGCGCCGGCGAAGAACTCCCTGAAGAAGCGGTGGCGGCCGGGCCTGGCACGGGACGAGGCGCTCCGCGTGGCGGTGGAGGCCCTGATCGACGCCGCCGAGGACGACTCGGCCACCGGCGGCCCCGATCCCGTGCGCGGCATCTGGCCGATCGCGGTCGCGGTGACCGCCAAAGGGGCCGCCGACGTCCCCGAGGACCAGGTCGTGGCCGCGGTCGAGGCCGTGGTGGCGGAGCGGAGCGCGCGATGAGCTTCATGCCGTACGTGGCGCCCGAGCAGCTGATGAAGGACCGCTCGGACTACGCGCACAAGGGGATCGCGCGCGGCCGGTCGGTGATCGGGCTCGAGTACGCCGACGGCCTGCTGTTCATCGCGGAGAACCCGAGCGTGACGCTGCACAAGATCAGCGAGATCTACGACCGGATCGCGTTCGCCGGGGTGGGCAAGTACTCCGAGTTCGAGGAGCTCCGGATCGCGGGGATCCGGTTGGCGGACCTGCGCGGCTACCAGTACGGGCGCGAGGACGTGAAGGCCCGGGACCTCGCGAACGCGTACTCACAGGCCCTGTCGGCGATCTTCACCCAGCAGATGAAGCCCTACGAGGTCGAGGTCCTGGTCGGTGAGGTCGACGGCGAGGCCGGTGGGACCGGCATCTACCACATCCTGTTCGATGGATCGGTCTCCGACGAACACGGCTGCGTCGCGATCGGCGGGCAGTCCGAGGACCTGATGGACGCCCTGCGCGACCGGTTCCAGGAGGGCTGGGACCTCACGACGGCGATCCGCACCGCGGTCCAGGTCCTCGGCACCACGCCGGAGACCCGGGAGATCCCCGCGGAGCAGATCGAGGGCGCCGTGCTGGACCGGACGAAGCCGCAGCGCCGGAAGTTCCGCCGCCTCGGCCCGGACGAGGTGGCGTCCGCGCTGGCGTAGCTTCCGGGCGTTCGTTCGCCGCGGGCATACGCTGGTGGGCGATGGACCGGCGGATCTTCGGCCTCGAGAACGAATACGGCGTGACCTGCACGTTCCGCGGGCAGCGCCGGTTGAGCCCCGACGAGGTCGCCCGCTACCTGTTCCGCCGCGTCGTGCACTGGGGCCGCTCCTCGAACGTGTTCCTCGAGAACGGCGCCCGCCTCTACCTCGACGTCGGATCGCATCCGGAATACGCGACCCCCGAGTGCGACGCGATCCGCGAGCTGGTCGCGCACGACAAGGCGGGGGAGCGGATCTTGGAGCATCTGCTCTCGGCCGCCGAGATGCGCCTGCACGAAGAGGGCATCAGCGGCGAGGTCTACCTGTTCAAGAACAACACCGACTCCGCCGGCAACTCCTACGGCTGCCACGAGAACTACCTCGTGGCTCGGCACGGCGAATTCGCGCGGATGGCCGACGTCCTGATCCCGTTCTTCGTCACCCGGCAGATCTGGTGCGGCGCCGGCAAGGTGCTCCACGGGCCGCGTGGGGCGCAGTTCTGCATCGCGCAGCGGGCCGAGCACATCTGGGAGGGCGTCTCGAGCGCCACCACGCGCTCGCGGCCGATCATCAACACGCGCGACGAGCCGCACGCCGACGCGGAGCGGTACCGGCGCCTGCACGTGATCGTCGGCGATTCGAACATGAGCGAGTGGACGACCTTTATGAAGGTCGGCATCACGGACCTCGTCCTGCGGATGGTGGAGGGCAACACCGTGATGCGCGACCTGACGCTGGAGAACCCGATCCGGGCGATCCGTGAGATCAGCCACGACACGACCTGCACCCGGACGGTGAAGCTCGCGAACGGCCGTGAGCTCTCGGCCCTGGATGTCCAGACCGAGTACTACGAGAAGACCGCTCGCTTCGTCGAACGTCGCGGCGCCGACGAGCCGTCCGAGCTCCTGCTGGCCGAGTGGGGCGCGGCCCTCGAGGCGCTGCGCGCCGGCGAACCCGAGCGTCTGGCCCGGAAGGTCGACTGGGTCACGAAGCGATTGCTGATCGAACGCTACATGGCCAAGCACTCGCTGCCGCTCGGCTCCCCGAAGATCGCCCTCCTGGACCTCTCCTACCACGACGTGAACCGGACGCGAGGCCTGTACTACCTCCTGGAGCGCGGCGAGAAGGTCGACCGGGTCGTGGGCGACGACGAGGTCAGCAAGGCGATGCGGGAGCCGCCCCAGACCACGCGGGCGAAGCTGCGGGGCGACTTCATCCGCCACGCGAAAGCCAAACGCCGGGACTACACGGTCGATTGGGTCCACCTGAAGCTGAACGACCAGGCGCAGCGGACCGTGCTCTGCAAGGATCCCTTCCGCAGCGCCGACGACCGCGTCGAACAGCTGATCGCGCATATGTGACCGTCGTGTCGACCCTGGCCGGCGAGGCTCCGGGGCGCGGCTATCATCGCCCGCGATGGCCGCGGACGACACGATGGAGCCGCTCGAGCGCCTGCTGAACCTCGTCGGGCTCCTGCTCGAGACACCGGTCCCCCTGACGTTCGAGCAGATCCGCGAGACGCTCGAGGCGTACCGATCCGACAACCTCGACTCGGCCAAGCGGAAGTTCGAGCGGGACAAGGACATCCTGCGGGAGTACGGGGTGCCGCTCGAGATGGCCGGCACCGACGCCTGGGACGTCGAGCAGGGGTACCGGATCCGGAAGGATCGCTACTACCTGCCGGAGATCTCGTTCACGCCGGAAGAGGTGACGGCGCTGTTCGTGGCCGCTCAGAGCGCGTCGGAGGAAACCGCGGCGACCCGCGGGGTTCGGAAGCTCTTGTACGGCGCCGACGGTGGGCTGCTGGTGGGCGCCGGCAGCGGTCCCTTGATCGCCGGCCCCGACGCCCGTGGTGACCGGGTCCTGGCGGCGGCCGACGCCGCCAGCGCCCACCGGCGGATCGGCTTCGGATACCGGACCTCCCAGGGAACCGTGTCCGAGCGTCTGGTTGACGCCTACGGCGTGGTCTATCGCGGTGGCCATTGGTACCTCGTCGGGCTCGATGGCGAGCGCGAAGCGATGCGCGCCTTCCGCTTGTCGCGCTTCACGACGGAGGTGGCCGACCTCGGGGAGGGGAGCGCGCCGCCCGAGGGCTTCCGGGCGATCGATCACGTGGAGGCCGGGCCGTGGCAGCCAGGCGGTGAGGACCGCGCGGCGATCGCGTTCGCTCCCGCGGCGGCCGTGCTCGCCGAGGGCGCGTTCCCGGGCGCGCGCCGGACGGGCGAGCGCCCGGACGGCCGCGTCGTGCTGGAGATCCCGGCGGCCGACGAGCATGCACTCGCCGGCCTCGTGCTCCAGTACGGACCGGACGCCGAGGTCGTGGAGCCCGCCTCGTTGCGGGACGAGGTGATCCGCCGGCTGGAGGCGGTCGCCGGTGGCTGAAGGACGCCGGCGCTCCGCGACCACGGCCGAGCGCCTCGGTCGGATGCTCGTGATCGTCCCGTACCTCGTCCAACATCCGGGTACGAGCCTCGACGCGGCGTCGGCGCTGTTCGGTGTGCCTGCCGCCCAACTTCGCCGGGACCTCGACCTGCTGTTCCTGTCGGGGCTGCCGCCGTACGGGCCGGGCGATCTGATCGATGTGGACGTCGATGAGGACGGCTGCGTGTGGATCGCGATGGCCGATCACTTCGCGAGGCCGCTCCGCCTGACGCGCCAGGAGGCGCTCGCGGTCACCGTGCGGGCCACCGAGCTGCTCGCGACGCCGGGCGTGCCCGAGGCCCCGGCGCTCGCGAGCGCCCTTGCGAAGCTGCGCGTCGCGCTCGGCGCGGACACGCTCGGTGACCTCGCCGGGATCGCCGGTGCCGAGGCCGGCGGCGCTCCACCGCACCTCGAAGCCCTGCGCCAAGCGACCGACGGCCACCGCCGCGTTCGGATCGAGTACGTCGCGGCGTCGACGGGCGAACGCTCCTCGCGCACGATCGAGCCGGAATCGGTCTTCGCCAGCGCCGGGCATTGGTACGCGGCGGCGTGGGACGTCGACGTCGACGGCGAACGGCTGTTCCGGATCGACCGGATCGCCGCCACGGAAGCGACGGACGTGGTGTTCGAGCCCCGTGGGCTCGAGGGCGCAACCCGGCCGCTGTACACCCCGACGGCCGACGACACCGCGGTCCGGCTCCTGCTCCGCCCTCCCGCCCGCTGGGTGGCCGAGTACTACGCGACGACCGACGTGCGCGTGCGCGAGGACGGATCGGTGGAGGCGACGTTCCCGGCCCGGCGAACCGGCTGGATCGCGCGGCTGCTGCTCCGTCTGGCTCCCGACGCGGAGCCGATCGAGCCGCCCGAGCTCGCCGACGAGGTCCGCGAGCTCGCTCGGCAGGCCCTGGCCGTGTACGCCGGCTAGGCGTTCCGGCGGGGTCTGAGACCGGCCGTTCGGCCGCTCAAGCCCCTCGAGGTCGCGGCCGATGCTTCGGGGTGAGATGACCACCATCCGGACGACCTGTCCTCGCTGCGGCGAGGTGGACATGGGCCCCGAGGCGATCTCGCTGTCCGTGCGCTCCAACGGCCACGAAGGCAGCTACCGCTTCACCTGCCCGAGCTGCGAGGACGACGTCGAGAAGCGCGCGGACCGCAAGATCCTGGCCCTGCTGGTCTCCGCCGGGGTGGACATCGACCGCCACGACGGTGCGCTGCCGTTCGCGCCGGAGCTGTTCGACGACGAGGACCTCGAGTCCCTGGGTTCGGGCGGTCCGGCGTTCACGGTCGACGACGTGATCGAGTTCCATTACCTGCTCCAGGACGACGCCTACATCCGCGAGTTCCTCGCCAGCAGCGGCGGCTGAGCCCGCGGCGGCGGGCGGCCTCGACCCGGTAGCATCGCGGGGTGGCCACATGGATCGGGATCTGGCTCCTGATCGCCCTCCTCAGCGTGATGGCGATCGTGATCGTGGTGATCGGCCTGACGCGGCACGCGCTGATCGTGGGCCGGACCGCGGCGGCGGCTCGGGACGAGATCGGGCCGATCGCCGACGAGATCTCCCGCGAGGGAACGCGTGCGGGGGAGCGCGCGCAGAACCTGAAGGTCCCACGTCCGGGCCGTTCCTAGGGCCCGGGGGTACGATGGACCCGGTCGACGTCCCATGCTGAACATCGGTCCCCAAGAGCTGATCGTGATCTTGATCATCGCTCTGCTCGTCGTCGGTCCCCAGCGGTTGCCCGAGCTGTCCCGGCAGATCGGGAAGGGTCTACGGGAGCTCCGCAAGATCCAGGACGATGTGAAGGACATGGTGAAGCTGGACCTGGACGCCTCCGACGGCCCGCCCGCCGGCTCTCCCACGGTTCCCGGCGCCCACCGCGTGCCGCCGGCCACCGACGAGGATCTCGCACACGACGAGGAGGACGTGCCGCCGGTCTCCCTGCCGTCCCTGCCCTCCGCGAACGGCGAGGCGCCTCGACCGACCGACCACGCCGCCGAGCAGGCGGAGTAGCCGGGACCCCGGACGATCATGAGGGTGATCCCCCGCCGGAAGCGCTCCGAGGAGCGCCGCACCGGCACGATGACGATCGTCGAGCACCTCGAGGAGCTCCGGCACCGCATCATCGTGTGCCTCTACGCGGTGGCCGCCTGCGCGGTGATCGGCTGGTTCCTCTTCCCGCCGTTCATGAACCTGATCCGCAAGCCGTTCTGCGACTTCGTGACGGCGAACCCCGGGTCGCGTCCGCCGACCGGGTGCGACCTCGTCTACAACGGCCCCTTGGACGCGATGCTGATCAAGATGAAGGTCGTCGCGTACATCGGCGTCGTGCTCGCCCTGCCAGTGCTGCTGTACCAGCTGTGGGCCTTCATCGCGCCCGGCCTGACGGCGAAGGAGAAGAAGTACTCGATCCCGTTCGTGGTGTCCTCGGTCGTGCTGTTCGCGCTCGGAGCGGCGTTCGCATTCGTGACGCTGCCGAAGGCCCTGAACTTCCTGCTGGGGTTCGCGGGGCCGGGTGTCACACCGCTGCTCACGATCAACCGGTACGTAGGGTTCGTCACCCTCGTCACGATCGCGTTCGGGGTGTCGTTCCTGTTCCCCGTCCTGATCGTGTTCCTGGAGCTGGTGGGCCTCGTGACGCCCGAGTGGCTCTCGAAGTACCGCCGGTACTCGATCCTGGGCATCGCGATCTTCGCCGCGGTGATCACGCCGAGCTCCGACCCGTACTCGATGCTCGCGATGATGATCCCGATGTACCTGTTCTACGAGGCCAGTATCATCATCGGGCGCTTCCTGAAACGACCTTCGAGGACACCCTGAATGGCGATCAAGAGCAAGGGACGCTCCCGCTCCAAGCAGGTGGCCCGCGCGCCGCGGCGCGAGGCGGTCGCCGTGCCCACGCCGTTCTTCCGCCGGCGCTGGGTCCAGCTCGTTGGCGCCCTGATCGTCGGGATGTTCGCCGTGATGATGATCGTGTGGGTCACGAACGGCCTGCGGAAGAACCGGGAGGCCGACCAGGCCGCCCAGGCGAAGGCCCAGCAGAAGACCGCGATGGTCGCCTGGCAGGGCGCCCTGGAGCCGGCGCTGTCGAAGGTCGGCACCCTGAACGGGCCGGCGCCACCCACGGTCGAGCCCACCGTGAGCACGGCCGCGGGCAACCTCGCGAAGGGCCAGGACGCGGGGGTCACGGCCGCGCAGCTGCTCGGGAGCGCGAAGGATCTCGCAACGGCCGCCGACACGATCGACAAGTTCGATCTGGTCGACGCGATCCGCGGCAAGGGATTCAACGTGAACCAGACCGAGAGCCTGCTGTCGAGCAAGCTTTCGATCGTGACTGGCCTCCGTGGTCTGGAGCAGTCCGCGAGGCTCTCGGTCCTCGCGATCGCGGCCGACGGCGCGACGAAGGCCCAACTCGCCTCCAGCGCGAAGGCCCTGTCCGACTCCTCGGTGGCCCTGATCCAGGACGGCTACAACTCGTACCTGAACGCGCTCAGCGGCGTGGACCTCGTGGGCGGTGGCAACTCGCCCGGAAGTCCTCAGCTCCTGCCCACGGGCTGACGGGCGGCCGATGGGCGTCGGCTCGGTCGTGGTGCTGGCGAACCCCTCCGCCGGTCACGGCAAGGCCGGCCGGCGGATCGGGAGGATCGACGGCGTGCTCCGCAGCGCCGGCATCGTCCACGAGATCCGGATCTCCGAGTCGGCCGAGGACCTCGAGCGGCTCGCCCGTGCCGCGGCGGAGGACGGCGCCGAGGTGGTCGCGGCCTTCGGCGGCGACGGCACGGTCAACCTCGTGGCGAACGGCCTGCTGGGGACCGGGGCGACGATGGCGGTGCTCCCCGGTGGGACCGCCGACGACTTCGCCGCGGCGCTCGGCGTCAAGAGCATCGAAGGCGCGGCGCGGGCGATCGTGGATGCGAACGTGGTGCCGCTCGACGTGGTCCGGGTGCGTACCGGGGCGGTGACGCGGCACTTCGTGAACATCGCGGGCTGCGGGTTCGACTCGGAGGTCGCCGAGGCCGCGAACGCGATGCGGGTCAAGCTCGGAGCCACGGGCACCTACGTTGCCGCACTGCTGAAGACGTTGCCCCGGTTCGTGCCGGCGCGCTTCCGGATCGAACTGGACGACGAGGTCGTCGAAGGCCCCCACATGCTGGTGATCGTCGGGAACGCCATCAGCTACGGTGGCGGCATGAAGGTCACCCCCGACGCCTCGGTGGTCGACGGCCGCCTGGACGTCTGCCTGCTGTCCGCGATGTCCACCGGGAGTTTCGTCCGGGCGTTCCCGCGGGTCTTCCGCGGGACGCACGTCACCCATCCCAAGGTCCGGATGGCGCGAGCCGGCGTGGTGCGCGTGGAGGCGGACCGGCGGGTGATGGTCTACGCCGACGGCGAACGGGTCGGCCCCGCGCCTGCGGTGTTCGAGATCCTCCCGGCGACCCTGCCGACGATCGTCGGCCCGAACGCGAAGGCGGTGCGGTGAATGGACGGTCTGCTGTTGCTCCACGCCTTCCCGGTGGACGCGAGGATGTGGGACGGACAGCGGGGCGGCGTGGCGACCCTGGCCCCGGACCTGCCCGGCTTCGGAGGATCGGCCGGGGCCGAGGGCGGCGTGATGACGATGGCCGCGGCCGCCCGTCGCGGCCTCGACGCGATCGACGAGGCCGGATGGGACCGAGCGGTGGTCTGCGGGCTGTCGATGGGCGGGTACGTGGCCTTCGAGCTGTGGCGGACCGCGCCCGAGCGGATCGCGGGGCTCATCCTGGCGAACACGCGCGCGGGCGCGGACACGCCCGAGGGTGCGGAGGGGCGCCGCGCGCTCGCCGCGCGCCTGCGGACCGAAGGCAACGTCCTGGTCGACTCGCCGCCACCCTTGCTGTCCGAGACGCCGTCCGAAGGGCTGTGGGACACGGTGAAGGGATGGATCGGCGACCAGGCGCCGGAGGCGATCGCCGCCGCCGCGCTCGGGATGGCCGAGCGGCCCGACTCCACCCCGGACCTGGGCGGCATCACCGTGCCGACCCTCGTGATCACCTCGGACGGGGACACGCTGATCCCACCGGAAGTGAGCTCGCCGATGGCCGAGCAGATCCCTGGGGCGCGGCTCGCGGTGATCCCCGGCGCCGGTCACCTGTCGAACCTCGAGGACCCGCGGACGTTCTCCGGACTCCTGCGGGAGCACGCCGAGCGCTGCGGCGTCACACCCTGAGCCGCCGACCGGGAAGCGCCCGGTGATCCCGGCGGGCGCGTTCGCCGAGCGGTACCCGTTCCCGCTCGATCCGTTCCAGGCCGAGGCGATCGAGGCGCTCGCGGAGGGCTCCTCCGTGCTCGTGGCCGCGCCGACCGGGTCGGGCAAGACCGTCGTGGCGGAGTTCGCGATCGAGCAGGCGCTCGCGGCCGGACGGAAGTGCTTCTACACCACCCCCCTGAAGGCCCTGTCGAACCAGAAGTTCGGCGACCTGGTCGCCGCGCACGGGCCGCAGACGATCGGGCTGCTGACCGGAGATAACACGATCAACGGCGACGCGCCGATCATCGTGATGACGACCGAGGTGCTGCGCAACATGCTCTACGAGCGCAGCGCCGCGTTGGACGGTCTCGCGTCCGTCGTGATGGACGAGGTGCACTACCTCCAAGACCCGTATCGCGGCGCCGTCTGGGAGGAGGTGCTGATCCACCTCCCGAGCTCGGTCAGCGTGGTGTGCCTGTCGGCAACGATCTCGAACGCGGAGGAGTTCGGCGAGTGGATCGGGACGCTGCGCGGCCACACGCGGGTCGTGATCGAGGAGCGACGGCCGGTGCCGCTGGAGCATCACTACCTGGTCGGCCGGCGGCTGCATCCGATGCACGTGGAGCAGGACGGGATCCTGTTGCCGAACCCGTACGTCGTCTCCCTCGACCAGCAGGAGCTCCGGATCCGCTCCTACGCCCGTCGGGGGAGCGGGCGGATCCAGCACCAGCGGGTGGATCGTCCCCGGGAGGGGCACCGGGGGGTGTACGTCCCGCGCCGGGAGGAGGTGGTCCGCGTGCTCGCCGATGAGGGGATGCTCCCGGCGATCTACTTCGTGTTCAGCCGCGCCGGCTGCGACAAGAGCGTCCGGTGGCTCCGGGACGCCGGCGTATCGCTGACCACGCGCGACGAGGCGGAGCGGATCCGCGAGCGAGCCGAGTTCCGGGCGGCCTGGGTGGACCCGTCGGATCTCGCCGCGCTGGGCTTCGCCGCGTTCCTCGACGGGCTGATGGCGGGCGTCGCCGCCCACCACGCAGGGATGCTCCCGGTGTTCAAGGAGACCGTCGAGGAGCTGTTCGAGGCCGGGCTCGTCAAGGTCGTCTTCGCGACCGAGACCCTGTCCCTGGGGATCAACATGCCGGCGAAGACCGTCGTGATCGAGGACCTCTGGAAGTTCCAGGGCGAGCGGCACGAGCTCCTGACCCCGGGCGAGTACACCCAGCTCACCGGGCGCGCCGGCCGCCGTGGGATCGACCGGCTGGGGCACGCCGTCGTGGTGTACCAGCGGCAGGTGCCGTTCGAGCGGGTGGCGGGGCTCGCGGCGACGCGCACGTACGACCTCACGTCGTCGTTCCGGCCCTCCTACAACATGGCGGTCAACCTCGTCCGCAACTACACGCCGGCGCAGGCGCACGAACTGTTGAACGCGTCGTTCGCGCAGTTCCTCGCCGACCGCGGCGTGGTCGCCCTGGAGCGCCAGCGCGAGCGGGACCGCGCGGCGATCGAGGGCTATCGCGCGAACCTGAGCTGCGACCGTGGGGACTTCGAGGCGTACTGGGCCCTGGTGCAGCGGGCGCGACGGCTCCGCGAGGAGGATCGCCGAGGGCGCGATGCGGCGCGGGTCGACGCGGTGCGCGCCGCCGTCGCGTCCCTACGGTCGGGAGATGTGATCCACGTCCCCCGGTCGAAGCGCCGGGGCCTGGCGGTCGTGCTTTCGACGCGGGACGGCCGACCGACGGTCCTGTCGGAGGACCGTTCGTCGTTCCGACTGTCCCCTCGGGACTTCGAGGATCCGCCCACCGTGCTGACGCGGATCGCGCTGCCGCGCTCGGGGTCGTCGCGGAGCGCGCGGTTCCGGCGTGACGTCGCGGCGTCCCTCGTGAGTCTGCACGTGGAGATGCCGCGCGGCCCGCGAGGTCGTGCGTCGGACCCCGAGGTGGAGCGTGCGGCCGCGAAGCTCGAGGCCGAAGCGCGTGGGCACCCGTGCGCCGCGTGTCCCGACCGTGCGCTGCACGAGCGCTGGGCCGAGCGGATCGAGAAGCTCCAGGCGCAGCTCGCCGGGGTCGAGCGTCGGATCAAGATCCGCACCGAGACCCTCTCGCGCCGCTTCGACCGTGTGCTCGCGGTCCTGCGGACCCTCGGCTACGTGCAGGGCTGGGAGCTCACCGCCAAAGGCCACACGCTCACGAGGATCTACGGCGAAGGCGACATCCTGGTGGGGGAGGCGCTGGCGGCGCGGGCCTTCGAGGACCTCACCCCGGCGGAGGTTGCCGCGCTCGTCTCCACGGTGGTCTACGAGGCACGCGAGCGGACCCCGCTCCCGGACGACCTGCCCACCGAGGCGGTGCAGGAGCGCTACGAGCGTCTCCAGCGCCTGTGGCGGCAGATCCGCAGGACGGAGGACGCGAACGAGGTCCAGCTCTGCCGCGAGCTGGAGCCGGGGTTCGCGACCCCGGCACACGCCTGGGCGGAGGGGGCGCCGCTCGAGGAGGTCCTCGAGGAGACCGAGATGGCGCCGGGGGACTTCGTGCGGAACTGCAAGCAGCTCCTCGACCTGCTGCGGCAGATCGAGGACGTGGCCGATCCGGACGCCGCCGAGCAGGTCCGGGCGGCGCGCGTGGCGGTGCTGCACGGCGTCGTCGCCTATACGGGCGTCTAGCTACGATGCCGGCATGAGCACGGCTCCGAGTCCCTTCGGTGCGGTCGCGGTGATCGTCGACCCGGCGGCCGGCGGCGGCCGGGTAGGGACGCAGGTGACGGCGGTCCAGCACGCGCTCGAGCGCCGCCGGATCGAGCACCGGATCCACGTGGCCGCCGGACGCCAGGACGTGACGCGCTCTGCCGGCCTCGCGCTGGATGAGGGCTACCGGTTCCTGGCCGCGGTCGGCGACGACGCGACCGTCCACGACGTCGTCAACGGGATGTTCCGCGACGGCCGCACGATCGTGGAGACCCCGGTGCTCGCCGTGGTGGGAGCGGGGTCAGGCGGCGACCTCGTGAAGAGCTTCGGCTTGCCGGACGACGTGGAGCAGGCAGCCGATCACCTCGAGGGTGAGCAGACCTATCCGTTCGACGTGATGAAGGTGGCGGTGACCGGCCCCGACGGCGTTCGGACAACCGGGTACGCGCACAACGTGGCCGAGGCGGGCCTGCACGCGGCCGCGACCGCCACCGCCGCCCGGCTGCCGCGTCTCCTGGGGAACGCACGGCGGTTCCTGGGGTTCTGGAGTGCCTACGTGCGCACACGGCCGGCGCAGGTCCGGGTGACGGTCGACGGCCGCGAGCGCGAGCTGCGGACCTGGAGCGTGATCGTGGGCAACGGGCAGTTCGCCGACGGGGGCTTGCGGCTCTCGCCGCGGTCGTTCCCAGGGGACGGCGTGCTGGACGCCTCGATCTTCACCGGACCACGGTCCGACGCGTACCGGCTGCTGCCACGGATGTTCCGCCACGGCGACCACATCCCCGATCCCGGCATCACGGAGCTGCGGGCCCGGCTGAGCCTCCACGTGGAGCCGCCTCGCGCATGGCCCGTCGTGGCCGACGGCGAGCTGATCGGCCGCACGCCGGCGGCGTTCCAGGTCGTCCCCCGGCAGATCCTGTTGAAGGTATGAGCGGAGCCGACCGGATGCGCGAGCGGCTGCGGAAGGCCGCGGCCGGCGCGACCGAGGGTGACGTCGAGGCGCTGATCGTCGCGCCGTCGTCGGACCTCGTGTACCTGACCGGCTACGACCCGATGCCGTTCGAGCGGCCCACCCTTCTGATCGTGCGGCCGGACCGCGATCCGGTGCTCCTGGTTCCGGAGCTCGAGCGTCCCCTCGCCGCGGCCTCGCCGGCGGGGGAGCTTGCCGAGCTGCGCGGCTGGCGCGACGCCGAGGACCCGTACGCCGCCGCCGCGGAGCTGCTGCCCGCCGGAGGCACCGTCGCCGTGACGGACAGGATCTGGGGGCTGCACGTCCTCCGCCTGCAGGACGCCGCGCCGACGCTGGCGTGGATCTCCGCCTCCGCGGTCCTCGGCCCCCTGCGCGCACGCAAGGATCCGATCGAGCTGGATGCCCTCCGACGCGCCGGCGCGGCCGCGGATGCGACCTTCGAGGAGATCACGCGGCTGCCGTTCGCGGGGCGGACCGAGCTGGAGGTGGCCGACGACCTGAAGCGGCTGCTGGTGGAGCACGGCCACGCGAGCGCCGACTTCGCGATCGTCGCGAGCGGACCGAACGCGGCCTCGCCCCACCACGAGCCCGGCGAGCGCCGGATCGGACCCGGCGACGTCGTGGTGCTGGACTTCGGCGGCGAGCTCGACGGCTACTACAGCGACATGACGCGGACCGTCGTCGTGGGCGAGCCGCCGGAAGGGTTCGGAACGGTCTACGGGACGGTGCACGCGGCGCAGGAGGCCGCGGTCGACGAGGTCCGGCCGGGCGTGCCGATCCAGGAGATCGACCGGGTCGCGCGCGCGGTGATCACCGAGAGCGGTTTCGGTGAGCGGTTCGTGCACCGGACCGGCCACGGGATCGGCCTGGAGGTCCACGAGCCCCCGTACGCCGTCGAGGGCGACGAGACGATCTTGGAGGCCGGCATGACCTTCAGCGTGGAGCCGGGGATCTACCTGCCGGAGCGGTTCGGCGTGCGGATCGAGGACATCGTCGCGGTGACCCACGACGGGTTCGAGCGACTGAACACCTCCACCCGGGAGCTTCGAACGGTCGCCTAGGTCCGGGGGCGGACCCGCGTGCCCTCGGGGGTGTCCATCACCTCGAGGCCCATGGCCGCGAGCTCGTCGCGCAGGCGGTCGCTGGTGCCGAAGTCCTTCGCCTCTCGGGCCGCGTCGCGCTGCCGCAACAGGTCGTCGATCTCGGCGGTGGGTTCCCAGGCGGCCGCCGCCTCGCGTTCGAGGTCCAGGCCAAGGACCGCGTCCCAGGACGTGAGCAGCGCGACCTTCTCGCCGGGAGGAACGTCCTCGGCCGAGACGAGCTCGTTCACGATCACGACGGCGGCCGGCAAGGCCAGGTCGTCCGCGAGCGCTTCCCGGAACCGGGCGTCGAACCCCGCGGCCGCGTCGCCGAGCCGGTCGGCGGCCGGCCCCCACTCGGCCATCCGGTGGCGGAGCACCTTCAGGCGTTGATCGGCCGCCTCCATCGCCTCCCACGAGAAGTCCATCTCGCTGCGGTATTGCGTCTGGAAGCAGAGCCACCGGAACGCGAGCGGATCGAAGCCCTGGGCTCGAAGGTCCTCAACCCGGATTACGTTGCCGGTCGACTTCGCGATCTTCTGTCCCGACTGTCGAAGGTGCCCGCCGT
This sequence comes from Actinomycetota bacterium, assembly GCA_035490535.1. Taxonomy (GTDB): domain Bacteria; phylum Actinomycetota; class UBA4738; order UBA4738; family HRBIN12; genus AC-51. Next base: position 20,965 of record DATHCP010000027.1, read on the forward strand.
GGACCCAGATCGACACGACCGGGTGTCCCACCGCGCCCTCGGACTGCGCGATCTCGTCCTCGTGGTGCGGGAACCGCAGGTCGGTGCCGCCGGTGTGGATATCGAAACGGTCTCCGAGGTACTTCATCGACATCGCGGAGCACTCGATGTGCCAGCCGGGGAAGCCCTCGCCCCACGGGCTCGGCCACTTCATCAGTCGCCCCGGCCCCGCGGCCTTCCACAGCGCGAAGTCGGCCGCGTGCCGCTTGCGCGGATCCGTCTCGAGGTCGCGGTGCCCCTCCCGCAGGTTCTCGAGCGTGTTGCCGGACAGCCTGCCGTACCCGTCGAAGCTCTCGACGTCGTAGTAGACCGAGCCCGAGTCGACGACGTAGGCGTGACCGCGTTCGACGAGCGTTCCGGTCATCTCGACCATCTCGGGCACGTGCTCGGTGGCCTTCGGCGTGATGTCGGGCGGCCGGATCCCGAGCGCCGCCGCGTCATCGAAGACCGCGCGGGTGTACTTCTCGGCGATCTCGAGCGGCTGCAAGCCTTCGTCCTCCATCGCGAGCTGCATCTTGTCGACGGCCTCCGGCGAGGACTCATCGGTCATGTGCCCGACGTCGGTGATGTTCATCACCAGCGTCACGCGCAGCCCTTCGAGCTCGAGCGCGCGCCGGATCAGGTCGGACAACATGTAGGTGCGCAGGTTGCCGAGGTGCGCGTACCGGTACACGGTCGGGCCGCACGCGTACATCTTCACGTGGCCGGGCTCGACCGGCACGACCTCCTCGACCGCGCGCGTCAGCGTGTTGTACAGACGCATCGGGGGAGGATACCCGGCCCCGCCCGAAGCCGGACCCGGCTCAGGCCCCGTCGGGCCGCGGCGGCGCCGAGCCGATCGTCGGAGTGGCGCGGTCGGTCCGCTCGGCCGAGACGGGCTCCGGCTTCGCGGCCACCAGCGCGGCCGGCGGGGTCGGGATCGGCACGGGGATCGGCGTCGCGACGCCGCCGTGCTCCTTCAGCGCCCGGACGACCGCCGCGTGATAGTTCTCGAGCATCTGCCGGAACGCCGGATCGGCGTAGACGCGCCCATCCACGGTGGGGCCCTCGACGCCCTCCATGATCGCCTCGATGTCGTCGCCGGAGATCGTCTTATGGATCTCCAGGGCATGCGCGATCGCGAGCACGTCGGCGCGGTTGTGCTCCAAGAGGTCCCAGACCTTGTCGTAGAGCTCCTGGAGCTTGGCGTCCACGGCCTTGCCGAACTCGGTGTCGAACAGGGTTCGGTCCGCCCCGGTCTCCAGCGAGTCGGCGGTGCCGCGGACCGTGACGAGGTTCACCGCGCGCGAGGCGATCGAGTCACCCATCGCGTAGAAGGCGAGCGCTTGCGTGGTCACCGACGTCGCCGCCAGCATGTCACCCCCGACGCCGGTGGAGTGGTCGCCGTCGAAGAACAGCCGCTCCCCGGCCAGCGAGGCGAGCGACGTCATCACGTCGACCTCGCGCTCGGAGCGCCAGCTCGCGAACTGGTCCTCCGGTGGGATCGATGCGACGAACCCGCCCATGTCGCCACGGCGCTCGATCGTGGCCATGTCGATCACGACGTGGTGGCGCAGGCGGTACGCCGCAACGGCGTGCGCCGCCTCGTGGACCGCCACCGAGTGCCGCTCGCGCTCGATGTACTCATGGTCGTCGGGCAGGCCGTGCTCCTTCAGCTGCTTCGCGCGCACCACGTCCTGGAAGCTCACGACCTCGCGGCCGTCCCGGATCGCGATCACGAGGCCTTCGTTCACGATGTCCTTGATCGATGCCCCGGAGAAGTACGGGGTGATCGTCGCGAGCCGGTCGACCTCCTCGGCCGTCAGATCGTTCCGTACCTTCGCGAGGTAGTACTCGAACGTCGAGCGCCGTCCCTCCTTCTGGGGGTAGCCGACCTTGTACTGCCGGTCGACGCGGCCCGGGCGCAGCATCGCCGGGTCGAGCGACTGCGGCATGTTCGTCGCGAAGATGTGCAGGATCCGGTACTTCGGCGGCGGCTTCGGCTTCATGCCGAGCATCCGCCGGAGGCGGTTCACGATCCCGCGTGGCTTCGTGAGCCCCGACATCTCCGACAGCAGGATCTGCAGGGTTCCGGATCCGCCCCCGCCCATCATCCCGCCCATCAGGACGGCGTCCCGCTGCGGCAGCACCGGCGGCACCGGCGAGGCGAACACCGCGTCGCGGCCGCCGGGCGACAGGTACGCCAGGCCGTTGCACGCGCCGGAGGCGCTCCAGGGGTCCGGCGGGCGCATCCCGCTCACGGCCGCGCTGCCGCGGCTCCCCAGGGAGTCCGCCTCGTCGAAGAACACCAGCACCCCGCCGTAGCGCAGGGCGAGGCGGCGGAGCTTGCGGTACAGGCCTTTCACCTTCAGGGGCCCGACACCCATGAACATGTTGATGAACGCCGAGGGCTCGACGGCCACGAAGGGCTTGCCGGTCTCGCCGGCGATCGCCTGGGCCATCAGCGTCTTGCCGGTGCCGGGAGGACCCCACAGCAGGATCCCGCCGGGGACGTAGCCGCCCTTCTCCTCGATCGTGTCGGGGTCCTCGAGGAACACGAGGGTCTCGCGGAGCTGGCCGAGCGCCGCGTCCTGGCCGCGAACGTCGTCGAACCGGGTCTCGATCTCGTCGGGCATGATCGTGTCCACGCCGCCGCGCGACAGGAACCAGAACAGCCCGATGAACTGGAACATCACGAAGAAGAACCCGAACGCCAGCTGGAAGATGAACGGAAGCGCGACCACCAGGCGCGCGGGCGCCTCCACGATGCCGAGCCACACCGGTTCGCTGTGGAAGATCCGCCCCAGGAACGTGCTGATCGCCAACAGGAAGATGAAGGCCTTGAACGCCCGGCCGACCCGGTACCGGGTCCACGGATCCATGCGCCCCGCGGTCTTCGCCGCACCGCCGAAGACCCGGTGCTGCCAGAAGCGGTAGTAGCCGGGGGAGTGCTCCTCGATCGCGTAGTGGACCTGGCGCAGGAGCTCCAGTCCGGCCAGGAAGATGATCCACGCGTAGTCATGCACGGCGATCGCGATCGCGTCGGAGAACGGCCCGCCGATCGGGTTCACCGAGGTGGTCCACACGATCGCCAGCCCCGCCAGCCACAGGCCGCCGAGCAGCAGCAGGAACTTCACGCGGTCCCACAGGGCCATCGGCGCGCGGGTCAGGCGCTCGGAGGGGCGTGGCCGTGAAGGCCGATCGGTGAGGTTGGCCAGGGACGTGGTTCGCTTGTCCTTCACGAGATCACCGTCCAGGAGTCGACCGCGGACTCGATCGCGCCGCGGTTCTGCTGGTAACAGGTCGCGCTGCAGAGGATCGCGACGTAGTAGACGCGGTTCGCGGCGTCGTCGATCAGCGCCTTCTGGTCGACCTCCACGAACTTCGGCGAGAGCACGTCGGCGCCCGCGCCGCCGAGCAGCGCGCGTTGGAGGTTGCTCGATGCGTCGGAGGACGAGCCTGCGGCCGACTGACTCGCAGCGACGGCCGAGGCCAGTTTCGATGCCCGGAACTGCAGGACGAGATGGACCCCGTGCAGGCCGTTCTCCACCAGCTTGTCGTCGTAGGACACCAGGGCGCCGTCGCTCCCGTTCTGGATCAGCTGATCGACGGGGAACAGGAAGTTCCGCAGGTAGCTGATCGAGGCGCTGTCTCGTTCCGTGAAGCTGAGCGTCTGGACCAAACCGATCCCCTGCGGCTGGTCCGTCGTCAGGTCGGCCACGTTGAGGATGTGGGAGACCGACGCCTGCGGACTGCCGTCGATCCCCACGAGCCACTGGAGGGGATCGGGGACGTTGGGCTGGGGGCCGGGCGGCAGGCCGAGCATCGTGGCCTTGTCGAAGATCGTCCAGTTCGTGGGCACGCGGAACGCGGTCCGCGTGTGCGTATCACGGACGTACCGGTATCGGGGTCCGGAGCACGCAGCGGCGACGAGACAGATGGCGACCACGACGAGCACGGAAGAGGGGAGGCGGCGCATGCGTCCGTTCATTATCGGCGGACCTGCGGGTCCTGACGAGGGTCCGCCTCAGGTTCGGAGCGGTCGGTCCTCGAAGGGGATCGACAGGACGACCGTGGTACGCGTTGCGACGCCGCCCTTCTCGCGGAGGCGTCGGATCAGGTCCTCCAGGTCGCCGGTGGTACGGGTGCGGACCTTCAAGATGTAGTTCGCCTCGCCGGCCACGCTGAAACAGTCCTCGACCTCCGGGAGGTCCCTCAGGCGTTCGGGCAGGTCGTCGGGCGCCTTGGGATCGAGCGGCGTCGCGGCGATCAGCGCGGTCACGTGCAGGCCGACGCCGTCGGGATCGATCATGGCGCGGTATCCCCGGATCACGCCTCCCTGTTCGAGCTTGCGGACCCGATCGTGGACGGCGGAGGCCGACAGCCCGACCCGCTGGCCGACCTGGGCGAACGTCGCACGCGCGTCCTCCTGGAGGGCCGCAACGATCTGTCGGTCGCGCTCGTCGACCATGGTCGCATCGTAGGGCAGCGGGGGAGGGGAAGTTCCCCCGGACCGGGGATCGCGCCGGGGCGGCCGATGTGGTCCGATGCACCGGCCCGATCTCCTCCCGGGTGCGCGGGAGGGATCCGATGTCACGGGAACGACCATCCGGGCCGATCCGATGGGAGGTCCAGGCCAAGCCCGGCGGAGGCGTGCGCACGCTGGCGCGGTTGGACCCACGTGACGCCTGCACCTATCGGGGCCTGGTCGCTCGGAACACCGCCACGATCACCCGGGCCCTCGGCGCGTGCTCCTTCGCGAACCGGACCGAACCGGGCGGGCGCCCTCGATCGCTGGCGAGCGGCCGGGCGCGTTGGCGGCGCGCGATCCTCCACGCCGTCGTCGAAGCGCGATCGGGGATCGCCATCGTGAGCGACGTCCGCGACTGTTACCCCTCGATCGGCCCCAGCGCGCTGCGCCGAACCGGTCTCCAGGACGAGGAGCTGTTCGCGTTCCTCCGGGGGCTGTGGGGATCCGGCGTCCGCGGGCTCCCGGTCGGGCCGCCCCCCTCGGCGATGCTCGCCGACGGCGTGCTCGCGCACGCGGATCGGGCGGCGGCCGCGGCCGGGGTCGTTCCGATCCGGTGGGTCGACGACGTGATCCTGCTTTCGGACGACCCGGCCCGGACCGGGCGGGCCTTCGACGCATGGCGACGGGCCTTGGGCGAGGTCGGCCTGGAGGCGCATGAGGACAAGACGCACCGGATGCCGGCGATCGAACTCACGCATCCGCCGGCCCCGAGCGGGTCCTCCCTCGATCGGGCCCGGGCCCGTGCCATCATCGCGTCGCCGTGAGAACCCTCTATCGCGCCGCCCGCGTCCACACGCTCGGGCATCCCCGGACGGGGGAGTGGATCGTCGTGGACGACCGGCACGTCCAACGGGTCGGCGTGGGGGAGCCGCCGGAGGCCGACCGGCTCGTCGAGCTGCCCGGCGCCACGATCGTCCCCGGCCTGATCGACAGCCACGTCCACCTGACCTCGACGGGGCTGGCGATGCACGATGCGAGCGCCACGGACGCCCGCTCGAAACAGGATCTGGTCGCCGCCGCGGCGGCGAAGGCGGCCGCCGGCGGGGAAGTGGCGTTCCTGAGCGGCTTCGACGAATCGCGGTGGGACCGACCCGAGCACCCGAGCCTGGCCGAACTGGACGCGGCCGTCCCCGGACCGCTCGTGATCGGCCGCGCCGACGGACATATCGCCCTGGTGAATTCGCCGGTCCTCGCACTGCCCGGCCTGCGCGACGTCGCCGGGGTCGAGCGCGACGCCGACGGCCGGCCGACCGGGCGAGTGACGGGCGCGGCCAACCGGGCGGTCCACCGCTGGTTGGCCACGATGCGCAGCGATCACGAGATCGAGGAGTTGCAACTCCGCGCCGCCGGGCTCGCGGCCGCCCGCGGGGTGACGTCCCTGCACGAGATGTCGATGCCTCGCGAGGACGGCGAACGGGACCTCGAGGTGCTCCTCGGGCACCGCGCACGTCTGCCCGTGGACGTCGTGCCGATCCCGGCCATGATGGACGTCCCCGCTGCGATCGAACGGGGACTCGCGGCGATCGGCGGTGACCTCCCGATGGACGGCTCGATCGGAGCTCGAACGGCCGCGTTGTCGGCGCCCTATACCGATCGCGACGACGACGGGGTCGCGTACTACGACGACGACGAGCTGGCGGGGTTCTTCCACGACGCCCACGGCGCCGGCCTGCAGGTCGGCGTCCACGCGATCGGCGATCGGGCGATCGAACAGGTCCTGGGGGTCTGGGAACGGATCTACGGAGCCCTGGATTCGCGGGAGCGCCGGCACTTCCGCGCACGCCGACATCGGATCGAACATTTCGAGATGCCCTCGGTGACCCACGTCGAACGAGCTGCGATGCTCGGGCTCGCGATCTCGATCCAGCCCACCTTCGATCTTCGCTGGGGCGGCGAGGGCGCCCTGTACGAGACGGCGGTCGGCCCGGACCGCGCCTCCACGATGAACCCCTTCCGGACGATGCTCGATCGCGGCCTCGTGATCGGTGCCGGATCCGACGCCCCGGTCACGGATCTCGCTCCGTGGCTGGCGATCGCAGCCATGGAGCGCCATCACGCACCCGGCGAACGGCTGTCCCGGATCGAGGCGATCCGTATCTCCACGGTGGGCGGTGCGAGGCTCGCCCACCAGGAGGACAAGAAGGGCGCGCTGGAGCCCGGCTCGCACGCGGACCTGTGCGCCTACGACGTCGACCCGCTCGAGGTCGCCGACGTGGAGGCGTTGCGACCGATCCTCACGGTCTCCCTCGGCCGCGAAGTGTTCGCGGTCTGAGCCGGAACCGTTCCTGTCACTCTTTTCACCGCCCGGGGGTTGACCGTCCCGCGAAGGCCCCGCTACGGTCCGTCGTGCGCCACCGCCCCGGCGGAGGCGCACGAGGACCCAAGAGGCTGAGTAGAGAACGCGGAGCCCCGGCTTCGCGGCCCCAAAGGTCTCTTGGGTCCTCCCTCGTCTGCCCTGAGCAGCGCTCCCTTCAACCCGATCCGCGCAACGGGAATGTTCCGGCACCCTTCCGACGTTCGACGGCGTGCGCACGCTCGCGCGTGGTTGCATCCGCGGGAACTGGGTGTAGGATGCGCGCCCGAACGGGGGATGGGGGGTCGTCCCGCCCCGCCATCCGAGGGGTGAAGATGCCCGACGACATCGACCAGATCGACGAACCGGTGGACGAGGAAGACGTCCTGCTGGACGAGGATGACTCGCTCGAGGACGCCGAACCGACGGAGCAGGACCTGGCAGAGGCCACCGTGCCCCCCGAACCGGGGCTCGGCGACGTCGAATCCATCCAGGACCTCCTGGCCAAGCAGGAGACCCGCGAGGTCGAGGAAGAGGCGGCCGATGAGGAAGAGGAGACCGTGGCCACGCCCACGGTCCGGGGAGGTGGCGACGAACGGCTCGAGCCGCTCGATCAACGCGTCGTCCCCATGCAGTCGACGGAGTTCATGTGCAAGAACTGCTACCTGGTGAAGCATCGGAGCCAGCTGGCGGACAAGCGCAAGATGCTCTGCCGCGACTGCGCCTGAACCCGCCCTCGCGCCTGCCGCTCGGTCTCCAGCTCCTCGTGAGCGTGCTCGCCGGGCTCGCGCTGTCCCTTTCGTTCCCGCCGGCCGAGGTGTGGCCGCTGGCCTTCGTCGCGGTCGCGCCGTTGCTGTGGCTCCTGCGGGGGGTCGGTGCGCGGCGGGGGTTCCTCCTCGGCTTCGTGTACGGCGCGGGCTTCTACGGCGCCACCTTGTACTGGATCCTGCGCTTCGGAGCGCTCGCCTGGGGCGGTCTCGTGACGCTCTCGGCGCTGTCGGTGGCCCTCGTCGGCCTCGCGGCACCGGCCCTGATCCGTCCCGGCCGAGCCTTCCGGACCGCCGTCGGGCTGGCGGCGTTGTGGACGGTCGTGGACTGGATCCGCGGCCTCGTCCCGTTCGGCGGCTTCACCTGGGGGAGCCTCGGCATCTCGCAGGTGGACGACCGCCTCCTGCTGCCGCTCGCGAGCGTGGCCGGTGTCTGGGGGGTGACCTTCGTCGTCGCGGCCGTGAACGCGCTCATCGTCGAGGCCGTGGTTGGCGGGGGAGGGGCACGCCGCAGGGCCGGCCTCGTGGGCGTGGCGGCGGCGCTGATCGCCCTGCCGGTCGTGATCCCGTTCTCGGAGCCGAACGGTCACGAGCTGGACATCGCCGCGATCCAGGTCGATGTCCGGGTGCCCCTCGGAACCGACGGGCTCGAAGAAGACCGGATCGTGGCCGAGCGCAACGTCGCGATCCACCGGAGCCTCGCCGGGTCACCGAGACCGGATCTTGTGCTGTGGGGCGAGGGCGCCCTCGATCCCGGCGCCTCGAGCGATCCGGCGACGATCGAGGACGTCCGGAGCGCGATCGCCGAGGTCGGGGCTCCCGCCGCGATCGGGGCGGTCGTCGACGACCCCGACGGGCGGGAGACGACCAGCGCCTTGATCTTCGATGGGAGCGGCGACCTGATCGACCGCTACGACAAGGTGCACCTGGTGCCGTTCGGCGAGTACGTCCCCTTCCGCCCCGAGCTCCGGTGGATCAGCGCGACCGAGCAGATCCCGGTCGACCGTACGCCCGGCGCGTCGGTGCACACGGTCTCGGCGCCGGGGGTCCCGCCGTTCGGGACCCCGATCTGCTTCGAGAACTCGTTCCCCGACCTGCCGCGCGACTTCGTGCGCGACGGGGCGACGTTCTTGGTCGTGCCGGTGAACAACGCGTCCTACGGCTTCACGGCCGCCTCCGACCAGCATCTGCAGATGAGCCGGATGCGGGCGGTGGAGACCGGACGGTGGATCGTCGATGCCGCGGTCTCGGGCGTTTCGGCGTTCGTCGACACCCACGGGCGCGTCGTCGCCCGCACGGAGCTGTTCCAGACCGCTATCCTGCGGCACCGGCTCCAGACCTCCACGGCGACGACCTGGTACGTGCGCCTGGGGGACTGGCTGCCTTGGCTCTGTTCGGTGCTCCTGGTGGCCTTCCTGCTCACGCCTCGTCGCCGCACGACCGTCCGGCCCGCGCCCGGACCGCTTCCCGATCCGCTGCGCGCCCTCGCGGTCCTGCCGACCTACGAGGAGCGCGAGACGATCGAGCGCGTGATCCGGGCGCTGCTCGCGACCCCCGCCCCGCCCGACATCGTGGTCGTCGACGACTCCTCGCCCGACGGCACGGGCGAACTGGTCCGGGCGATCGCCGCCGAGGAGCCGCGGGTGCGCCTGATCGAGCGCCCAGCGAAGTCGGGCTTGGCGAGCGCCTACCTCGAGGGCTTCCACCTCGCGGTCGAGGGTGGATACGACGTCGCGATCGAGATGGACTCGGACCTGTCGCACGATCCGGCCGAGCTCCCCTCCTTGCTCGCGGCCGCCGGAGCTCACGACCTGACCGTGGGGAGCCGGTACATCCCCGGCGGTGCCGTGACGAACTGGAGCCGGGCCCGCGTGGCGCTGTCACGGGCAGGTAACGCCTACGCCCGCTTCATGCTCGCCGTCCCGATCCACGATGCCACCAGCGGCTACCGCGTCTACCGGCACGACCTGCTGCAGGAGCTGATCGCGACGCCCTTCGCGAGTGACGGCTACGGGTTCCAGATCGAGCTCGTGATGCGCGCGCATCGGCTCGGCTTCGACGTCGGCGAGGCGCCGATCTCGTTCCGCGAACGTGAGCACGGACGATCCAAGATCTCCCGCGGGATCGTGGTCGAGGCGCTGTGGCACGTGACGCGCTGGGGTTGGTCGCTCCGGGTGGGCCGGGAACCGCTCACGGCCCAACGCCCATAACGGACATTATGTAACGTTGCGTTGGCCCTAAGGCGGCCGGCCCGGAGCCCTTCGGGCGCTTCGCCCGATGTGTCCCCCGCTCGGGTGTCGTACGTTCTGCGCGAACGGGCTCGGAGGGTGTCCGCGCGACTCGGAGGCGCGGCTGAAGCATCGTCGTGGAGGGAACCGTGAGGAGATGGGTTGACGTGTTCCGGCGGGTGAGGCGGGTGACGCTGGCGGCGGCGTTCTTGTCGATGCTCCTGCTGCCGCTCGGGATGCTCCGGGCGCAGGCGACCACGCCGCAGACGTGCCCCACGGGCACGCAGGCGAGCCTCACGGATCAGTCGCGCACGTGGACCTGCGAACCGGTCCTTTCTTCGCAGGTGAGCGACACGACGGTTCCGGCCGGCGGATCGGTGAGCGACGTGCTCAGCCTGACCGGGTGGAGCGGCCAGGACGACACGCCGGGCGGCACCGTGACCTTCTGGCTCTGTGGCCCGCAGGGCGTGGCGGCGGGCTGCGCCGCCGGCGGGACCCAGGTGGGCGATCCGGTCGCCACGGTCGACGGCAGCGCCGGCACGACCGCGACCTCGGATCCGGCCGCTCCCGACCAGGCCGGCGCCTATTGCTTCCGCGCCGAGTACGTGCCGGGGCAGGGCGAGCCGTTCGCCGCCACCTCGCACACGAACGACACCACCGAGTGCTTCACGGTGCAGCAGGCGCCGAAGGCGGGGATCCAGATCGTCAAGGACGGGCCGAAGCTCGCGCACGTCGGCGATACGATCACCTACACGTTCCACGTGTCGGCCACCACGCAGCGCCCGTTGCACGACGTCACCGTGACGGACCCCCTGTGCAACCAGGCGCCGAAGCTCGTCTCCGGGGACGACGGAGACGCGATCCTGCAACCCGGTGAGGACTGGCTCTACACCTGCACCCATCTCGTGACGAAGTCCGACCCCGATCCGTTGCCGAACACGGCGACCGTGACCGGGACCAGTTCGTGCGGCTGCACGGTGACCGACTCCGATTCGCACACGGTGGACCTGATCCACCCCGGGATCCGGATCGAGAAGTCGGCCGACCCGAAGAGCGGTCATCCCGGCGACACCGTGACCTACACCTACGTCGTCACGAACACGGGCGACACGACGCTGTACCACGTGGTGGTCACCGACGACGTGCTCGGCACGATCGGCACGATCTCCGAGCTCGCGCCCGGCGCGTCGAAGACCCTGACGAAGGACTACGTCTTGCCGGCCGGCAAGGACACGGTCAAGAACGTCGCGACCGCCACCGGCCACGACACGCTCGGCAAGGCGGTCGACAGCGACGCCGATGCGATCGTGACGATCGTGGCCGCCGCGTCGTCGTCCTCCAGCTCGAGCGCCCCCGGGACGGCCTTCACCGGCTCGAACGCCGCACCGCTGGGAGGGCTCGCCGTCGGCCTGGGGCTCCTCGGCCTGCTGGGCCTCGCCGTCGGGCGTCGCCGCACGCACGAAGCCTAGGATCCGCGGGGAGGGAGCCGGGCGTCCGGGAGGGGCGCCCGGCTCCCTCCCCGGCACTCACCAGCGGAGCTTCAGGTGGCGCGCCGCACGCGCCTCGTCCAGTCGTCGCACCGGCGTGGTGACCGGCGCGTCGTGCAGGACGTCCGGATCGCTCGAGGCCTCCTCGGCGGCCTGCCGGAGCGCGGCCGCGATCGCGTCGAGGGTTTCGCGCGACTCCGTCTCGGTCGGTTCGACCATCAGCGCCTCCTCCACGACGAGCGGGAAGTACACGGTCGGCGGGTGGTAGCCGAGGTCGATCAGCCGCTTCGCGACGTCCATCGCCCGGATCCCGGTGCGCTCCTTGAGGTCGGCCGCGGTCGACACGAACTCGTGCATCGGGCGTTCGTTCGGCTGGGCCAGCGGGAAGACGTCGCGGACCAGCGCGGCGAGGTAGTTCGCGTTCAGGACGGCCCGCTCGCTGACCTCGCGGAGGCCGTCGGCACCGTGCATGAACACGTACGCGTAGGCGCGCACGAGCACGGCGAAGTTCCCATGGAAACCGTGCATCCGTCCGATCGAGCTCGGCGCGTCCTCGGACAGTCGGAAGGAACCGTCGCCGGCCCGCTCCACGCGCGGCACCGGGAGGAACGGCACGAGTTCCTCGACCACGCCCACCGGTCCCGCCCCGGGCCCTCCCCCACCGTGCGGCGTCGCGAAGGTCTTGTGCGTGTTGATGTGGACGATGTCGAACCCCATGTCCCCCGGGCGGGTGCGGCCCATGATCGCGTTGAGGTTCGCGCCGTCGTAGTAGACGAGGCCGCCGGCGCTGTGGACGAGCTCCGTGATGGTGGCGATGTCGCGTTCGAACAGCCCCAGCGTGTTCGGGTTCGTGAGCATCAGACCGGCGACGTCCTCGTCGACGACCTTCGCGAGTGCCTCGACGTCGACGAGCCCCCGATCGTCCGCAGGGATCGCGACCACGTCGAACCCGCCCATCCGCACGCTCGCCGGGTTCGTACCGTGCGCGGCGTCCGGGATCAGGACCGTGGAGCGAGGGGCGCCGCGAGCCTCGTGGTAGGCGCGCATCATCAACAGCCCCGTGAGCTCGCCGCAGGCGCCAGCCGGGGGCTGGAGCGTGGCCCGTGCCATGCCGGTCAGCTCGCAGAGCGCGCCCTCCAGGCGCCACAGGAGCTCCAGGGCCCCCTGGGCCGTCGCATCAGGCTGCAGCGGATGCAGCCGGGAGAAGCCTGGCATCGCGGCCGCGGTCTCGGCGAGCTTCGGGTTGTACTTCATCGAGCACGAGCCGAGCGGGTAGATCCCGGTGTCCACGCCATGGTTCATCTGGGACAAGCGCGTGAAGTGACGCACGAGCTCGAGCTCGGAGACCTCGGGCAGCCCGGGGGGCAACGCCCGTCGGTGCTCGGGCGGAAGGTCCACGGGATCGACGTCCAGCGGCGCGAAGCTCCACGCCGAACGCCCAGGCCGCGAGACCTCGGCGATCGATCCGGCCGTGGGCGGCCCCTGCGCGCGGACCGGCGCGCCGGTCCTCACGCGACCACCTCCGCGAGTGCGGCCGCGAAGGCGTCGATCTGGGCGCGGGACCGACGCTCGGTCACGGCGACCAACAGGACGTCGGGCCCGGCCCACGGCGCCGGCACGCCTCCGAGGAATCCGCGCTCGAGCAATGCGTCGCGGACGGCACCGGCCCCACCGGGCACCCGGATCGCGAACTCCTTGAAGAAGGGCGCCCCTGGGAAGGCCGCCCGCACCCCCGGCACGGCCGTGAGCGCGGCGAAGGCGTACGCGGCCTTCGCGGCGCATCGCTGACCCAGCTCCGTGAGGCCGGTCGGCCCGAGCCAGGCCAGATGGATCGTGGCCGCGATCGCCATCAGCGTCTGGTTCGTGCAGATGTTCGAGGTCGCCTTCTCGCGACGGATGTGCTGTTCCCGGGCCTGCAGGGTCAGGACGTACCCGGGATCACCGTCAACGTCGAGGGTCTCCCCCACGATCCGGCCGGGCATCTTGCGCACGTGCCCGATCCGGGCGGCCAAGATCCCCAGATAGGGTCCGCCGTAGTTCAGCGGGTTCCCGAGGCTCTGACCCTCCGCGACCGCGATATCGGCTCCGAGGTCCCCCGGGGGCGCGAGCACCCCCAAGGAGGTCGGATCGAAGACGTGGACCAACTCGGCGCCGCCGGCATGGGCGGCCGCCGCGAAGCCCCCCACGTCCTCGAGAACCCCGAACACGTTGGGGTGCTGCACGATCACGGCAGCCACGTCGGGCCCCACGTCCGCCGGAACACCGCCGCGGCCTTGGGGAGCCTCCAGGATCTCGGGCGCATAGCCGCTGCCGGCCCCGTAGGTCCGCAGCGTCGCGACCAGCCGCGGGTCCACCCCTCCGGCGACCAGGACCCGGCTCCGCTCCCCCGACCGCGTCATGTTCACGGCCTCGACGAGCGCGGTCGCCCCGTCGTAGAGCGAGGCGTTCGACACGTCCAGGGCCGTCAGCTCGCAGACCATCGACTGGAACTCGAAGAGGGTTTGGAGCACACCTTGGGACAGCTCGGGCTGGTACGGGGTGTAGGAGGTGAAGAACTCCGACCGTCCCGCGAGGGCCCACACCACGCTCGGCACGAAGTGGTCGTAGGCCCCTGCTCCCGCGAAGCACACGAGCCGGTCGGTCGCGCGGTCGCGGCCGGCCAGGTCGGCCAGGTCGTCGAGGATCTCCTCCTCCGAGACGCCCGGCGGCAGTCCGAGCGGCCGGCCGAGCCGGAGGCCGGGGGGGATCTCCTCGAAGAGGTCGTCCAGGGACGCGACGCCGATCGTCGCGAGCATCTCCCGGACGTCGTCCTCGGTGTGCGGCGCGAACCTCACGGCCTAGGAGTGTACGGTCCCCTCATCCGGTCAGCCGGACGCGTCCTCGAGCCCGTACTTCGTGACCAGCGACAGGTAGTCCCGCTGGTAGAAGACCTTGCAGCGGATCTCCGGATAGCGCTCCCGGAGCCGCCGGACCTTCCGGTTCTTCTTCGTGACGAGCTTCTGGTTCAGCGTCGTGATCTCGATGTAGAGGTCGAATTCGGGGAGGAAGAAGTCCGGCGTGAAGCGCTGGACGACGTTGCCCTCCCGGTCCCAGGCGATCTCGAAGGACGTGGGCTCGTAGTCCCAGTCGATCTGGTAGAAGTCCAGGAGCCGGGCGAACTGTCGCTCGGAGGCATGCGCGAAGCGGATGCTCTCGCTCTTGAGCAGCGTGGGATCCGCGCTCACGTCCCTCCCGCCGCGGCCCGCCGCTTCCCGGTCGCGCGCGTCGACTTCGTCAGATCCCGCTCAACGTCCTCCCAGACCCGGTCGACCGCGATCGCGAAGACGCCTTGCCCCTGGCGGACCAGATCGACCAGCTCCTGGGGGGAATGGGCCTCGTAGACGCCCTTGCCGTCCGACATCAGCGTGACCCCCGCGATCGGCCGGTCCATCGACTCGAGGTGCTCCACAGCCTTGCGCACCCGCTGTAAGGAGACCCCCGTATCCAGGAGGTTCTTGATAACGCGTAGAGTGACCAGATCCTGGAACGAGTACAGCCGCTGCGTGCCGCTCCCCGAGGCATCACGGACGGATGGGGTTACGAGTTCCGTTCTGGCCCAGTAATCGAGCTGCCGATACGTGATGCCCACGATCCGGCAGACCTCGGGGACCCGGTAGCCCTGCTGGCTCATCCGCTCGTTCTCCGTTCGGAGGGAAGGAATCACGACGGTGTGATTCCGCAGCGTACGGGGGTTTTCCCGGCGCGTCAAGACCGCGCGGGCGCCGGGGCCGGATCTCCTGGGGGCACGGGGTCAAGGTGGCCACCCCCCCGACCGATGAGGTAGTAGTTATCTCGTGCTAACCGAAGGCGCGGGCCGGAGGTGCGACGGACCGATGCGAACGAGGCTGGCGAAGATCCTCCTGGTGGGGATCCTGATAGGGCTCTTCATAGGGGCCGGGACGGCGGGAGCCGAGACGGCGCCCGCGCCCCGGAAGGCGACGGTCAACTCCGACGCCAGGACCCAGATGCAGCAGGCCACGAACCGGAGCCGGCTGGATCACGGCGTCCACCGCGTGTGGCTGAACGCGAAGCTTTCCCAACTCGCGCTACGGCATTCCCTGGCGATGGCGGCTGCAGACTCGCTGTTCCACACGAGCGACCCGGCCGCCTACTACCTCAAGGGGATCAAGTGGCGGGTCTGGGGCGAGAACGTCGGCGTGACGGGCGCGGGGGTGCCGCAGATGGAGTCGGCCTTCATGGCGTCGGCCCCCCACCGCGCGAACATCCTGCGCCCCTCGTTCTTGCACAGCGCGGTGGGTGCGGTCCGCTCTGGCGGCAAGCTCTGGGTGACGGTCTTCTTCTACGGCTGAGCCGGCTCAGGTCGCGAAGTCGTCCGGGCTGACGTTATCGAGGAATTCGCGGAACTTCTCGACCTCCTCGTCCTCGTCGCCCGGGATCAGGATCGACGCCTCCTCCAGCACGCCCTCCTCGGCGAAGATCGGCACCGACATCCGGACCGCGAGCGCGATCGCGTCGGAGGGGCGAGAGGAGATCTCGAGAGCGTCGGCCCCCTGGCGCAGCTGGATCGTCGCGTAGAACGTGCTCTCCCGAAGCTCGGTCACCACGATCCGCTGCACCTGGACCGCCAGGTCTTCCAGGATGTTCTTCAGCAGGTCGTGGGTCATCGGTCGAGGCGTAGCCACGCCCTGGAGCGACAGGGCGATCGCGGCGGCCTCGGCGGCGCCGATCCAGATCGGGAGGTAGCGCTCACCGCCGCGTTCCCGCAGCAGGACGATGGGCTGATTCGTCGGCAGCTCGACGCGGACCCCGGTGAGCTCCATCTCGATCATCGTCCGAGCCAGCGTAACGAGGGCCCCGATATGGGGCAACCCTCACGCCGCGGCGCGCGTGAGCAGCGGCACCAGCGCGTCCGGATCGGAGCGCAGCGCCGCCAGATCGTGGACCTGGAGGATGTCGGCGAGGTTGCGATAGCGCTCGGCGTGATCCAGCCCGTACCCCACGACGAACGCGTCGGGGCACTCGAACCCGACGTAACGCGGTGCGAGCGGCACGATGCGGCGGACGGCCTTGTCGAGCAGCGTGCAGAGTTCGAGGGACGCCGGCCCACGCGCCCGAAGGACCGACAAGAGGTAGCGCGAGGTCAGGCCGGTGTCGACGATGTCCTCGACCAGGATCACCTCGCGCCCCGCCAGGTCGGCTTCGACGTCGAGCAGGATCTGGACGCGTCCGAGGGACTCCTCGGCTCCCGCGTAGCGGCTGATCGCCATGAAATGGGTCTCGAGCGGACGGTCGATCGCGCGGATCAGGTCCGCGAGGAACATCGCGCCGCCCTTGAGGACCGA
This sequence comes from Actinomycetota bacterium, assembly GCA_035490535.1. Lineage (GTDB taxonomy): Bacteria > Actinomycetota > UBA4738 > UBA4738 > HRBIN12 > AC-51. Next base: position 37,631 of record DATHCP010000027.1, read on the forward strand.
GACGAGCACGGGCTCCCGCCCCACGTAGTCCCCGGTGATCGTGCGGCCGAGCTCCTCCACCCGGCGGCGGACGTCCTCGCGTCCGTACAGGACGCTCGCGACCTCCGTCATGTCGCGAGCAGGCTACCAGGGGTCCGCCCCGGATCCGGGAGGTGCGGGCCCTCAGGACACGGCCAACCCACCGATCGCGCCCGCCACGGCTCTGCCGACGGCCAGCGGCGCCCGGATCCACCACGGCCCGGGGGCCGCGGGCGGTGGCGGGACCGAGGCCACGAGCAGCGGGACCGTGCCGATCGGCGGCCCACCGGCGGCGAAGACGGCCGTGCCGACGCGGTCCCCACGGGCGGGTGGGAACGCGACGTCCGCCGCCCCCACGGTTCGTGAGGCGACCTCGCCCTCCTCGACCGGCACGAGCGCCTCGAGGGTGGTGCCGGCGACCACCGGGACGGTACCCCCGCGGATCGCCAACGAGCCGAGGTCCTCGCCGGCGCTGACGACCGTGGTGGGTGTGAAGCCCGCGAAGCCGAAGTTCAGCAGCGCGGCAGCATCGGAGAACGCCTCGTGCGGCGCGCCCAGGACGATCGCCACCAGCCGACGGCCGTCACGCGCCGCGGAGGCCACGAGGCACGCGCCGGCGCCCGCGGTCATGCCGGTCTTCGTCCCGAACGCGCCCGGGTACAACCACAGCAGCGCGTTCCGGTTCTGGATCCGCCGCGGCGGGCCCGCCGGCGCCGGGATCGTGCGGAAGCGCGTCGCGGTGATCCGATCGAACCCGGGGGTGCGATCCGCGGCACGGACCAGCCGCAGCAGATCGGCGGCGGTGGAGTGCCCCCGGTCGTCGAGTCCGTGCACCGAGTAGAACCGCGTGTGCCGCATGCCGAGCGAGCGAGCCCGCGCGTTCATCTGCCGGACGAAGGCCGTCTCGGTGCCGGCCTCGGCGATCGCGAGCGCGGCCGCGGCGTCGTTCGCTGAGCCCAGGATGAGGCCGAAGAGGAGGTCTCCGACACGCTGCCGCTCGCCCGCGCGCAGGCCGAGCGTCGAGTCGGCGCCGTAGTCGTGGCGATGGAACACCGCGTCGGGATCGACGGTGACCACGTCGTCGGGATCGGTGCGCTCCAGGATCAGGAGCGCGGTCATGATCTTCGTGATGCTGGCGATCGGCCGGGGCTCGTTCGCGTGGACGGCGTCCAGGATCTGCCCGGTGTCCAGGTCGGCGAGCAGCGCCTCGCGCGCATCGAGGCTCGGCGGCACGGTGTGGTCGGAGGGGGTCGCCAGGCGCGTCGGGAATGGCGAGAGGCTCCCGTTGGGCGGGACCGGGGTCGGGGGTGGACCGGCCGCCCCCGAGGCGACGCTGACGGTCAGGGCGACGGGACCGACGAGCGCGGCGATCAGGAGAGCGGCCGCGAACGCCCGCGCGCGGTGCACCCGGCTCACGTGGCGGCGAGATGGTCCCGCAGCGCGTTGCGCAACAGCGCCTGCTTGAACTTCCGGGACGTCACGCTGAGCTCGGTGAGGGTCTGCGTGGCGGCCTTCCGTGCCTCGGGGTTGCGCTGGCGGAGCGTCGGCGCGACGAGTGCCTCGAACAGGTCGGCCTCGCGCCCCGCGAAGTGCTTGTACATCGTGAGGTGGCGCGGCTCGATCCCGTGGTGCAGGAAGTCCTTCACGATCGACAACACGATGTAGTCATCGCCGTCGTAGTAACGCGATCCCTCGGGCCCATGGGCGCAGACGATGCCGAACCCCTCAAGCTCCTTGATCCGGTCGCGATCCACGCTGGTGGCGGCCGACATCTCCTCCAGCGACATCTGCAGGCCGGTTGGCGCCTCCGCGAGATCTTCCCCCGCCGCGCCGTCCTCCGCCGCCGCGTCCGCCGGCTCTATCCCCTCCCCCTCTTGGCCGGCGTCCGACCGGGCCAGGCGCTCCTTGATCACCTTCAGGGGCAGGTATTCGTCGCGCTGCATCTGCAGGATCGACTTCAGCCGCTCGACGTCGTCGACGTAGAACTTCCGGTACCCGGACGGTGTCCGCTCGGGTGTGATCAGTCCCTCCGACTCGAGGAAGCGGATCTTCGAGATCGTGATATCCGGGAACTCCGTCTTGACGGCGACGAGGACCTCGCCGATCGACTGGTAGTTGCGTGTGCCTGCCATCCGCCTCACTCCCCCGACGCGAAGAACGTCAACTTGAACCTGCCGATCTGCACCTCGTCGCCGGTCGCGAGCGCGGTCTCGTCGACCTGCTCCCCGTTCACGTATGTGCCGTTCAGGCTGCCGACGTCGCGGACGAACCATGCGTCGCCGGCGCGTCGTTCGAGCACCGCGTGCGCTCGCGAGACGGTCACGTCATCGAGGAACACGGCGCTCTCGGGACCCCGCCCGACGGTGGTGCTGTCTTCCTGCACCAAGAACGTCGAGCCCGCGTTCGGGCCACGCTTCACCAGAAGCAGAGCCTGACCGGGCTCAAGTTCATCGTGCGGGAACGGGAAGTCATCGTGCGCTTCCTCTTCACCCTCGATCGCCGGGAGACTGACCGTGACGTCGCCCTGAAGCGGATGTCCGCAGTTCGCGCAGAACCGCGCGTCGTCCTCGTTCGGATGTCCACATCGGGTGCAGAACACCGTGAACGTCTCCTCCGGTCTCCGGTCGAGTGGAGGCTCTGGGTCGTTGCGAACCCTCGACCCTGGACGCCTCGTGGACGCTATCGTACGGGTTCCGGAGGGTCAACGACGGCGCGACCCAAGCCTCGACCTCTGTGAGCGCTCACCCTGCAGGATGGGTCGATGGCGTCACGAAGGCTCGACCAGGCTCTTGTACTCACGGGCGTCCATCAAGGCCTGGATCGCCGCAGGGTCGTCGACCTCGATCACCACGAGCCAGCCGTCCCCGTAGGGCTGCTCGTTCACCAGTTCGGGCCGATCATCGACCAGCGGGTTCCGCTCGGCGATCGTCCCGGTCACGGGGCTATACACGTCGGAGACCGACTTGGTCGACTCCACCTCCCCGAGCGGCTCGTCGGCGCGCACCTCCGCACCCACATCCGGGAGGTCGACGTACACCACGTCGCCGAGCGCGTCCTGTGCGAAGTCGGTGATCCCGACGCGGATCCGAGAGCCCTCGGCGCGCGCCCACTCGTGCTCCTTCGTGTACCGGAGATCCTCGGGGAACTCCACCTCGCCCTCCTCACCCGGGCCGGCCGCGGCCGGCGTCGCCGGGCTCACGATAGCTCGACGCCTGCGAACGCGCGCTCGCGAGTCCTCGGCGCAGGTCGCCCAGGTACACGGCGGCGGCGAGGTAGTACTCGACGATCCCGATCGCGAACGCCGACCACCCGAGGACGAGCGCGGCGGCGTCCAGCGGCAGGCCGAGCATCCCCCACGAGACCGCCGGGATCGCGATCATGAGCGAGAAGGTCGCGACCTTCCCGATCCACCGGACGTCCAGCCGCAGGTGCGCGCGCCGCAGCGCGATCAGCCCGACGACGAGCACGGCGGCATCGCGAACCAGGATCAGCAGCGCGGCCCACACGGGGAAGACCCCGCGCACCACGAGCGCGATCAACCCCGCGGCGATCGCGAGACGGTCGGCCACGGGATCGAGGATCTTGCCGAGTTCCGTGACCTGCCCGGTCCGGCGCGCGACGTACCCGTCGACCCAATCGGTCGCCATCACGACGGCGAACACGACCAGCCCTGCCGTCGTCGTGGCCTCGTCGACGATCAGGAGCACGAAGACCGGGATCAAACAGATCCGCAGGAACGACAGGAGGTTCGGAACCGTCAGGACCCGACGGGATGCCGCCGCCGTCTCCTCACTCCCGTCCATCGGTCGGGCCGGCCGGATTCGAACCGGCGACCTTCTGACCCCCAGTCAGACGCGCTAACCAAGCTGCGCCACGGCCCGTCGCGCCCGAGCATAGCCAACGGCGGGCTCACCCGAGGTCCCTCAGGTGAGGTCCCGGCGCATCGTGCCCAGGACGCCGAGCCACTTCAGCGCCGCCGCGTACTCGCCACCCAGCAGGGACAGCTCGTTCTCGAGGTCGCGGCGGATCCCGGCGAGCTTCGCGTTCTCGGCCTCGAACTCCTCGGCTCGCTGCGAGCCCGCCTTCGCCCCCTGGGACCGGACGGCGGCCGCCAGGTTCCTCGACATCGCGTCGAGCCTGAGCAGGCGCTCCCGCGCCTCCAGGTACGGCTTGACCTTGAGGGCCTGGGTCCGGATCTCGGCGTCGATCGCCGCCGCATCTCGCGTTCCGGCCGGCAGGGTCACGCCGTCGGCGCTCTCGCGCATCACCGTATCCAGGGTGGGGCGGATGCGCTCCAGCCAGCGATCCTCTTCGGTCTGCGCCATCGAGCCTCCCGGTCGATCCGCCCGGAAGCGTACGACGGGCTCCGGGGGGAGGGAAGCGGCGGTGGACCTACCCGCGCTCACCGCGGGCGCGGAACCGCAGGCGGATCGGTACACCCGACAGGTCGAGGGCCTCACGGAGCCGTCGCTCCAGGTATCGGCGGTACGAGGGGCCCGGTGGCCGGGCACCACCGAAGATCACGAACGTCGGAGGGCCGGTGGCCACCTGGGTGGCGTAATGCAGGGTGCCGGCTGTTCGGGGGGTCGGCTGTTCCAGCTGCGCCGCCCCGAGGATCGCGTTGACGGTGGCGGTCGCCGCGCGACTGCTCCAGCGCGCGTGCAGGTCCATCGCGATCGGTGGGAGCCGGTGCACCCCTTGCCCATGGGTCGCTGAGGTCCGCACGACCGCGGCATCGGCGAACGTCGACATCGACCTCGAGAGTTGCTCGAAGGTCGAGGCTTTGTCCTCCAGGAGATCCCACTTGTTCGCGATCACGAGCAGCGCGCGGCCGGCGTCGATCACGCGCTTCGCGATCTTCTTGTCCTCGGTCGTCAGGCCGGCCGGGGCCTCGATCACCAGCAGTGCGACGTGCGCGGCATCGATCGCCTCGGCCGTGCGCAGGAAGCTGAAGTACTCGATGCCGCGCACCGACTGGCCACGGCGCATCCCGGCCGTGTCGATGAACCGCACACGGCCAAGATCCGGCCACTCGATCAGGGAGTCGACGCTGTCGCGCGTGGTGCCGGCGACCTCCGACACGACGCTGCGCTCCCTCCCGACGAGCCGGTTGAACAGGCTCGACTTGCCGACGTTCGGCCGCCCGACGATCACGAACCGCGGCTCCTCGGTGCCGGGGACCTCCTCCCCCGCTTCCGGCAGGAACGCGAGGACGCGGTCGAGCAGATCTCCGACGCCCTGGCCGTGCAGGGCCGAGACCGGCACCGGCTCCCCCAACCCGAGCCGATGCAGCGCGGCGACATCGGCGACATCCGCCGGTGCGTCCGCCTTGTTCGCGACCAGCACCACCGGCACGGTGGCCGTGCGCAGGCGCCGCGCGAGCGCCGCGTCGTCCTCGGTGATCCCGGTCCGAACGTCGACCACGAGCAGGATCACGTCGGCCTCGGCGACCGCGACGGCGGCCTGGTCGGCAGCGAGCGCCTCGACGCCACGCGCGCGCGGGAGGTACCCGGCGGTGTCGACCAACGCCAGCGTGCGGCCCCCCCACGTGGTCTCCAGCTCGACCCGGTCGCGCGTGACGCCCGGCATCTGGTGGGCGACGACGGCTCGGTGCCCGAAGATCCGGTTCACGAGGGTGGACTTGCCGACGTTCTGCCGCCCGATCACGGCGACCTTGGGCGCCGTCATCGGAGCAGCCCGGGCGCGCGCCGACGCACCTCTTCCAGCGCGGCGGCGATCGTGTCCTGCACGTCGAGCTCGCCGGTGTCCAGCTCGACCGCGTCCTTCGGCGGACGGTCGAGCGGAACCGTGCGATGGTCGCGGGCATCCCGCGCGCGGAGCGCCTCGACGATGTCGTGCTCCCCTTCAGGCCGCTCGCTCGCTCGTCGCCGGCCGCGGGCGTCCGGGTCGGCGACCAGGTAGAGCTTCACCGCGGCGTCGGGGAAGACGACCGAGCCGATATCGCGTCCCTCCATCACCGCCCCCGCCTCGCCGAGGGCGCGCTGCCGATCGCGCATCCACTCCCGGACCTCCGGGTGGCTCGCCACCTCGGAGACCGCGGCCTCGACCTCGGGGGTCACCAGATCCGGTTCGTCGTAACCCTCAACCTGGAGCTGGGGAGGCCGCTCGCCCCCCACCGTGAACCTCAACCCCGAGGTCAACCGCAGGAGCGCTGCGCCGTCGCCGGGGTCGACGTTCCGCGCGAGGGCCGCGGCCGCGAGCGCCCGGTACATCAACCCCGTGTTGAGGTACGGCAGGTCCAGCCGCTCCGCCAGCGCGCGAGCCAGCGTGGACTTCCCGCTGCCGGCCGCACCGTCGATCGCGACCACGCGTGCGTTCACGGTTCCACCTCGATCCGTGCACCGAGGGCGTGGAGGCTCGCGACGAATCCGGGGAAACTCACGTCCGCGGCCTCGATGCCGGCGATCGTGGTCGGCGCATCGGCGCCGAGCGCCGCGACCGCGAGCGCCATCGCGAGCCGGTGATCGGCTCCGGAGGTGGCAGAACCGCCCCGCAGCCCGCCACCCGCCATCACGAGGTCCTCGCCCTCGATCGCGGCCTCGCCGCCCAGCCCGCGGATCGACGCCACGATCGCGCTCAACCGGTCGGTCTCCTTCACGCGGAGCTCGCCCGCGCCGAGGAACCAGCTGTCCGACCGAGCGAAGGCGGCGAGGGCCGCGAGGATCGGCACCTCGTCGATGATCAGCGGCAGCTCGTCCTCCTCGATGCGCACCCCACGCAGCGCGTCGCCGGCCTGGACCGAGATCGATCCGACCGGCTCGCCGAGCTGCTCCCCGTCATGGTCGATGCGGACGCTCACCCCCATGCGATCGAGGACGTCCAGGAACCGCAGGCGGCTCGGGTTGAGCCCGACCCCCTCGATCCGCAGCGCCGATCGCGTCAGAGCGCTGGCGGCGATCAGGAACGCGGCCGACGAGGGGTCCCCAGGACAGGTCGCCACGAAGCCCTCGTGCTGGAACCGCCGCACGACCACGTATCCGTTCCCGGTGGTGACCGGCGCGCCCAGGGCGCGCAACGCCCGTTCGGTGTGATCACGCGTCGGTGCGGGCTCGACGACGGTCGTCTCGCCGTCGGCGTCGAGGCCAGCCAGGAGGATCGCGCCCTTCACCTGGGCGGTCGGCACCGTCAGCTCAAGGCGCCGTCCGGTCAGCCGTGCCGGTCCGATCTCGATCGGCGCGTGCCCACCGGTCGTCCGGATCGACGCCCCCATGGCACGCAGCGGCTCCGCGACCCGCTCCATCGGCCGGGCGGAAAGGCTGGCGTCGCCGGTCAGCCTGCTCGAGAAGGGAGCCGAAGCCAGGAGCCCGGTGAGCAGGCGCATCGTCGTGCCGGAATTGCCGCAATCCAGCGGGAGGTTCGATCCTTCGAGCGACGGACGGCCCTCACCCTCGAGTTCAAGGGTCGGAACCGGCGAACCCTCGAGGGCGGCGTTCCACGTGGAACCGCCACCATCCACCGTGGCACCAGCCTTCGCGGTCCACAGCTCGAGCGCAGGTCGAGCGTGCGGCGCGATCCGAGCGAGCGTCGATGCGGTCGATCGGACGTCGAGGGAAGCCGGAAGGTCAACCAGCCGGCTGGGCCCACGAGCCGTCGACGCGAGGATCAGCCATCGGTGGGCGATCGACTTATCTCCCGGGACCCGCGCCGTTCCGCCGACCGCTCCGCCGGGCCGCACGATCGCATCCACGACGACCCCTACGCCAGACGGATCGCGTCGTGGCCGGCCGTCCGGAGCACCTCGACGGCTGCCTCCGCGGCCGAAGCCGCCACCGTGAGGTGGACCGTGCCGCGACCGCCTTCGGGTGAGTGGACGATCTGCAGGTCCTCGATGTTGACCTCCCCGGCACCGAGCGTTGCCGTGATCCGCGCCAGGGCGCCGGGCTCGTCGGCGATCCCCACCTGCAGGACGGCCACCCCGGCACGCACCGTCGGCTTGGCCGCGAGCCGCAGCCGGGCGGCCTTGGCGGCCGAGAAGGTCCGCTCGACCCCGTCGGCATCTCCTTCGGCGATCTGCTCGCGCAGGGTTCCGAGTCGCTCGGCGAACGCGTCGATCGCCTCCACGATCTGATCGCGGTTCGCCAGCAGGATCTCGCTCCATAGCCGGGGGTTCGACGCCGCGAGCCGCGTGAGGTCCCGGAACCCCCCCGCGGCCAGGAGCAGCAGATCGGGCTCGCCTGCCTCCTCCGTGGCGGCGAGCGCCATCAGCGAGGTCGAGGCCACCTGCGGCAGGTGACTCACGTAGGCGACCAGGCGGTCGTGGCGCTCGGGGGTCAGCACGACGGGCCGTGCCCCGAGCCGCTCGATCCACCGCGCCACACGCTCCGCGGCCGCGGGTTCGGAGGCCTCGATCGGGGCGAGCACCCACACGATGTCGTCGACGACCGAGGCCGCCGCGTGCTCCGGCCCGGAGCGCTCGCTGCCGCCCAGGGGGTGACCGGGGATGTAGCGCCCCAGATCGGCCGGTTCGGCTCCCGACGCGACCTCCTCGACGATGTGGGCCTTGATGCTGCCGGCGTCGGTCACGAGCGCGGCCGGCGCGGCCCGGAGCGAACCGACCACCGCCTCCGCGATGTCGGGGATCGGGGTGCACACGACGACGAGGTCGGCGTCGCGGACGGCGTCCTCCAGGCTCGCCCTGGCCTCGAGGGCGCCGGTTGCCGCCGAGCGATCCGCCACACCGCGATCGGCGTCCCAGCCCACCACCCGCGCGCCCGCACGCCGGGCCGCGAGCGCGATCGAGGTGCCGATCAGGCCCGTTCCGACGATCGCCACGCGCTGGATCGGCGGACCGGCCTCAGCCGCGGGGATCGAGGTCATCGCGCAGACCCTCCGCGCCGTCGAGATAGACGTGGGCGACGTCGTCGGCGTCCCGGCCCGTGTAGAAGTGCAGGAGCACGCGGATCACCGAGGCCATCGAGCCCTCGACCGGGATCTCCTGCGCGCACAGCAAGGGCACCGACCCCATCCCCATCCTCCGGGCGGCCTCGGCCGGGAAGGCGGACCGGAGGTCCTCGGTGGCCGTGAACAGGACGCTCACGATGTCCTCGTCGTGGACCGCGTTCGCCTCCAGCATCGCGCGCAGGAGCCGTTCGGTCGCCGTCAGGACGTCGTCCGCGTCCGGCCCGGCGGTCACGATCGCACCCCGTGCGGCACGCACCCTCATGCCCGCTTCCCTTCCGTCGGAACCGAGCCGGGCGGCTCGGCCCGTTCAGGCTACAGGGCGGTCGTGGCGCCGCGCGGCGCGTCCGGCGCTCGAGGATGCGTCGCTGAGTGCGAGGACCTCGTCGGCGTCAAGCTCGCGGAGGTGCCCGGGCCGCAGCCGTCCGAGGCGCACCGGCCCGATCCGGACACGGACCAACCGCGTCACCGGCAGCTCGACTGCCGCGAGCAGCCGACGGACCTCACGCTTGCGGCCCTCGGTCATCACGATCGCGAGCTGGCCACGGTCGGCCCTCGCGTCGACGATCCGGACCGATCGCACCTTCGCCGGCCCGTCCTCCAGCTCGACGCCCGCGCGCAGACGCGCGAGGTGCTTCGGCGTGGGACGGCCGGCGACCTCCGCGAGGTACTCCTTCTCGACCTGGTAGCGCGGGTGCAGCAGCCGGTCGGCCAGGTCGCCGTCGTTCGTCAGGAGCAGCAGGCCCTCGCTGTCGCGGTCGAGGCGCCCGACCGGGAACACCCGGGGTCCGTCGGCAGGCAGGAACGCCCGGATGTCGCGGCGACCGCCGGGGTCGCGCATCGTGGTCACGACCCCGGCGGGCTTGTGCAGCGCGTAGTACCTGATGCTGGGGTCGAGGTTGACCGGCACACCCTGAAGCTCGACGACGTCCCGCGAAGCCTCGACCTTGTCTCCGAGCGTCGCGACCCTCCCGTTGATCCGGACCTTGCCCTGGACGATCAGTTCCTCGCAGGATCGACGTGAACCGAAGCCCGCGCGGGCAAGGGCGCGCTGGAGACGCTCCTCGGCCATCAGCCCTCGTCGGCGGAGGGCTCGCTCCCGGCGCTCGCGTCGGACGCAGCCTCCTCGGCCGGCTCGGGCGTGTCGTCGGCCGGCCCGTCCACGTCGAGGGCGGCCGCGTCGGCGACGCTCGCGTCGAGCAACGGGGCGAGCGATGGCAGCGCGGCCAGCGACGGGAGCCCCAGGCGCTCGAGGAACGACGGCGTGGTCGCGAACAGCACCGGCCGGCCGGGCGCCTCGTCCCGGCCCGCCTCCTCGATCAGGCCCCGGTCGGTCAGCGCGCGCAGCACGCCGTCGGAGTTCACCCCTCGGATCGCGCTGATCTGGTGCCGCGTCACCGGCTGCTTGTAGGCGACGATCGCGAGGGTCTCGAGCGACGCCTTCGTCAACCGGGCCTGCCGGGACGACAGCACGAACCGCTCGACCGCGGCCTGGGCGTCCGGATGGGTGAACAGTCGCCACCCGCCGGCCACCTCCCGCAGCACGAGACCCGAGCCGCGTTCCTCGAGGTCGGTCGCGAGTCGACGGCACCGGGCGTCGACGGTTGCGCGGTCCAGTTCCATCGCCTGCGCCAGCATCGGGCTCGGCAAGGGTTCGTCCGAAACGAAGAACAGCGCCTCGAGGGTGCGGAGCTCCTGACGCTCGACGTCGTCCGTCACTCGAGGCTCATCCCTTCCACTCCACGGCGACCTCGCCGAAGGTCTCGGCCTGTTGAAGCTCGACCTTGCCCTCACGGTACAGCTCGAGGAGGGCGAGGAACCGCACGACGACGTGGATCCGGTCCTCGCAGTCGGCCGTCAGCTCGCGGAACGATGCCTGGCGACCGTCGAAAGACGCGAACCGGCGCTCGACCGCCTCCATCGCATCCGAGACCGTGTAGGCGATCGGCGTGACGTGCGACAGGTCGAGGGTCGGCTGCGGCCGCAGCAGCGTCGCCGCGAGCGCCGCGAGACGCTCGGCGGTGACCTTCTCCAGCGGGTCGGGATACAGATGCGAGAACTCCGGTCCGGGGCCTACGTCCCGCGTGAAGTACGCGGCCTCATCCTCCAGGCGGCGCGCGAGGTCCGCCGTGACCTGCCGGAACGCCCGGAGCTCCAGCGACCGTGCGTACCGCAGGTCCGGTGAGCCGCCGACGAGGTCCTCCTCGTCGAGCTCGGTCCGCCGCGGGGTCAGCCGGGCGACCTTGAGCTCCAGCAGGACCGCGCAGATCGCCAGGAACCACGTGGCCTCCTCCAGGGTCCAGCCGTTCTGCTCGTCCGCATACGAGAGGAACCGTTCGGTCACCGTGGAGATCGCGACGTCGCACACGTCGACCTTCTGCTCCAAGATCAGATCGGCGAGCAACCGGAACGGACCGGTGAACCCCGGGACCTCGACCGCGAAGCCCGTCGCGGTCTCCACGCCCGGATCCGCCGGCTCGCTCATGGTGCGAAGTGCATCGCCGCGCGCACGTGCTCGAGGGTGTCCCGCACGATCGGCCGCACCCGTGCGGTGCCGGCGGCGAGCACGGAGGCGACCAGGCCCGGCCGCGAGGCCAGCTCCTCCCGACGCTCGCGGTAGGGCTCGAACGTCGCGACCAGATGGTCGGCCAGCAGGGTCTTGCAGTCCACGCAGCCGAGCTCACCGGTTCGGCAGGTCGCCTCGACACGCCCGACGTCCTCCGGAGAGAACTTCCGATGCAAGGCGAAGATCGGGCAGATCTCCGGGCGTCCGGGATCCCCCCGCCGGATCTTCTGCGGATCCGTGATGAAGGACCGGACCTTCGCCCGGATCGCGTCCTCGTCGTCGTCGACGCCGATCGAGTTGTCCAGCGACTTCGACATCTTCCGGCCGTCGGATCCGGGGATCAGCGGCGTCTCGGACAGCAGCGGCTGCGGCTCCAGCAGCACATCGCCGTAGAGCCGGTTGAAGCGACGCACGACCTCCCGGCTGATCTCGAGGTGCGAGACCTGGTCCTCGCCCACCGGGACGAGCTCGCCCCGGACGATCGTGATGTCGACCGTCTGCAGCAGCGGGTAGCCGAGCAACCCGAAGTTCGAGATGTCGCGTTCCGCCAGGTCGCGCAAGCGTTCCTTGTACGTCGGCACCCGCTCGAGCCAGCCGAGCGGGGTGATCATCCCCAACAGCAAGGCCATCTCGGCCACCTCGGGCAGATCCGACTGGCGATAGATCGTGACCCGCTCGGGGTCGAGGCCGGCCGCCAGCAGGTCCAGGACGAGGCCCTCGACCCGCTCCGGCAACGTCTGGGTCCGGTCGTAGTCGGTGGTGAGCATGTGCCAGTCCGCCACGAAGTAGAAGCAGTCGTAGCCCTCCTCCTGGAGGCGAACCGCGTTCTCGACGTTGCCCGCCCAGTGTCCGAGGTGCATCGGACCGGTGGGTCGGAACCCCGTGAGGACGCGCTTCGACCGGACCTCGATGTCGGCGCTCACGATGGGCGCGATGATAGCGCGGGCGTCCCGGGCGACCGGGAGCGCGGCGTACCGCCCGATCGGGACCAGGATCGGAACGGCGGATCAGGGGAAGGACAGCGCCCGCACGCAGTTCAGACCCGTCGCCGCGTTGCAGAGCGCCCCGCTCAGCGACGTCAGGATGCCGAGCACGAGCGAGCTGAACACGAACACGATCACGAGCACGAACAACGGGAGGTACTTGTCGGCGCCGCGGTACACCTCCGCCGCGTCTCGCGGCAGGATCAGCGCCACCATCCGGGCGCCGTCCAACCCGGGGATCGGCAGCAGGTGGAAGATCGTCAGCGACATGCTCGTGTAGGCGAACACCACGAGCGCGCGCGCGAGCTCGACCCCCGAGGGCGGCACGATCCGGAGCACCAGCCCGGCGAGCACCCCGAGCACGAGCGTCGCGACCGGTCCCGCGGACGACACCAGCACCACGTCGCGCCGCCCGTTCCGAGACCGAGACGGCTCGATCGGAGCGGGCTTGCCGTACGCCGCCGGGATCACGAGGGCCTGCACGGTCCACAACACCGCGATCAGGGCCGGGACCAGCCCGCTGCCGAACGGTTCGAACCACGCCTTGGGCGCCAGGGTGAGTCGGCCCCACAGCCGCGGCGTGGGATCGCCCAGCCGGGTGGCAACGCTCGCGCGGGCGTATTCGCGCACGCTCATCGCGATCAGCAGGGACACCAGCATGTAGGCGGCCAGCCGGATCCCGAGCGCCGTGAAGTTGCCGATCCCGCCCATCAGCGCGCCCTCCGCCTCATGCGCCGTCCAGCCAGTCCAGGATCAACGGCGGCGGCGGCACGGGGTCGGGGCCGAGCGTCAGCGCCGCGAGGGTCCGTCCGGCGGCCTCATCGGCGTCCTCCTCGGTACGGGCGTGGATCTCGCCGATCGTCTCCCCCTCCTCCACGCGCTCGCCGATCTTCGGGTGGACCACGATACCGACCGCGGGGTCGATCGGGTCGCCCTTCCGCAGACGCCCGGCCCCCAGTGCTCCGCTCGCGCTCCCGATCCGGTCGGCGGCGACCGCCGTCAGGACACCGCCCCGGTCGGCGATCAGCGGGATCCGCAGGGGGGCGCGGGGCAAGACGCCGGATGGGTCCTCGACCACGCGGGGATCGCCGCCCTGCGCCTGGATCATCGCTCGGAAGCGGTCCAGCGCCGAACCGTCATCGAGCGCCGCCTCCGCCCGCGCGGTCGCGTCGTCGATCGCGACCCCGTGGAGGTGGCCGAGGGCTCTGGCCGCGAACGCGACGCTGAGCTCACGGAGCCTCCCGCGCACCTCGCCGCGCAGGACCTCCACGGTCTCCGCGATGTCCAAGGCGTTGCCGACCGCGTCCCCGAGGGGCTGGGACATGTCGGTGACGGCCGCCGACGCCGGTCGCCCGTCGCCGCGCGCGAGCTCGAGGCAGGCCTCGGCCAGGGCCCGCGCGTCCTCCGGCGTCCGCATGAACGCCCCCGAGCCCGCCTTGACGTCGAGCAGGATCAGCTCGGTCGAGACCGCGAGCTTCTTCGCCATCACGCTCGCGGCGATCAACGGGATCGACGGCACGGTCGCCGTGGCATCCCGCAGGGCGTAGAGGGCGCCGTCGGCCGGCACGAGGTTCGGCGATTGCGCCGCGACCGCGCACCCGACCGAACGGACCTGGTCGGCGATCGCCGCGGGTTCGAGGTCCGTGTGCAGGCCCGGAATCGCCTCGAGCTTGTCGAGCGT
>DATHCP010000028.1:0-13672 GCA_035490535.1 Actinomycetota bacterium
GGCCCGAGGTACCTCGAGCAGATCTCGAGCCGGGCTTCGCGGACCGCGTCCGGATCCGGATCGAGCTCGGCCGCGGCGGCGACCTTGACGCCGCGGAAGGGCGGCTCGGCCTCGAAGATCGTCAGCACCGCGCGGGGATCACGCCGGAGCCGCGGCAGCTTCGGGTCGCCCTCGGCGACCACGACCTCGAACGCTCCGTCGATCGCGCGGAACCACACCGGCGAGACGTCGGCCGATCCGTCGGCGCCGTAGGTGAGGAGGGCGGCCGCGGCCGGCGCGTCGAGCAGCCCGCGAACCTCGTCGAGCTCCATCGTCCGATCGTACGGGAACCCCGTGAGCGCCTGTCCGTGGGCCGTCCTACGATGGCTCCATGCGCGGGGATCGGGTCGAGGTCGCGGTCGACATCGGATCGGGGGTCCAGACCTACGAGATCGTCGCGACGAAGGCGGGACGCCGGGTCGAGGTCTCGACCGGCCGCGGGATCGTCGAGGTCTCCGAGGTCACCCGGAGCGGAACGATCGTCCGCACGGCGCGGTTCATGACCTCACGCGTGGTCGCGCTGGTCGAGCATCCCGTCGACGACGAGGGCGAGCAGCAGCCGCGCCGCCGCGGGCGCAAGGCGCTCGACGGCCAGGGTTCGATCATCTGAGGCCGGAAGGAGCTCCGATATGCCCGTCACGAGGTTGAACCACGCGGTGCTGTTCGTCCGCGACGTGGAGCGCAGCGTCGCGTTCTATCAGGAGGTCCTTGGCTTCGAGCGGGTGATGGGCATGCCCGGCGCCGCGTTCCTGCAGGCGCCGGCGTCCTCGAACGACCACGACCTGGGGTTGTTCGAGATCGGATCCGGCGCGGGACCCACCACCGCCGGCCGGAGCTCGGTCGGCCTGTACCACCTCGCGTGGGAGGTGGACACGCTCGACGAGCTCGAGCGGATCGCGCTGAAGCTCCGGGAGGCCGGCGCGCTGACGGGGGCGTCGGACCACTCGACCACGAAGGCGCTCTACGCGAAGGACCCCGACGGACTGGAGTTCGAGGTGTCGTGGCTGCTGCCGGCGGACCTGATCGACGACGCGGTGCTGGCCGGCCGCTCCTCGATCCAGCCGCTGGACATCGCGAAGGAGAAGGAGCGCTACGGCGGCTCGACGCGCGGCGGCGTCGGGGTTTCGATCCCGGTCGCCTAGGCGGTCGGTTCCGCCGGCGGCACGTCGATCACGATCCGGCCCTCCGGGCGTCCGGCTGCGTCCCAGTCGCGGATCGCCTCCGCGGCCTTGATCACCAACGCGACGCCGCCGATCGCCTCCAGGGTCCGGAACAGGGGGTACTTCCGGACGCCGGGCAGCCGGAACAGCATCGGGACCAGCACGATCACGCCGGCGGCGGCGTATCGGCGGAACTTCGCGCCGGCAGGTGTCGCCAGGAACGCGCGGGCCTGGTCGGCCGTGATCACCACGCGGGTGCGCATCGTCTGCATCGTTCCCATCGGAACCAAGGGTAGCTGGTCGACGGCCGATGCCGGGGCTCAGCCGAGGGCGAGCGCCGCGACCGCGTCGACGTCGTACTTCGTGGCGTTGCCCATCACGATCGCGCCCACGCCCTCGGTCGGATAGAGCCGCATCACGTTGAAGAACCCCGCCCCGCCGCCCAGGTGCTCGACGAACGGCGGATCGGCCTCGCGCCGGTCCGCGGGCCGGAACCACCCGAGCCCCAGGTCGAAGCGTTTGCCCTGCAGCGTGATCTCGCGCATCCCGCGTGCGGCCTCGGCCGAGATGATCCGCGCGCCCTCGAGCTCCCCGTCGCACAGGTGCATCCGCAGGAACCGTGCGGCGTCATCGGCCGTCCCGACGAGCCCGCCGTACGCCGAGCCGTCCAGCAGGAACCGGCGGAACCCGATCCAGCTTCCGCTCGCCTCGCCCGTCACCCAGCGCGGCAACATCGCGCGCATCGGACTCCATCGCGGGTGGTAGCCGGTCGCGGCCGGCACCTCATCCGGGTACGTGAAGCCGCTCGCGTGCATGCCGAGCGGCGTCAGGATCTCGCGTCCCATCACCGCGGGGAACGCGTCGCCGGTGACGTGCGCGATCGCCGAGCCGAGCAGCAGCGTGCCGAGGTTCGAGTAGCTCGAACGCGACCCCGGCTCGAAGTGCAGCTTCGGGTGCTTGTGCAGCAGCTCGGTCAGGAAGGTCTCGGGATCCGGTCCGTCGACGTCGACCGGATGGATCCACTTCACGGGGATCGGGTTCGCGATGCCGGCCGCGTGCTGCAGCAGGTGGCGCGGCGTGATCCGGTCGGCCTGCTCCCTGGGCAGCAGCTCACGTGTTGCCGGCGCGACCGCGCCGACCGGCGCGTCGAGGTCGAGCTGGCCCCGTTCGCTCAACACGATCGCGGTGGTCGCGGTGGCGATCTTGGTCATCGAGAACCAAGGGGCGGCCAGATCGGGACCCATCGGGGTCCGCGCCGGGAGGTCCGCCTGCCCGACCCCGGCCCGCGCGCGCACGCCTTCGGGGCCGACGATCACGAGCGCGACGCCCGGCACGTGATCGCCGACCGCCGCGCGGATCCGTGCGGGGAGATCGGCCACGTTCCGAGGGTATCCCGGCCGGCCGTCGGGGTGCGAACGAGAACCGCGTCGGCCGGTTCGGACAAGATGGGAACGTGAGGGTGGTTCGGCTCCCCAGCGCGACGGACGGTGAGGTGATCGCGGCGTCCTGTGTCGATCCGGAACGCTTCGACGAGGTGTTCGACCGCCACTTCCGCCGGATCTACGGGTACCTTGCCCGTCGCCTGGGGCCGGACCCGGCGGCCGACCTGGCCTCCGAGGTGTTCGCGGTGGCGTTCGCCCGACGCGGATCGTTCGACGGGGATCGCGACGACGCGGCGCCGTGGCTGTTCGGGATCGCGACGAACCTGCTGCGGAACGCCCGCCGATCGGAGCTCCGCCAGCTGCGGGCCTATGCGCGCACCGGCGTCGATCCGGTCGATCCGGACCGGACCGGTGAGGCCGACGATCGGCTGGACGCTCGTCGCGCGGGACCGGCGCTCGCCGGCGCGCTCGCGGCGCTCCGTACCGACGATCGCGACGTGCTGCTGCTGTTCGCGTGGTCGGGGCTGACCTACGGCGAGATCGCGGCCGCGCTGGACGTGCCGCTCGGCACGGTGCGCTCGCGGCTCTCGCGGGCTCGGAAGACGGTTCGCGAACATCTCAACGCGAGCGGACAACTCCTCAGCGAGGACGACGGAAGGACGGAGCGATGAACGACCTCGACCTGCTGGAGCGGTTCCGCGCGGAGCTGGCGGATCCGGACGACGACGTTGGGACAGAGGCCCGGGCGAACTATCGAACGGCGTCGGCGGACGCGACGATCCGGCTCGGCGCGCCGAGGCGCCGACGCCGCTGGGTCGTGCCGGCCGCGGTCGCCGCGGCGGTCGTGCTGGCGCTCGTGCTTCCGGCGGTGATCCCGCTCGGCCGCCCCGGCGGCCCGGATCCTGCCGCCGCCGCCCTGCTCCGGAAGTTCTCGACGCTCGCGGCGCACCTGCCGGCCGAGCCCGCGCCGTTGCCGGGCCAGTACGTCTATACCCGGTCGACGATGACCGAGAGCTTCCTATTCGTGTCGGCGACCGGCGTCCGGTTCGCGTACACGGTTCCGGTCACGACCACGCAGTGGCTGGGAACCGACGCGTCGGGGCGTCAGGTGCACGTGTGGGGACAGCCGACGTTCGCCAGCCCACAGGACCGGGCTGCGTACGAGGCCTTCCGCGCGACGAACGACGGCGCCGCGAAGCCGTGGACGTTCGAGTGGGGGACGACCGACGACGAGCGCTACGGACCGGGACAGCTGTTCTGGCGGGACACGTCGCAGCTGCCCACCGACCCCGCCGCGCTCGGATCGATGATCGAGGACCGCTCGATCGTCGACGGACCGAAGGGCGACTGGGAGTCGTTCGTACTGGCGACCGACCTCCTCCGAGACAGCTACGCCAGACCCGAACTGCGTGCCGCCCTGTTCACCTACATGTCGACGCTCCCGGGGATCGAGCTCGGCGGCGCCACCCACGACGCCGCCGGCCGTCCCGGGATCGTGCTGTCCTCGACCCACGACGGATCGCGGTACGAGGTGGTGTTCGATCGACGCACCGGCCGGATCCTGGAGGAGCGGGACGTCATCTTGACGGATAGCGACGCCGACCGCGTCTCGCAGAACGGCGGACCCGGCGAGTACGGCTACGCCCGTGCCGGTTCGGTCTTCTATCGAACCACGTACCTCGTGTCCGGGGCCGTGGTCGACTCCGTCACCGACGTGCCCGGTGCCGAAGCAGCCTAGCCGCGCCGGTACCGAGCGACCGCGACCGGCGCGACCCCGACCCCTGATGAAGGGCATCGTGGAGTCGCTGCCGGAGCATCGCTTCCCGCACACACGTGATGTTCGCCACCGAGCCCGACCGATTCGAGTTCGGTCGGACGTGCTGATCCGCGGCCTCCAGACCTACGCCACGGCGCACGAGGAAGGCCCGCGGGAAGCGTGCTGAACGGCCCTCCTCCGAGGCCGAGCGTGCTGCGAGCCTCGGAGGTGGAGGTGGGCGACATGGTCGACATCGATACGAACGACGACCTCCGGGAGCGCGCGATCCGGCAGCTCCGCAAGAAGAAGGAGTTCGGTGCGCACGTCCTGGCCTACCTGCTGGTCAACGGGTTCCTGATCGGGGTCTGGGCGATGACCGGCGGCGGGTTCTTCTGGCCGGGGTTCGTGCTGCTGGGCTGGGGGATCGGCGTGTTCTTCAACGCGTGGGACGTGTACTCGAAGCCGCCGACCGAGGATCGGATCCGTCAGGAGATGGACCGTCTGCGGTAGCGGCCCTCGGGTGGATCGCTAGGTCACGGCGTACAGGCGCCACGTGTCGGGGACGCCTTTGAGTTCGTGCTCGCCCCGTTCGCGGAACGTCAGGCCGGAGCCCGCGACCAGATCCTTCACGGTCTGGGAGACGAGCACTTCGGACGCTCCCGCCAACGCCGAGACCCGTGCGCCGATCGCGACGGCGATGCCTCCGACCTTGCCGTCGATCAACTCGCACTCCCCGGTGTGCACGCCGGCGCGGATCTCGATCCCGAGATCCTGCACGCGCGTGCCGATCTCCAGCGCGCATCGGATCGCGCGGGCCGGACCGTCGAAGGTCGCGTAGAACCCGTCGCCCGCGGTATCGCGTTCGACCCCGTTCCAGCGGTCCAGGGCCTCACGCACGATCGCATGGTGCCGCTCGATCACACCCCTCCACCGCCGATCTCCGGCAGCGGCCTGCTGCTGCGTCGAGCCGACGATGTCGGTGAGCAGGACGGTGGACAGGAACGTGTCGAGCTCCGGCCTCGCGGGCTCGACGCCGACGAACGCCCGGACCGCGTCCAGGACCGCGGGTTGCTCGTCGACCTGGAGCGCGTCCTCGCCGGGGAACAGTCGCACCTCGGGTCTGCGGAGCAGCGTGGCGAGGTAGGTCAGCGCCTCGCGGTCGCGTTCGCGCGCCATCAACAGGACCGGTGCCGTGATCGCGCCCATCGCATCGCGAACGTCGGTCTCGTTGTAGATCCGGTCCATCTGGAGCGCGACGTCGGGCGTGGCCGTCTGGCGGCTCAACCACCCCCACGGCACCGCATCGCCCTTCGCTCCGAAGGCGAACATGTCGGCGATGTCGTACGCCTCGGTTCCCCAGTGGCGTTCCGTGTCGCGGGTCCCTTCCTCGAGGAACTCGGCGGTCGCACCGAACGGGTAGTCCGCCGAGCGCTCCGTCCGGGGCGCCGGGTACCACCACACGACCGATTGCACCCGCTCGGGATCGGTGGCCGCGAACAGGACGTTGGGTGCGCCGCCCTCGAGCGCGCCCGCGAGGACGGGCCGGTCCGCCCCCACCTCGTCCAGGACCACCCGCAGATCGGCGACCCTCGTCTCCAGGTTGGGGTACTCCACGTTGCGGCTGGACGCCCCGGTTCCGCGTCGGTCGTGCAGGATCACGCGCGAGAACGAGGCCAGGCCCTCGAGCCACGACGCGTACGGCCGGCACTCCCAGATCGTGTCGACGTTCCCGATCCATTCGAACTGCCACACGAGATCGATCGGTCCGTCCCCGATCGTCTGATACGCGATGTAGATCCCGTCGGGGGTTCGCGCGTACCGGGTCTCGGGGCGCACGGGATCAGCCGGCGCGGTCGCTGAGCATCTGACCGACGCAGAACTCGTTGCCCTCGGGATCTTGCAACACGGTCCACGTCCAGGGGTCCTCGTAGTCGTCCGGGTCGGAGAGCGTCCTCAGGGCGTGCGCGCCCGCGCCCTCGAGCCGTTCCACCTCTGCCTCCATCGTGGTGTCCGGGATCAGATCGAGGTGCATCCGGTTCTTCACGGTCTTCGGCTCCGGGACGGCCATCAGCAGGATGTCCGGGCCGACGCGCTCCGGATCGGTGAGCAGGACTTCCCCCCACCGTTGCCATCGGAGGTCGATGTCGTACCCGAGCGCCTCTGCCCAGAAGCGCCCGAGCGAGACCGGATCGGCGCAGTCCTGGGTGACACAGAGCACCTTGGCGGCCATGCGATGCCTCCTGAGCGCGGTGGCTCAGCCTAGCGTGCGAGCTGTGCCCGAGGGTGCGGACGTAGATGGCGCCTGGGCAGGAACGGTGGAGCGGCGCGTTCCTGGTTGGGGGAGCTGATCGGATCGGGTCAGGCGGGTTCGTTGCCCTCGCGCCACTTGATGCTGCAGCCCACACTCGGACGCTGGTCCGGATCGACCGGACGTCCGTCGAGGACCGCGTCGATCGCGGCGCGCAGATCGCGCCCGTCCACCGGCGTGCTGTTGCCGGGCCGGCTGTCGTCGAGCTGCCCGCGGTAGACCAGCTCGCGATCGCGATCGAACAGGAAGAAGTCGGGCGTGCACGCGGCGGTGTACGCCTTCGCGACCTCCTGGCTCTCGTCGAAGAGGTACGGGAAGACGTACCCGGCCTCGGCCGCCTCGCGCGCCAGACCCTCGGGCGCGTCCTCGGGATAGGTCTCCGGATCGTTCGCGCTGATCGCGACGACGGCGATCGGGCGACCCTGCAGGTCGCGCGCCAGCCGTGCGATCTCCGGTCGGACATGCTTCACGTACGGGCAGTGGCGGCAGATGAACATCACGAGCAACGCCTCGGAGCCGGCGAAGTCGTCCAGCGAGACCGTCCGACCGGTCGTCACGTCGGGCAGCGCGAACGCCGGCGCGGGCGTGCCGAGCGCGAGCATCGTGGAGGTGGCGGCCATCGCCCCTAGCGTACGGGGCGGTGCGGCGAACGCTCGTCCGCCGCCTCGACGCGCCACAGGTGCATCGCCGCGTAGCCGCGCCAGGGCCGCCAGCCTTCGGCGCGTGCCTCGATCGCGGCGGCCGTGTCCGGGAGTCCGAGCACGCGCATCCCCTGGCGGATCCCGAGGTCGGCGGCCGGGAACCCGTCGGGATCGCGGAGCGCGCGCATCGCGACGTACGCGGCGGTCCAGCGGCCGACACCCGGGACCGCGAGCAGCTTGTCGAGAGCGACCTCGGGATCGCCGGAGCCCGACAGGTCGAGGTCGCCGCCGGCGACCAGCTCGGCGAGCTGCCGCAAGGTCGCGGCCCGCCGAGTCGTCAGGCCGAGCCCGTCGAGGGAGGCCGAGGCGACCTGCTCGGCCGTCGGGAACAGGTGGGTGATCCCGTCGGGTCGCGGATCGGCCGCCACCGGCGTTCCGGCGCGCTCGACCAGCCGGCCGGCGATCGTGCGGGCGCCGCGGACCGAGATCTGCTGGCCGAGCACCGCGCGGACCGCCAGTTCGAAGCCATCGATCGCGCCCGGCAGCCGAAGGCCGGGCTGGGCGCGGACGCGGCGTCGGAGCGCCGGGTCGCGCTCGAGCCATGCGTCGATCGTGCCGGGGTCGGCGTCGAGGTCGAGCAGCCGGCGCGCGGCCTGCACGACGCCGGCCAGCTCGGTCGGCTCGCCGAGGCTCACCTCGAGCCGGACCGCCGCTCGGTCGGCTTCGGCCCTCAGCCCGATCAGCGCGGCGCCGCCGTCGCGGGTGCGCACCGAGCGCCGGAGCGTCGAGCCGTCGAACGTCTCGACGCCGGGGATCGCCCGGTCGCCGAGGAACCCGAACAGCGCCTCCGCGGCGAACGGCGGCCGGTACGTGAGCCGAAGGGTCAGCGCGCCGTCGCCCGCGGCCACGTCGGCCCGCCGCCGCCTGGCGCGGATCTCGCGCGGCGTCGCGTGGAAGACGTCGCGCATCGTCGCGTTGTACGCGCGCACCGAGGAGAAGCCGGCCGCGAACGCGACGTCGGCGCTGCGCAGGTCGGTCTGCTCCAGGAGCTGCTTCGCGAGCCGGGCACGCCGGGAGCGCGCTACGGCGAGAGGCCCGATCCCCAGCTCGCGGACGAACGCGCGGTCCAGCTGGCGCTGCCCGGTGGCGAGGCGCTGGGCGAGGCCTGGCACCCCTTCGGCGTCCACCACGCCCTCGGCGATCAGCCGGAGCGCGCGTCCCACCAGGTCGGCCCGGATGTCCCAGTCGGGCGAGTCCGGGCTGGCTTCCGGCCGGCAACGGCGGCACGCGCGGAACCCCGCCGCTTCGGCCGCTTCGGCGGTGGGGTAGAAGCGGACGTTCTTCCGCATCGGCGGCGGCACCGGGCAGCTCGGCCGGCAGTAGATCCGGGTCGAGGTGACGGCCACGAAGAACCGACCGTCGAAGCGTTCGTCGCGCCCGGCCATCGCCGCGTAGCGGAGCTCCGGATCCATGCGTCCGGTATAGCGCGCATGAGCGACGTTCGTCTGGCCGATCCCGGACATCTCGTCGCCGTCGCCGGGTTGCCGTCGGTGGGACGATATGTGAGTATCTCCTCACATGTCCGACGACGATCCGGTCTTCAAGGCGCTGGCCGACGTGACGCGACGCGAGCTGCTGGACGCGCTCCGCCGCGGGCCGAGGACGACCGGCGAGCTCTGCGAGCTCCATCCCGAGATGTCGCGCTTCGGGGTGATGGCGCACCTGAAGGTGTTGCGCGACGCCGGACTGGTGGTCACGGTCGCCGACGGTCGCACGCGGCTGCACCATCTGAACCCCGTGCCCGTGCGCCGGGTCTACGAGCGATGGGTGCGGCCGATCGCGCAGGCGCCGGCCAAGGAGCTGCTCCGGTTGCAGCGCGTGGCGGAACGCCGCGCGTCGGTCCCGGACGTGCGCGACGCGCGGCGGCCGGCGCGGGCGGCGGCAGGAAGGAGTCGATGATGGTCGAGACGCAGGTGC
This sequence comes from Actinomycetota bacterium, assembly GCA_035490535.1. Taxonomy (GTDB): domain Bacteria; phylum Actinomycetota; class UBA4738; order UBA4738; family HRBIN12; genus AC-51. The sequence continues at coordinate 9,264 of DATHCP010000028.1, forward strand.
CGGTGGCCTTCGAGGTCCTGGCGGAGGTCACGGTCGACGCGCCGCCCGAGGTGGTGTGGCGCTCATTGCTCGAGGACGTCGGCGAGTGGTGGCCGCACAGCTTCCGGCACGGCCGGATCAGCCTGGAGCCCTGGGTCGGCGGGCGGTTCCTGGAGGAGTGGGAGGGCGGCGGTGCGCTCTACGCGGTCGTCACGCACCTCGTGCAGGGCGCGCGCCTGACGATCAGCGGTGCGATGGGGATGCAGGGCGCGCGCCAGTACGTGAAGACCTACGAGCTCGAACCCTCCGGCGCCGGCACGGTGGTCCGCACGACGGCCTCGACGCTCGGCGACATCCCCGATGACCTGCGCGAGAGCTACCGGACCGGCGGGCTCGAGCTGTTGGAGGCGCTGCGCGCGCACGCGGAGGCGCTCGCGACGGGATAAGGTCGCGGCTCCGAGCCGAGGGGGGCCGCGATGTTGTCGGAACCGGAGGTCGTGGACCGGGAAGCGCAGCCGTACGCCGGCGTGTCCGCCACGATGCGACTGCGCGAGATCGGCGAGGCGTTCCCTCGGATGATGGGTGAGCTCGCGTCGGGCCTCTCGGAGCTCGGGATCACACCATCGAGCCCGCCGTTCCTGCGCTACGTCGTGATCGACATGGAGGGCGAGTCGCTGATCGAGCTCGGCATCGGGGTCCCAGAGCCGATCCCCGGCGGAACCGCGCTGATCGCCGGCGCGCTCCCGGCAGGCCGTTACGCGCGGCTGATCGCGACCGGCCCCTACGAGGAGCTCGGGGCCGCGAACGAGGCGCTGCAGGGCTGGGCGGAACGGCAGGGCCTGCGGTTCGCGATGTCGGAGTCCGCGGCCGGGGACCGCTGGGACGCCCGCCTGGAGATCTACTGGACCGATCCGATGCAGGATCCCGACCCCTCGACCTGGCGGACCGAGATCGCGTGCCTGCTCGCCTGAGCGCTCACGTGCGCCGCAGCACCATCAGGAGCTCCTCGACGCCGTCCTCGGCCATCGTCGGCGGGCCCGCGGGGACGAAGCCGCACTTCTCCAGCACGCGGATCGATCCGACGTTGTGCGTGACGACGTGGGCCAGCAGCGGGCGCTCGTCGAGGTCCTCCACGAGCGCGGCCAGCGCCGCCGTCGCGATCCCCCGGCCCCAGAACGCGCGACCGAGCCAGTAGCCGACCTCGCGCCCGTCTTCGGCGACCCAGCTCACGACCCCGCCGGCGACCTCGTCGTCCACGAGCACGGTCAGGGCAACGTTGGTCTCACCGGCAAGGACCTCCTTCCAGTGCGCGTCGAACGCCTCGCGATCGCGCGCCGGGAACGCGGCCATCTCCACGGCGACCGGATCGAGCTGGTTCTCGAAGTAGATCGGGAGATCGTCCGGTTCGACCGCGCGGAGCCGGACCTCGCCGGTCACGCGCTGCGGCGACGTGGCGCCGGCGAGCGCTTCGTGATCGCGCCGACCACCTCGACGCGGACCGGCACGCCGTCGACGTCGCTCGGCAGCCGCTTGCCGCCGTCCTCGGAGAGGTTGACCTTGAGGCCGTAGCCGCCCTGTCCGCGCGTGATCCCGACGCCGTTCACGTCGGTGCGCGTGGCGACCTTCCGCAGGAGCTTCTCCTTCGCCGCCCGGGCCTGGGTCAGCGTCGCCTTCATGCAGGTCAGGCTACCAGGGCGACCCCGAGCGCCTTGAGGACCGGCGCGATCGGGTTGGCGTACGTGAGCCCCAGGTTCCGCCGCCCGCCGGTCTGGCTCCCGGCGAACAGCAGCGCGACGCCGAGGTGCTCGCCGGCGGTCATGATGAGCGAGCCGCTGTCGCCGCCTTCGCTGAAGGGCGTCGCGCCGGCGGCCTCGATCTCGATCTGGCCGTCGAAGCGCAGGTTGCCGATCTCGTAGCCGACGACCACGTTGTCCAGCTCGAACGCGGTCACGCGCCCGCGCGTGTGGCCGGTGGTGCGGCCCCACTTCTCGACCAGTTCGATCGCGGTGTCCTCGGGCGCCGCCCCGGCCGCCTTCGCGCGCGTGCCGCGGAGCACACCGATCCTGGTCTCCACGCCGTCGTCGATCGTGGCGAGCGCGGCGTCGATCGCGTTCGTGCCGGCCGGCTTGAGCTTCACGGACCGGTCGAGCCCGCCGATCCGGTCGCGCTTCAGGCCGCCGTCGATCGCGCCCGGCTGCAGGATCGCGTCGCCCTTCGCGCCGCGGTTCTCGTCGGCCAGCACGTGGTTGTTCGACAGGATGCGCGGCCGTCCGCGCGGGCCGGTCACGAACGCGCCGAGCGTGCCGGCGGTGATCCGGAAGTGGCCGACCGAGATGCCCATCTGGATGGGGCGATGCCGGTCGGTGAACCAGGTCCGCTTGCGGATCCTCCCCACGAAGCGGACGTCGATCTCACCGCGCGAGCGCTCGTGGAGCTCCTCCAGGTGGATCGCCGCCGCCGCGCTCCGGCGCTGCAGCCGCACGGCCAGCCGGAAGTCGGAGCCGTTCGATCCCGGCGCGACGCCGAGCGCGAGGGTCGGCGCGCTGGGCAGCTCCTGCATCCGTCCGGCCTCGAACGCCATCGCATGCGCGACGCGCCGCCGGGCCGCCGGCGTGAGGAACAGCTGCGACCACTCGGACTTCAGTTCGCGGACGGAATCGAGTCGCATGGGAGCTCCTTCCGGCAGGGTACCCCGACCCCGCGACACGCGCGGATCAGGGTTCGCGGAACCGATCGGTGGCGCGGATCAGCTCATTCGTGATGCCGTCGACGTCCCCGGCGTGCCCCGCGTCGTCCACGACGATCAGTTCGGCCCGGGGCCAGGCGCGATGCAGGACCCACGCGTTGCCGAGCGGGGCCTGCAGGTCGTGGCGCCCGTTGATCAGCACCCCGGGGATCTCCGCGAGGCTGCCGATGTTCCGCAGCAGGACGCCGTCCTCGAGGAACTCGTCGTGGTCGATGTAGTGCGTGACGAGCCGAGCGAACCCGAGCGCGAATTGCTCGTCGGTGAACCGCGACGCGAGCCCGGTCCGCGGCGGCCAGTCGGGCGTCGCGCTCTCCCACATGCACCAGGCCAGCGCGGCGCGCCGCCGGACGCCCGGATCGGGATCGAACAGCAGCCGCGCGTACGCGGCCACGACGTCGCCGTCGCGCTCGGCGGGCGGCAGGCTCTCGAGCCGCGCCTCCCACTGCTGCGGGAACAGCGGCGCGAGGCCGTCGCGGAACAGCCAGTCGGCCTCGGAGCGCCGGCCGGTGGTCACGCCCCACAGGACGATCGCGTCGACGCGTTCGGGATGCGCCTCGGCGTAGGCCAGCGCGAGCGTGCTGCCCCACGAGCCGCCGAGCACCAGCCATCGCTCGATCCCGAGGTGTTCGCCGAGCCGTTCGATGTCGGCCACGAGGTGCTGCGTGGTGTTCGTGGACAGGTCGGCGTCGGGCTCGCTCGCGAGCGGCCGGCTCCGGCCGCAGCCGCGCTGATCGAACAGCACCACGCGATACGACGCGGGATCGAACAGCCGCCGGTGCCACGGGGTGCAGCCGGAGCCCGGCCCGCCGTGCAGCACGACCGCGGCTCGGCCCTCCGGCGCCCCGCAGGACTCGTAGAAGATCGTGTGTCCGTCGCCGACGTCAAGGGTGCCGGTGTCGAACGGTTCGATCGGCGGGTACAGACCCATCTACAGGGCCAGCAGCCCGGCGTCGGTCGGGGTGAAGCCGCAGGCCTCGAAGTAGAACGCCCGCAGGTGCGGCTCGAAGTCGACGTGCAGCCACTCGCAGCCGGCCTCGCGCGCGTGCTCGACGGCGACCGCGACGAGCCGCGTGCCGACGCCGCGATGCCGCGCGGCCTCGGCCACCATCGTGTCCTGGATCCACGCGTGGACCAGGCCGTCCCACGCGACGTTCACGAAGCCGACCAGCGCGTCGGCCTCGCGTGCGGTGACCCAGCCGAGGCTGTGGCCCTCGAGCTGCGCGGTCCAGTTCCACTCCTCGTCGGGATAGACGCCCGTCTCGAACGCCTCCGCGTGCAGCCGGTTCAGCTCGGCGCTGGTCACGTCGCCGCGCCAGGTGAACTCGACCATGTCGGTCACCTTAGCGAGCGGCGCTCTCGGCGGTGACGATCCTCGTCTCGTGCCGGACGCCGGGAGCCAGCAGCATCAGCAGACGGCCGCCCTCCTCCACCGCGTCCGCGCGCTCGGTGCGCGACAGCGGCCGGAACCGTTCGATCCGCAGCAGCGCACGGCCGGGCTCGGGGTACATCCGCCAGCGGGCGGCCGGCCACCCGTCGACCAGCACGCTGCCCCATCCGACGTCGGTGAACACCGGCACGCCGTCGCCGACGATCCGGCTCCGGTCATCGTGGCCGAGCAGCACGTTGTCGTACTCGGGCAGGAACCGGACCGGCGCGGGCACGTCGGGGTCGGCGAGCCGCGCGC
>DATHCP010000029.1:0-19103 GCA_035490535.1 Actinomycetota bacterium
TCGACGGCTCCGTCGTTCGTGCGCACCCACCGCGCGAAGCACGCCATCGCGCCGTCTAGGTCGCGCTCCGGGTCCACCAGGCGGACCTCCGGGAGGTCGCGACGCTCGGGCACCGGCAGCGCATCCAGGGCGATCCGGTGCGCGTCCCAGGTCCCGGCGAGCTCGTAGCCGAGGCTGCGGTAGGGCTCGAGCACCGCCGGGTACAACGCGGTCAACGGGTCGCCGCGGTCACGGGCCAGATCCATCAACGCCCCGACCGCCGCCGAGGCCAGGCCCTGACCACGGCGCTCGGGGACCGTCGCGACGCCCCAGATCCCCGAGCACGCCAGCCCGCGCCCGCCGAACCACTGCGTGAACCGGAACTCACCCGCGGTGGCCGCGACCTCGCCGTCGACGTAGGCGGCCCGCATGTCTTCCAGCGGGAACCGGTCCTTCCGCTCGAGCGCCCCCGCGAGCGGGAAGTTCAGCGAGGTGGAGAGCACGCGGGCGATCTGCTCGCGGTCATCCTCCGTCGGGATCCGGACGTCGCTCACCACGGGAAGGCAACGATACGCGGTCTACATCGGGCAGATGCAGGGCGAGGCGCCGCACTTGGGGCAGCCGGCCGCGTAGCGGCCGGCTGCCCGTGCCAGGTCGACCTCGAGCAGGTTCGCCAGCGATGCGACCCAGGCCAGGACATCAGAGAACTCGAGCTCGAGGTTCCCCCGGTCCCCCGTCCGGATCGCCCGCGCCAGCTCGCCGACCTCCTCGGTCAGCCATCGGAAGGTGGCGTCGGGACCGCGTTCGCGATCCCGCGCCAGGTAGGTGTCGGCCATCGTGCGTTGGAACCCGCCCAGATCCATCGGGCGAGCCTAGCCCGGGAGACTTGTCTACCGACCGGTAGATAATGCATCATCTACCACGTGGTAGAGAACCGGGGCTCGATCGTCGAGGCGCTCGCTGGCAAGCGCGTCTTCCTCACGGGCGTGACCGGCTTCCTCGGCCAGGTGATCCTCGAACGTCTCCTCCTGGACTTCCCGAACACCTCGGTGAGCGTGCTCGTGCGCGCGCAGGCGTCCGCATCGGCCATCGAGCGCGTGCACTACCTGACGCGGAAGCCGGCGTTCGACCCGCTGCGTGAGCGGCTCGGCGGCGACGACGCGCTCCTGCGCGTGCTCGACGAGCGGGTCCAGGTGATCGACGGGGACTTCACCCACGGCGAGCCGCCGGTCCCGAGCGGTGTCGACGTCGCGATCCACTCGGCGGCGACGGTGAGCTTCGATCCGCCGATCGACGACGCGTTCCGGACGAACGTGTACGGCGCGCAGAACCTCTATCGGGGCGTGATCGCCGCGGGGAACGCGCCGCACCTGGTGCATGTCTCGACCGCGTACGTCGCCGGCGTCCAGAAGGGCGTGATCCCGGAGGGCCCGCTGGAGCATCGGGTCGAGTACGCGGTGGAGGCCGAGATGGCGATGCGCGCCCGTTCGGAGGTGGAGCTCGCATCGCGCAAGCCGGAGATGCTCGAGCACTTCATGGCCCGCGCCGCGAAGGACCACTCGCGCGCCGGCCCCAGCACGGTCTCGACCGACGCCGAGGAGCGGCGCAAGGCGTGGGTCGACGCGCGCCTGATCGAATACGGGCGCCAGCGCGCCCGAACGCTCGGCTGGCCGGATGTCTACACGTTCACGAAGGCGATGGGCGAGCGCGCGGTCGAGGACCTCGCGCACGAGGAGGGGCTGAGCCTGTCGATCGTGCGGCCCAGCATCATCGAGTCGGCGCTCGCGCATCCGTCGCCCGGCTGGATCGACGGCTTCAAGATGGCCGATCCGATCATCCGCGCCTACGGCCTGGGGCAGATCCCCGAGTTCCCGGGGATCCCCGAAGGCATCGTCGACCTGATCCCGGTCGACTACGTGGTGAACGCGATCCTCGCGGTGGCCGCGTCCCCGCCGCCGCGCGGCGAGCCGGCGCACTACAACGTCTCCAGCGGTGACCGGAACCCGCTGCGGTTCTTCGAGCTCTACGAGTACGTGCGCGAGTACTTCGAGGTGCATCCGCTGCCCGAGCGCGGACGGGGCCAGCACAAGGTGCCGACCTGGGACTTCCCCGGCAACCTCCACGTCGAGCGGCTGCTGCGCCGGGCGGAGCGCTTCACCGACGTGGCCGAGCAGGTCGTGACCCACCTGCCGAAGTCGAAGACGATGCGCGACGCGGTCGCCCGGGTCGATCGCGACAAGGCGCGCGTCGACTTCGTGAAGCGGTACTCGGACCTGTACGGGATGTACACGGAGACCGAGGTCGTCTACACGGACGAGCGGGTGGTTCGGCTCTGGGGGGAGCTGTCGGTCGAGGACCGCGAGCGGTTCCCGTTCGACGCCGGAGTGCTCGATTGGAAGCACTACCTCCAGGACGTGCACTGCCCCGCGGTGACGAGGTCGCTCCGCGAGCTGGCGCGCCGCGACCGCGAACGGCCGACCGTCACGATCCGACCGGCGGAGCAGCCGACGCTCGCGGTGTTCGACATGGAGGGAACGATCATCTCCTCGAACGTGGTGGAGTCCTACGTCTGGACGCGCCTGGCCGACCTCGAGGCGAACGAGTGGCCCGCCGAGCTCGTGAGCGTCTTCGGCCGGATCCCCGGGTACCTCCAGACCGACCGGCGCGACCGCGGCGACTTCCTGCGGACGTTCTTCCGGCGCTACGAGGGTGCCGACGTGGAACGGCTGGACCGCCTGATCGAGGGCCACGTCGCGGAGTTCATGCTGCAGAAGGCCTCGCCGGCCGCGATCCGCCGGGTGCGTGAGCACCGTGCCGCGGGCCATCGGACCGTGATGATCACGGCGGCCGCGGAGCCGTTCGTCCGTCCGCTCGCGCCGCTGTTCGACGTGCTGATCGGGGCCGAACTCGAAGAGCGCGACGGGCGGTACACGGGGTTCATGTCGCAACCGCCGCTGGTCGGGGAGGCCCGCGCCGCGTGGCTACGGCGCTCCGCCCAGCAGGAGGGCGTCGACCTGCGGCGCTCGTTCGCCTACGCGGACTCGTACTCCGACCTGCCGCTGCTGCGGGCGGTGGGCAACCCCGTCGCCGTCTCGCCCGACTCCCAGCTGTACCGGTACGCGCGCCGGCGCCGCTGGCCGATCGAAGCGTGGGCGATGTCGAAGGGCATGCCCAAGGTCCGCTTCCCGAGGCCGGCGGTCCGCTAGTCCCCGTCCAGCTCGGCGAGCTCCGGCACGAGCTCGGCGGGATCGTCGCCCAGGAGGTACCGCGCGCTCTCGCCCCTCGTGGCCGCCACGTCCTGCGGGTTGTAGAGGGTGCAGGTCTGCAGCGACAGGCAACCGCAGCCGATGCAGCCGGTCAGGTCGTTTCGCAGCCGCTCGAGCGTGCCGATCCGTGCGTCCAGCTCGCGGCGCCACGACCGGCTGAGCTTCGCCCACTGCGCCTTCGTCGGCGCGCGGTCGGGGGGCAGCGTGGCCAGCGCGTCGGCGACCTGCTGCAAGCTCAGCCCCATCCGCTGGGCGATCCGGATGAAGGCGACCCGTCGCAGGACGTGCCGCGGGTACACGCGGTGGCCGCCGGCCGTGCGCTCGGAGGAGATCAGGCCGAGCGATTCGTAGAAGCGGAGGGCCGAGGGAGCGACGCCGCTACGGGCGGAGACGTCGCGGATCGGTAGCCCGTCGTTCGGTGCCTTCGTGGGAACCGGCATCTTCGTCAAACCTGCCAGATCTTAGAGTCCCCTTGAGGTTTTCGTCTCTCCAGGAAGATCTCGGATCCGGGGGTCGGGGAAAGACCTCGCACTTGTCTACCAACCGGTAGAGATGCATAATCTGCCACATGGTAGAGAACCGCAGGCGGGCCCTCTCGGGGCGGAGTACATGAGCACCCTTGCCCTGGAGTACTTCCGGAGCGTTCCGCGCTACGTGGGAGCCCGAACGGTCGGCGCGAAGGCCCCCGGGCTGATCGCTGGGCCGCTCGCCCCGCTCCGCCTGGCGCAGATCCGGGACCCCGAGCCGCCGAAGGGCCGCGAGGGCTGGGTCCGCGTCAAGCCCGTGCTCGCGGGCATCTGCGGCAGCGACCTGTCGACCCTCGCCGGGCGCTCGTCGTTCTACTTCTCCCCGTTGGTCTCCACGCCGTTCGTGCCCGGCCACGAGGTGGTCGGCGAGCTCCTCGATCCGTCGGACGACCTGGCCGCCGGCACCCGCGTCGTCCTGTCGTCGGTCCTGGGCTGCGAGGCTCGTGGCGAGGATCCCCCGTGCCCCAACTGCGCGGCCGGCGACGTCGGACGCTGCGACCGCGTCACGGTCGGGCATCTGAAGCCGGGGCTGCAGACCGGCTACTGCCAGCAGACCGGCGGCGGCTGGAGCCGACAGTTCGTGGCGCATCGCTCCCAGCTGCACGCGGTGCCCGAGGGGACGTCCGACCGCGCCGCCGTGTTGATCGAGCCGTTCGCGTGCGCGATCCATGCGGCGCTGCGCGCGCGGATCGAGCCGGGACAGACGGTCGTGATCGTGGGCGCGGGAACCGTGGGGATCCTGACGCTCGTCGCGGTCCGGCTGCTCACGCAACCGGGACGGGTGATCGTGGCCGCGAAGCACCCGAAGCAGCGCGCGGCGGCGAGGCTCGCCGGAGCCGACGAGGTGATCCAGCCGCAGCACACCGCCAAGGCCGTGCGCCGTGTGAGCGGCGCCGTGAAGCTGTCCCCGGAGCGGGGCCAGGACTTCCTGCTCGGCGGCGCCGACGTCGCGATCGAGTGCGTCGGCTCGCGCGGTGGCCTCGACCTGGCGCTGCGGACCGTCCGCGCCGGCGGCCGGGTGGTGGTCGGCGGGATCCCCGGCGCGGGCGCCGACCTCACGCCGCTGTGGTTCCGCGAGCTCGAGCTGGTCGGCGCCTACACGTCGGGCACGGAGACGATGCCCGACGGCTCGCGCGTGCCGACGTTCGATCTGGCGCTCGGCGCGTCCGGCAACCTGCCGGTCCTCGAGCAGTTGGTCGGCGCCACGTATCCGCTCGATCGGTGGCGTGAGGCGATCGACCACGCGATGTCCGCCGGCAAGCTCGGCACGTTCAAGGTGGCGTTCGCGCCGCAGGACTAGAGGAGCGAGAGAGAGGGAGTCACAGACCGATGCCAAGGCCGGGATTCGTGTTGGAGGTGGACGAGCGGACGCCCCCGCTGATCGTGCACGAGGGCGAGGGGTACCGGATGCAGCGGTTCCCGCTGGGGACGCGCGTCGTGTACCCGCCCGACCCGCTGCCGGGCCTGCGCGATCTGAGCGGACGGATCGGCCGTGCGCTCCTGGAGCCGACCGGCGACGCTAAGCCGCTCCCGGAGCTGCTGTTCGCCGGGATGAAGCTGACGATCGCGGTCGACGACATCTCGGTGCCGCTGCCGCCGATGCAACTGCCGGACGTCCGCCAGCGGGTGCTCGAGCAGGTGATCGAGCTGGCTGCTCGCGCCGGGGTCGACGACCTCGAGATCGTGATCGCCACCGCGCTGCACCGCCGGATGACGCCGGAGGAGATCCGCCGCATGGTCGGCGAGCGCGTCTACCGCTCGTTCTGGCCCGACCGCCTCTACAACTTCGACGCCGAGGACAAGGACGGGCTCGCGTACATCGGCCAGACCGACATGGACGAGGACGTCGAGATCATGAAGCGGGCCGCCGAGTCCGACCTGATCGTCTACGTCAACATCAACCTCGTCGCGATGGACGGTGGCCATAAGTCGGTCGCGATCGGCCTGGCCAGCTACAAGAGCCTGCGCCATCACCACAACGTCCACACGATGCTGGACTCGAAGAGCTATATGGATCCGCGGCCTGGCCACTCGGCGATCAACGACTCGACGATCCGGATGGGCCGGCTGCTCGCGGCGAACGGCGTGAAGGTCTTCCAGATCGAGACCACGCTGAACAGCCGCACCTTCCCGTCACAGCTCGGGTTCCTGAACGAGCGCGAGTGGGAGTGGTCGGTGAAGGACCAAGGCCTGATGATGGCCGCCAAGAAGGCGAACGACCTGGCGCCACCGCGCGTGCGCCGTGAGTTCTACCGACGGATCGAGGGGTCGTACCAGGTCACCGGCGTCCATGCCGGTGAGGTCGAGGCGGTGCACGAGCGCACGCTCGCGAACCTGCACCGCCAGCAGCTCGTCGAGGTCGAGGGGCAGGCCGACGTCCTGGTGATGGGGATCCCATACCTGGGGCCGTACAACGTGAACTCGATCCTGAACCCGATCCTGGTCCACTGCCTGGGGCTCGGCTACCTGTTCAACATGTATCGGAACGTGCCGCTCGTGCGCGAGGGCGGCGTCGCGATCCTGTACCACCCCGTGCCGTGGGAGTTCCACACGATCCACCATCCGAGCTACGTCGACTTCTTCGAGGAGGTCCTGGCCGACACGACCGAGCCGAAGGAGATCGAGGAGCGCTACGAGGAGCGCTACGCGACGGACCCCTGGTACGCGCACCTGTACCGGACATCGAACGCGTACCACGGCGTGCACCCGTTCTACATGTGGTACTGGGGAGCACACGGCCGCGACCATTGCGGGAGCGTGATCTTCGTCGGCGGCGAGCCGAAGACCGTCGCGCGCCTGGGGTACCGCCGCGCGGACTCGCTGCGGGACGCGCTCGAGATGGCGAAGGACACGGTCGGATCGACGCCGAAGATCACGTACTTCCACGCGCCGCCGATCATGATCGCAGACGTGCGGTGAGCCGATGAGCGCGCGCGACGAGCTCAAGGAGATGGCCCGGGGGTTCCGGTGGGGGCGCCGGCCCCTCGTGCCGCGCTCGGCCGAACCGTTCATGGAGGAGCGTGAGGACGAGGGCTTCCCGACCGACTGGGCGCGGAGCCCGGCCGGGGTGTTCGCTCGACAGGCGATCCTGCAGGGATTCATGCATCCGCTCGTGAAGGGTGAGCTGTCGCTGCGGGTCTACGGCCTGGATCGGCTGCGCGACGTCCGCGGTCCCGTGATCTTCTACTCGAACCACTCGAGCCACCTGGACGCCACGCTGATCATGTGCACGCTGCCGGACCGGTTCCAGCGCACGACCGCCGTCGGCGCCGCCCGCGACTACTTCTTCGACGTGTGGTGGCGGCAGGCGTTCACGGCGCTCGTCTACGCCGCGTTCCCGATCGACCGGGGCAAAGGCGGTCAGGGGGCGATCGACAAGGCGCGCGAGCTGGTGCGCGACGGATGGTCGATCGTGGTCTTCCCGGAGGGCACCCGGTCCTCCGACGGGCACCTGCAGCGGTTCCGGCACGGTGCCGCGCGCCTGGCGCTGGAGCTCGAGGTGCCCTGCGTGCCGATCGCGATCGTCGGCGCGTTCCAGGCGATGCCGAAGGGGAAGTGGTGGCCGCGGCGCGGCCGGCCTGTGGTGACCCTGCGCTACGGCGATGCGATCGAAGCGGTGCCAGGCGAGACGCATCGGTCGTTGTCGGTCCGGATGCAGGACGCGGTCGCCGAGCTTTTCGACGAGGATCGGACGTCCTGGTGGGACGCGATCGGGCGCGCCGACCGCGGCGAGACGCCGTCGCTCGCAGGGCCCGCGGGATCCCCCTGGCGGCGGACGTGGGAGGGGACGCGACCGGTGGCGCGTCGCGGCGAGCCGAAGGCGTGGAGCTAGGCTAGTCGGGATGCCGCGCACGGGGGGCGAGCGCCGCCGCACCACGATCATCGAGGAGGCGATCCGGCAGTTCGGCCGGGACGGCTACAAGGGAGCCTCGCTCGAGCACATCGCGACCGCGGTGGGCGTGCGCAAGCAGACGCTCCTGTACTACTTCCCCACGAAGGACGCGCTGCTCGAGGCATGCCTGGCCGCCGCGGGGGAGCGCCTCGCACGGGACATCGGCGCCGCGCTCGCCGGCATGGAGACGTACTGGGACAAGGCCGAGGCCGTGATCCATGCGGTCTTCGGGCTGGCGGCGGAGTGGCCCGAGTTCCCGATGTTCGTGCGTGAGGCGGGGCGACTCGGCCCCGAGGCGTTCGACCGGTTCGCGGCCGTGATCGATCCCCTCCGGGAACGCGCGATCGGGTTCCTGCAGAGCGGGATGGACGACGGCGAGATCCGCAAGCAGGACCCGGCCCTGCTGCTGTTCACGCTCTACACGGCGGTGGTCGGCGCGCTCACGGAGGCGTCGGTGTTGAACGCGGTGGTCGGCGGCGACGAGAGCCGGGCGTCGTTGAAGCGCCGGGAGATCGAGACGCTGGCGTTCGTGCGGGCGGCGTTACGCCCACCGGCTCAGGAGTAGAACTCGACGATCAATCGCTCTTCGAGCGGGACCGGCAGCGGGATCTCGTCGCGCTCGGGAAGCCGCGACAGGGTTCCCGAGGCTTCGTCGGTGTTCCGGTAGAGGTACGGCGGCGGCTCCGGCGTGATCTCGAGGGCCTCGCGGACCGGGATGAAGTTCTTCGCCTTGTCCGACAGCGTGATCGTCTGACCCGGCTTCACCTGGGCGCTGGGGACGTCGGTCCGACGGCCGTCGATCGAGACGTGGCCGTGGGAGACCAGCTGGCGGGCCTGCGGCGTGGTCAGCGCGAACCCGAGGCGCAGGCACACGGTGTCCAGGCGGGTCTCGAGCTGCCGCAGGAGTTCCTCGCCGGTGACGCCGGTCCGGGCCGTCGCGCGCTCGTAGTAGCGGCGCATCTGCTTCTCGTTCACGCGGTAGATCGCGCGGAGCTTCTGCTTCTCGACCAGGCGCGTCTGATACTCGGAGATGCGCTTGCGCCCCCGGCCGTGCTGGCCAGGCGGGTACGGGCGCTTGTTCGCCGGGCAGTTCGGGCGCCCACACAGGGGTGCGCCGACGCGGCGGCAGGTGCGGTGCTTGGGTCCGGTCTTGTTCATGCGGACGCCCAGGCTACCAGAGGATCCATGGCTGTGACCTGCGACGATGCGGTTCAGCCGCCGGCGAGGACCTGGGCCGGCTCGGGCGCGCCGCGCACGGACGCGGCGTGCTCGGCGGTGAGCGTCGCGAGCCATGTCTGCAGGATCTCGCGTGCCCGGGCGGCGGCGGCGGCCGCGTCGTCGTCGTCGCCGGTCGCGTAGGCGATCCTCGATCGGGCGGCCCACGTCTGCCACCGGGGGGTCGCGCCGCCGAGCCGTTCGGCGATCTCCGTCGCGGCGCGGACCTCGGTGAGGCCGTCCTCGCGCCGGCCGAGCGAGACGAACGCCTCGCCCAGCAGGGTCCTCGCCGCCGCCTCGTACTTCGGCCGCGTGGCGCGCTGCGCCCGCGCGATCGCGTCCAGGGCGTGGCCGGCGGTCGCGTCGGGTCCTTCGGCCTCGCGCGCGATCCGCGCCCGGATCAGCGACAGACGGCACCCGCCGAGCCAGGGGCGCCACGCCGCCCCGTTGATCGCCGCGTCCCAGACCTCGGGCCATCCTGCCTGTGCGGCGCCCACGTCACCGGCCATCAGGTCGGCGAGCAGCAGGTCGGTCCGGCCCTGGAGGAGCGGCATGCCCCATTCGCCGTGCGCCTGGACGAACGCGAGGGCGGCTTCGTTGCGACGGCGCGCCTCCTCGACCAGGTAGAGGTCGCGGAACGCCAACGAGGAGTAGTTCAGCGGGGCGGCGCCCCATCGGGGCACGTCCAGCTCGTCGGCGGTCGCGATGATCCGGTCGAGCATCGCCAAACCCTCCTCGGTCCGGCCCATCGCCAGCAGCGTCAGACCGTGCCAGGCGCCGCCCCGCACGAGGGGCTCGACGGCATGGGTGGCGCCGCCGACGTCGAAGGCATGCCGTGAGAGCTCCTCCGAGCGGGCGTAGTCGCCCATCCAGTAGGCGGCCTCGAAGACGGCTTCCTCGGCCATCACGAAGCGGCTCGGGCGGCTCCCGGGGACGCGGAGCTCGAGCGCGCGCTCGCCGGTCGCGACCGCGTCGGGGAGCGTCCCGTCGTTGATCCCCGCGAGGCTCACGCATGCGAGCGCCGCGGCGATCAGCTCTTGGTCGCCGAGCGCCTCGGCGGCGGCGAGGGCGTGCAGCGCGATCTCGCGGACCTCCGGGTCCTCGAGCCATGTCGCCGCCCACCCGCGGACGAGCAGCGCCTCGACCGCATCCGTGCCGCGCAGGCGCGGGAGGATGTCGTTGATCTCGGCGGCCACGGTCTCGAAGGCACCGAGCTCCACCATCAGCATCGCCCGGCGCAGGCGGACCCGATCCGAGGAGTCCGGATCGGCCGCGGCGAGCTCGAGCGCCTGGTTCAGGAGGGCGAGCGCCTCGTCGCTCGCCCACGACTCCGCGGCCCGCTCGGCGGAGATCAGGAGGTACTCGACGGCCCTCGCGGCCTCGCCGGCCTCGCGCCAGTGGTGGGCGAGCAGCCACGAGAGCTCGCGCCGTCGCTCCGGCTCGTGTTCCTCGATGTAGGCGGCGATCCCCGCGTGCCGTTCCCGCCGGATCGCCTTCGGCAGCGTGCCGTACGCCACCTCGCGGATCAGCATGTGGCGGAACGAGAACTCGATGTCCCCGGCGACCTGGCTGCGGGGCTCGCGGTGGATCAGGTCCCGGACCTCGAGCGCGTCGAGCGCCGTCTCGAGATCCGGATCGGGGCGCACGGCCGCGAGGACTCCGCGCCAGAACGTGTGGCCGATCACCGATGCGTCGAGCAGCGCGGCGCGGGGTTCGGCCGGCAGCAGGTCGATCCGCGACGCGATCGCCTCACGCACCGCGGTCGGCAGCTGCTGCCCGTCGGCCAGCCGGTCGCTCATCGACGCGGCGAGCTCCTCGATGAACAGCGGGTTCCCGTCGCACACCTCGACGATGCGGTCGACCGCGGCGCCCGCCCCGAGGACGGCGGTGGCGATCGCGGAGGCGTCCGCCGCCGAGACGGGCCCGAGCGGGATCGTCCACTGGGGGATCACACCCGCGCCCCAGGAGCGGATCGCCGCCTCGGCCTCCGGCCGGCTGAGCAGCAGGAAGACCACCGGGACGTCGCGGACCCGGGCGACGAGGTGATCGATCAGCTCGAGCTGGCCGGCACCGGCCCAGTGGAGGTCCTCGAACCGCAGGACGCCGGGATGCGCAGCGCCCCAACCCTCCACGAAGCGGCGCATCGCGTAGAACAGCTGCGTCCGGTCGTCGGTCGGGTCGTCCACGCCCAGGCCCAGCAGGAGCGAGAGGTAGCGCGTGACGTCGGCGACCTCGGGGTCCGGCAGGAACGATGCCACGCACGCGGCGAGCTTCGATCGTGCGGCCTCGGGCGGGTCGCTCTCGAGGATCCCGGCGATCGAGCGGAGCTGCTCCGCCGACGCCGGATAGCCGGCGACCTCCTCGTACGGCAGGCAGCGACCGGTGACGGCGACGCCCCCGTCGCCCTCGATCCCTCGGAGGAACCCGCGTGACAGGCGAGACTTCCCGATCCCGGGCGGCCCCAGGATCGTGACGACGGACGGACGCCCGTGCTCGCGCGACGCCGACCAGACCGACGCGAGCTGCTCGGTCTCGCGGTCGCGGCCGATCAGGGGCGTGCGATCCGTGGGAACCGGAGCTTGGTCCGCCTCGCCGATCGCCAGCCACGCAGGAACGGGCTCCCGCTTGCCCTTCGCATCCACCGGCCCGACCTCCTCGTAGCGGACGGCTCGGCGGGTGGCTCGGTACGTCTCCTGGCCGACGATCAGCCGCCCGGGCGGCGCGGCGCCTTGCAGCCGGGCCGCGGTGTTGATCACGTCGCCGGTCGCGAACGCCTCGCCGAGCTCGGGACGCGCGCTGACGGTCACGAGCGCCTCGCCCGTGTTCACGGCCACGCGCGCCTGCAGGGAGAGGCCGGGGTGCTCCTCGTTCAGCTCGTCGATCGCCTCCAGGACTCGAAGGCCGGCTCGGACCGCGCGCTCGGCGTCGTCGCCGCGGGCGATCGGCGCGCCGAAGATCGCGACCACCGCGTCGCCGATGAACTTCTCGACCGTGCCGCCGAAGCGCTCGAGCTCCGCGCGGGCCCGCTCGTGGTACCACCGGAGCTCCTCCCGGACGACCTCGGGATCGGCCTGCTCGGCACGCGCGGTCGATCCGACCAGGTCAACGAACAGCGCGGACACCAGCTTGCGCTCCTCGGCCGGCGCGGCCCGGCGGAGTTCGGCGCCGCACGCTTGGCAGAAGCGCGCGTCGTCCGCGTTCTCGTGACCGCACCGGGGACACGCCACCATCGTCGAAGCGTAGGGCGCCGGGACGTTCGGCGGCCAACCGGCTGCCGCTAGCATCGGTCCGTGGAGGAGCGGGACCGCGCGATCGGCTCGATCCTCGGGCTGGCGATCGGGGACGCTTTGGGGGCGCCGTTCGCGGGACTCCCGCGGGAGGGGATCCCTGATCCGATCCCGGCCTTCGAACCGCCCTCGTCGGTGGGCCCCCCGGGCACCGGAACGGACGCCACCGCGATGGCCCAGAGCCTGACCGACTCCCTGCTGGCCGCCCGGGGCCGGCTCGATCTCGAGGATGTGCTGGCGCGGCACCTAGCCTGGTTCGCGGCCGGCCCGGCCGTGGTCGATCCCCAGACCGCGCGCGTCCTGGCCCGCGCGCGCGACGGCGATCGGAACGCGGCGCGCTGGTTCGTCGACACGATGGGGCCGGAGGTCAGCGGGGGCAACGGCGCGGTGCGGTGGTGCGGCCCGCTCGGCGTCGTCCGGACCCGCGAGCCGGAGCGACTCGCGGCGGAGGCGCCGGTGCTGGCGGCGCTCACCCACGCCGACGGCCGCTGCGGGACGTCGTGTGCCGCCGTGACGCTCGCGATCGCCGGCCTCGTGGCCGGCGGCGAACCCGCGCCGGCGGTGGTCGGCGCGATGGAGCGGGTCGTCGGCGGGGACGGGGCGGAGGAGCTCGAATACCTGATCGACGAGATCGGCAGGGCTCGGCAGATCGATCGGCGGCACACCGACTTCACGTTGTTCGCCGCCGGCGCGGGGCTCCAGGCCGTCGCCGCGGGGCGAGGGTTCGAGGACGGGCTCCGGCACGTGGTGTCGCTGGGCGGTGCCACGGCGGGGAACGGGTCCGTGGCGGGCGCCCTGCTGGGCGCCCATCACGGCCGCACGGCGATCCCGCCGGGGTGGCTCGATCGCCTCGCGGATCGCGAGGCGATCGAACGCGGTGCCGAGGCGTTGGCCGACCTCCTCTGAGCACTCGGCCGGCGAGGTTGGCACAATCCGGAACGTGTCCTCGTCCTCAGAACCCCTGCGTGAGGAGCGGAAGGTCGTCACGGCCGTGTTCGCCGACCTGGTCGGTTCGACGACCCTCGGCGAGCGGCTCGATCCCGAGGAGCTGAAGCTGATCGTCCAGGACGCGATCGCCCGGGTGATCGGGGCGGTCGAGAGCTTCGGCGGCACGATCAAGGACCTGGCCGGGGACGGGGTGCTGGCGCTCTTCGGTGCGCCGGTCGCGCACGAGGACGATCCCGAGCGGGCCGTGCGCGCCGCGCTGCGGATCTGCGATGAGATGGACGAGTACGCGCGACAGGTCGAGCGCGCGTGGGGCGTCGAGGGGTTCGGGGTGCGGGTCGGCGTGCACACGGGCGCCGTGATCGTCGGCGCGGTGGGGGCCGGGAGCCGCATCGAGCTCGGCGCGATGGGGGACGCCGTGAACGTCGCCGCGCGCCTGCAGACCCAGGCCGATCCGGGAACCGCGCTGGTCGGCGGGGCGACGCGCCGGTCGATCGCGGCGATGTTCGACTGGGGCGAGGCGCGGACACTCACGCTGAAGGGCAAGACCGAGGCGGTGACCGCGTATCCGGTCCTGGGCACGCGGGCGATCCACGGGCCGACCCGCGGGATCGCAGACGTCGAGGCCAGGATCGTCGGCCGCGCGAGGGAGCTCGACGTCGGCGCCTCGTCGATCGAGGCCGTCCGCGGGGGCAGCGGCGGGATCCTGCTGGTGACCGGCGAGCCCGGCATCGGCAAGAGCCGGTTGCTGGCGGAGCTCCGCACGCGCTCCGAGAACGGCGACGTGCCGCCGGTCTGGCTCGAGGGCCGTTGCGTGTCCTACGGGGACGCGATGCAGTACTGGCCGGTGCGCGATCTGTTGGCGTCGTGGCTCGCGATCTCGCCGGACGAACCGGAGCTCCGGATCCGGGTGGCGCTGCGCCGCGAGACCGAGCGGCTGTTCGGCGAGCGGCTGCTGGAGTTCTACCCGTACCTCGGCGCGATGCTCGGGCTGACCCTGGAGCCCGACGCCTCGGACCGGCTCGCCGAGCTCTCGCCGGAGGCCCTCCAGTTCCGCACGTTCGAGGTGATCCGGGCGGTCCTGCGCCGGCTGGCCGAGGACGGACCGGTCGTGGCGATCGTCGAAGATCTGCATTGGGCCGATCCGACGTCCCTGCAGCTCCTGGAGGATCTGCTCGCCGACGCGGAGGTCTCGGCGCTGCTCCTGGTCCTGACGATGCGCCCCGAGCGGGATCACGCGTGCTGGCGGCTGAAGGAGACCGCGGTCCGCGAGTACCCGCATCGAACGCAGGAGCTCGCGCTCGACGCCCTCGACCGGGATGCCGACCGGGAGCTGCTCCACGCGCTCGTGGGAGCGGCGACCCTCCCGGCGGACATGGAACGGCGGATCCTCGAGCCCGCGGAGGGCAATCCGTTCTTCCTCGAGGAGATCGTCCGATCGTTGACCGATGCCGGCGCGCTCGCTCGTGACGGCGACGGATGGCGGTTCGACCACGAGGTGGCGGTCGAGGTCCCTCCGACCGTCGAGAAGGTGATCGTGGCGCGCATCGACCGGTTGCCGACGCCGGCCCGGGACGCCCTCGTCGCCGCCTCGGTGCTCGGCCGGACCTTCGGCCTCCCGCATCTCGAGGCCGTCGCCGGGGACGGCGACGTGCGTGCGTCCCTGCTCGATCTCGAGCGGCTGGACCTGGTCCGCGAAGCCCGCCGGTGGCCCGAGCCCGAATACCGCTTCAAGCACGCGTTGATCCAGGAGGCCGCGTACCGGACGCTGGTCGCCTCGCAGCGCCGTGAGCTCCATCGTCGCGCCGCCGTGTGGCTCGAGGCGCGGTACGCCGGCCGGGAACACGAGGTGGCCGGCCTCCTCGCGCATCACTGGCTGGCCGCCGCCGACGAGGACAAGGCGGTCGCCTACCTCGCCGCCGCCGGCGATCGAGCGCGCCAGGAGTACGCGCTGGACGAGGCGATCAGCTCGTACCGCGAACTGCTGCCGATCCTCGAGCGACGCGGCGCCCGCGAGGAGATGGCGCTGGTCCTGTTCAAGCTCGCCCTCGCGCTGCACATGGCGCTGCGGTTCCGGGAGGCGAACGAGGCGTTCCAGCGTGCGTTCCCCCTATGGACGCCGCCGGAGCCGCCGCCCGATCCGCCGGAGGCGGTACTGGAGGTCGCCACGAGCTTCCTCCCCAACGACCCCGATCCCCGATCGGCGATCGCCTGGCCGAACATCCAGCTGTGCATGCAGCTGTTCGACCGGTTGGTCGAGCAATGGCCCGAGCGGACGATCGTGCCGTCGTTGGCCGAGCGCTGGGAGATCTCCGACGACGGGTTGCGCTACGTCTTCCACCTCCGCGACGGGCTCACCTGGTCGGACGGAACCCCGCTCGTCGCGGCCGACGTGGAGTTCGGGATCAAGCGGGTGCTGAACCCCGACGCACCGGGCGCCTCCGTGGCGATCTACTTCGTCCTGGAGAACGGGCAGGACTACTACCTGCGACGCAACGACGACGCCGACGCGATCGGCGTGCGAGCCCTCGACGATCGAACGGTCGAGTTCCGCCTGGCCGCACCCGCGCCCTACTTCCTGTCCGTGATGAACCGGCCGGACGGCGGCCCGCAGCCACGTCACGCGATCGAGGCCGCACCGGAGACCTGGGCGACCGTTGGCGCCCAGGTGGTGAGCGGGGCGTTCGAGATCGTCGAGCGCACCGAGGACCTCCTCACGCTTCGGCGCCGCGATCGATCCGGTGCCCGCTCCGGCAACGTCCGGGACGTCCGCTTCCACCGCTCGAGCATCGCCGACGCGCTGCCCGCCTTCCGCCGGGACGACCAGGACATGATCCTGGTCCGGTACACCCCGCGGCTGAACGACCTGCTCCCGGGGAACGAGGACCTCAGCGACGTGCAGCTGGGCGCCGCGGCGTGGTCCGCGTACCTCCGCTTCGATCACACCCATCCGATCACCGCGAACCGCGATCTGCGACGGGCGCTGGCCCATGCGATCGACCGCGAGGCGCTCGCGGCGATCGCGCCGGCGAACCTGGTCGTGGCCACGGGGGGTGTCGTTCCGCCCGCGCTCCAGGGTCACACGCCGGACATCGCGCTGCGCTTCGACCCCGACCTGGCCCGGGAGAGCATGGAGCGCTCGGGCTTCCACGGTGAGCTGGAGGTCGCGGGGATGGAGGTCTGGCGCGAGATCCTCCCCGTGATCGCCGAGACCTGGGCCGCCGTCTTCGGGTCGGGGGTGAAGGTCCGGACGTGGTCCTGGCGCGCCGAGGAGGCGAGTCAGATCGGTGGCCGTGCCGACCGGGCCTACCTCCGGATCACCGGATGGTTCCCGGGCTACGCCGATCCCGAGTACTTCCTCCGGCTCCTGTTCCAGTCCGACAGCCGGACGAACGAAGGCGGATTCTCCTCCGAGGCCTACGACCGGCTGATCGAGCGCGCCCGTCTCGAGCGGAGCGACCGGCGGCGCCTGGAGCTCTTCCACGAGGCGGATCGGATGGCGGTGGCCGACGAGGTGGCGTGCATCCCGCTCGTCTACGGCCGGAACATGGCGTTCGTGCAGCCGTGGGTCGAGGGCTGGTGGGAGTTCGGGAAGTCTTCCGCGTCGTTCGCCGACCTCCGGGTCGACCTGACGTCACCGAGGTCCGGCCTGTAACGCGCGGCGCCGCATCGCGTACGGTGCCGCGGGAGAGCCCGGAACCGGAAGGTGGCAGCGGATGGCGGAGATCCAGGTCTACGGCGCCAGCTGGTGCCCGGACTGTCGGCGTGCGAAGAAGTTCCTCTCCGACCAGCGGATCGCCTTCGACTGGCACGACATCGATGGCGACGAGGGCGGCCTCCGCGAGGTCGAGCGGCGCAACGACGGCCGCCGCATGATCCCCACGGTCGTCTTCGCCGACGGTTCGCACCTGGCCGAGCCCACGAACGAGGAGCTCGCCGACGAGCTCGGCCTGGTGCGGTCGGCGATGCAGCACGTGTACGACCTCGTGATCGTCGGCGGCGGTCCGACCGGGCTCACGACGGCGATCTACGCGGCCCGCGAGAACCTCGAGACGCTGGTGGTCGACGCGAAGGGCCTGGGCGGACAGGCGGGCATCACCGAGCGGCTCGACAACTACCCGGGGTTCCCGGAAGGGATCGGCGGTGCCGAGCTCGCCGACCGGTTCGTGCGGCAGGCCGAGCGCTACGGCGTGGAGCTGCTCCAGGCCGTGAGCGTCACGTCCATCACCGACGAGGGCCACCGCGAGCTGGATGTGACCACCGCGACCGGCGATCACTACCACGCGCGCGCGGTCGTGATCGCGACCGGCTCGAGCTACCGGCGCACCGACGCCGAGGGCGAGGACGAACTGATCGGCGCCGGCGTCCACTTCTGCGCCACCTGCGACGGGCCGTTCTACAAGGGTTCCGGCGAGCTGCTCGTGATCGGCGGCGGGAACTCCGGGCTCGAGGAGGGTCTGTTCCTGACGCAGTTCACCGATCGCGTCGTGGTCGTGGAGCGGGGCGACCGGCTGCGCGGCTCCAAGCTGCTGCAGGACAAGGTCCAGCATCACGCGAAGATGGAGGTCCTGCTCGGAACCGGCGTCACGGCCTTCCGAGCCAAGGATGACGGATCGGGCAAGCTCGGGGCCGTGGAGCTGGAGGACCTTCGCACGGGCCAGCGGAGCGAGCGGCACCCGGCGGGGGTCTTCGTGTTCGTCGGGCTCGATCCGAACACCGGGTTCCTGGGCGGCTCGGTCGCCCTGGACGAGCGCCGCTTCGTGGCCACCGACGCGAGCTTCATGACGTCGATCCCGGGTGTGTTCGCGGCCGGCGACGTGCGTGGCGGCTCGACGAAGCAGCTGGCGTCTGCCGTCGGGGAGGGGGCGGCCGTCGCGATCCAGATCCGCGGCTACCTCGACCGGCTCGACCGCGAACGCGACGGAGGGATGAACGGATGACCCCGGCGGAGATCTTCGACCTGATCATCAAGGCGGACGAGAAACTGAAGTACTCGAACGACGCGAACATGGAGCTGCGGCGCGAGCAGGCGATCGAGCTGCTCCGGAAGGCCCGGGCCGAAGCGCAGGACGCCGGCGTCGACCAACTGGTCCAGCAGGCCGACACGCGCCTGCGCGACCTGGGCGCCGATCCGGACGCCGGCTAACCGCCGGCGCGCCAGTCGCGGAAGGCCTCGAGCAGCGTTGCGCCCTGCTCGCGGGTCAGGTCCTCCTCGGTGAGGCGGCCGGTCAGCCGCACCGTCTCCCGGAGCTCGTCGAGGATCATCGTGCAGCCGGCGCAGCCGGCGAGATGGGTCTCGACCCGGGCGCGCTGCCACGCCGACAGCTCGTCGTCGAGGAAGTCGCTCAACAGCTCGACGACCTCGCGGCAGGTGATCTCGACGTCGGCGCTCATGCGGTGGCCACGCTCCGGAAATGGTCCTCGAGCGCCCGGCGCACGCGGGCCCGCGCCCGGTGCAGGAGCACCCGCTGATTCGTCTCGGTCAGGTCGAGCGCGTTACGGACCTCCTCCGAGGTCCAGCCCTGGACGTCGCGGAGCCGGATCACCTCGGCCTGCAGCGGCGGGAGCTCCGCGATCGCGCGGCCGATCACCCGGATCGTCTCGGCGCCCTCGGCCCGCGCCTCGGGCATCCCCCGCCAGTCGAACGGCAGCGATGACCAGCCGCCGGCCCCCGGATCCTCCGGACCGAAGAACGCGCTCGGATCGATCGACGGTTCGTCCAGGTCGTCACCGGCGAGCGACGCGAACGGCACGCTCCGCCCCTCGCGCTGCCCCCGCGTCTTCGCGATGTTCACCACGATGCGGAAGATCCACGTGCGCAGCGACGAGCGGCCCTCGAACCCATCGAGCCCGCGGAGGACCCCGAGCCACGCGTCCTGGACGACGTCGTCGGCCACCGCGTCGGTGGCGACGTACATCCGAGCCACGCGTCGCATCGAAGGGCTGAGCGCGGTGACCAGGCGCATGAAGGCGTCCTCGTCGCCGGCGCGCA
>DATHCP010000030.1:0-22477 GCA_035490535.1 Actinomycetota bacterium
GGTTCGACCTCTCGGGGGACAACCCGACCCAGGTCACGAAGAGTGCGGATTTCGTGGAGCCGACCTACCTGGCGAAGGCCACGTCGTTCAAGCTGAAGAAGGACGTGCCCGCGGGGCTGCGGTCCGACCTCGAGAAGATCAAGGCGCACCTCGAGTCCCCCGCCACCTGACGTCGAGAGGGTTGTTCGGCGGCGCACTCGGGCGCATCATGGATCCGTGAGCAAGGGACCCTGGGACGAGCCCGAGGACTACATCGCGCAGCCGCGGATGGAGCCGGGGCGCACCCTGTTCGCCGGCCCGAAGGTGAAGGACACGCACGACCTCGAGGAGGCCGAGCGGCGTCACGCCGAGGAGGAAGCGACCGGACACGCGCCCTGGTACCGCCGGATCTTCCGGAGATCCCGGTCGTGAGCAAGGGACCCTGGGACGTGCCGTCGGGATCCGGTCCCGGACCGCACCTCGCCCAGGGGTGGACCGGCCGCCCGATCGTCGATCCGAAGGTCGTGTCGGAGCAGGAGCTCGCCGAGATCGAGCGGCAGCACGCCGAGGAGGAAGCGACCGGGCACGTGCCCTGGTACCGCCGGATCTTCCGCCGACGCTCCTGAACGACGCGGCTAGTGCGTCAGCGTGCTGGCGTAATCGTCGCCGACCACGACCACGACCGAGACCGAGGTGGGAACCACGTCGGCGAACGTCTGATCGAGCTTCTTCACCGGCGCGTTCTTGAAGTACTTCTTCGCGATCTGGGTGGCGTTCGACTTGTTCTGTGCGGCGTCGGCTCCGGTCCGGTAGTAGACCGTCGTGGTCGATACGCCGGCGTTCGGGGCGTCGGCGGCCGGTACCGGGGCCGTGTAGCCCTTCTGGACGAGCATGTCCTGCGCGGCCGCGGCAGCGCCGGTGACGTTCGTTCCGTTCAGGGCCATCACGGTCACGCCGTCGACCTGCGGAGGCGGTGTGGCGGTCGGCGTCGGCGACGATGAGCCCCCCGGTGTGGTCGGGCTGGTGGTTCCGCCCGGCGAGCTCACCGATGCTGCGGGTGCGGCCGGGCCGGTGCCGCCGTCGGGGAACCCGTTCGCGAGGACGGCGATCCCGACCACGACGAGCGCCACGAGGATCAAGATCCGGCCGGTGCCGAGGTTCACGGCGCCATCCTAGCCGCTCAGAGCGGGATGCCGAGCCGCTCGGCGGTGCGGCGGCGCCGGCGCGCCTCCCGGATCCGACGGAGGCGCCGGACCAGCATCGGGTCGTAGGCCAGGGCCTCCGGACGGTCCACGATGCGGTGCAGCAATTGGTGGTACCGGGTCGGCGAGATCCCGAACCGGTCCCGGATCGCCCGCTGCTTGGGCACGGACAGGGCCCACGCCTCGCGCTCGAAGTCCAGGATCGCCCGGGAGCGTTCGTCCAGGTCGGGGGCGGACGCGGCCGTCGCGGGGGTCGCGGTTCCGGTCACGGTTCGCGAGGGTTCCACCCGAAGATGCGCGGTTCAAGCACCCTCGGACGGACGCCGAAACCGCAGGAGGGGAACCATGCGGGTGAGACGATGGGCGGAACGGACCCCACGAGGCGATCGGTGGTAGACGCGGCGAACGACGACCTGGAGCTCCACGCGGCGACGGACCGGACCCGGTCCGTCGCGCAGCTCGACATGCTCCATAGCCTCGCGGCCTCATTGAACGCGCTGCGCGACGTCGGCGAGATCGGGGAGGCGATCACCGCCGAGCTGCGCACGATCATCGACTACCACAACTGCCGCGTGTACCTGCTGGACGAGACGCGGCAGGTGCTGCTGCCGGTGTCGTTCCGCGGCGAGCTCTTCACCGAGTACGAGCGCGAAACGCTCGAGAGCCTCGTGACCCCGATCGGCGAGGGCATCACCGGGAACGTCGCGCTCACCCGCGATTCGCTGCTGACCCCCGACGCGCGCGAGGTCCCCTTCTCCGTGACGATCGAGGGCACCGAGGAGGACCTGCTCGAGTCGATGCTCGCGGTGCCGATGATCGGCGGCGACGAGCTGGTCGGCGTGATCGTCCTGTCGAAGCTCGGCTACGGTCAGTTCGACGAGGAGGACCAGCGCCTGCTGGAGGTGCTCGCCTCGCACGCGGCGGTCGCCTTCCAGAACGCGGACCTGTTGCGCGCCGAACGGCAGGCGGCCGAGACGTCGCGTGCCCTGCTGCACCTGTCGAAAGCCCTGACCGCGCAGCGGGCGATCGGCGAGATCTTCCAGCAGGCGATCGAGACGGTTCCCACGACCCTTCCCTGTGCCGCGACCGCCGCCTACACACGCGACGAGGAGTCCGGCGACTTCCGTCTGGCGCGCCTGCATCCGTCGCCGGGGCACCACGTGAAGCCCCGCGCCGAGATCGCGGACGTGCCCAAGGCGATCGCCACGAGCTTCCTGTTCAGCGAGACCGAGCCGTTCGTGATCCCGGCCGAGGTCGCGGCCGAGGTGCCGAGGGAGTTCCGGTTCCTCGAGGAATTGGGCGAGGTCCTGGTGACGCCGCTGCGCTGGGATCCGGACGGGTTCGGCGCGATCGTCGTGGCGGCGGGCCCCTCCGGTCCGCGGTTCGGCGCCGAGGACCTCGCGTTCGCGCGCGGCGTGGCCGATATCGCCTCGCTGGCGCTCGGCAACGCCAGCCGGCTCTCGGAGCTCGAGCGCTTCCACGAGCTGGTCGAGAGCCTCGATGCGATCTTCTGGGAGGCCGACGCCGGCGACCTGCGGTTGACGTTCGTCGGCGGACACGCCGAGGCGGTCTTCGGCGCCGACGCGTCGGCCTGGCCGATGCAGGGCCGGAGCTGGGGCGACCACATCGTCGCCGATGACCGAGGCGATGCCCTGACAAGCGTGCGCGCCGCGGTCGAGCACGTGCAGGACATCGGCCTGGAATACCGGGTCGAGGATCCTCGCGGCCAGATCCTGTGGGTCCGCGAGCTGATCCACGTGGTGCGCAGCGCGCAGGGGCCGCGACAACTGCGCGGCCTGATGGTGGACATCACCGACCGCAAGCAGGCCGAGCAGGCGCTCCGCGCCTCGGAGCGGAAATACTCCGAGGCGTTCCGCCGCGAACGCGAGGCCGCGCAGCAGCTCCGCGCGCTCGACGACATGAAGAACACGTTCCTGGAGGCGGTCTCGCACGACCTTCGGACGCCGCTGACCTCGATCCTCGGCTCCGCCCTGACCCTCGAACAGTCGAACCTGGAGCTCCCGAAGGACGACGCGATCGACCTGATCCGCCGGATCGCGTCGAACGCTCGCAAGCTCGAGCGCCTGCTGGGCGACCTGCTCGACCTCGACCGGCTGCAGCGCGGCATCGTCTCGCCGCAACGCCGGCCGACCGACCTGGCGGCGCTCGTCCACCGCGCGGTGGCCGAGACCGAGAACCCGCGTGCCCGCGGCGTCGAGGTGGAGGCCGAGCCGCTCGTCGTGTCGGTCGACGCACCCAAGGTCGAACGGATCGTCGAGAACCTCCTGTCGAACGCGTTCCGGCACACGCCGCCCCAAGCGCGCGTGTGGGTGCGCGCCCGCGGCCTCGACGGCGGTGTGCTGCTGGTGGTCGAGGACGACGGCCCGGGGATCCCGGCCGAGCTCCGCGAGGAGGTCTTCGAGCCGTTCCGGCAGGCGCCGGGCTCGGCCGCGGAGCACTCACCCGGCGTGGGCGTCGGGCTGTCGCTCGTGAAGCGGTTCGCCGAGCTACACGGCGGCCGCGCGTGGATCGAGGAACGCGCCGGGGGCGGCGCCTCGTTCCAGGTGTACCTGCCCGGCGGCTGAGCGCCGCGGGTAGCCTGCGCGGATGCTCGACCTGGTGATCTCCGGCGCGCTGGTGATGGATGGCTCCGGCGCGCCTGGGGTGGTGGGCTCGGTGGGCGTCGCCGGCGACCGGATCGCGGTGGTGGCCCGCGAGGGCGAGGAGGTCCCCGAGGCCGCACGGATGATCGGCGGATCCGGACTCGTGCTCGCGCCGGGATGGATCGACGTCCACAACCATTCCGACCTGTCGCCGCTGCTGCTTCCCACGATGCCGAGCACCGTCCGCCAGGGCGTGACCACCGTGGTGGTCGGCAACTGCGGCTCCTCGCCGTACCCGCTGGCCGGCCTGGAGGACGCGATCTGGTTGGCGAACGGCGGCGTCGACGAGGTTCCGCGCCCGTCGTGGACGTCCTACGGCGACTACCTGGAGACGACCGAGCTCGCCGAGCCCGCGGTGAACATCGCGACGCTGGTCGGCCACGGGTCCCTCCGCCGTCAGGTGCTCGGCCTGGACCGACGCCCCCCGACCGCGGCGGAGCTCGCCGGGATGCGCGCCCTGGCGTCCGAGGCGATGGAGGCGGGCGCGTTCGGCCTGTCGACCGGCCTGATCTACGTGCCCGGGTCGTTCGCGGCCACCGACGAGATCGTCGAGATCGCCGGCGCGGCTGCGGATGCGGGAGGGCTGTACGCCAGCCACATCCGCGGGGAGGCGCGCACCCTCTTCGCGGCCGTCGAGGAGGCGCTGGCGGTGGGCGAGCGCGCGGAACTGCCGGCGCACATCAGCCACCTGAAGTGCGACGGCGCGCACGTGGCGGGCCGGTCGGCGGAGCTGCTCGCGACGCTGCACGACGCGGCCGACGCCACCGCCGACCAGTACCCGTACACGGCGTGGAACTCCCAACTCGCGTCACTGCTGCCGGCCTGGGCACCGGTGGCTGACGTCGCCCACCTGGGGCGGACCGACCGACCGCGGCTCGCCGCCGCGCTCGACGAGGAGGCCGACGGCGTCGGCTGGGACCGGATCGTCGTGATCCAGACCGCGGAAGGGCGGTTCAACGGTCAGGACGTCTCGGCGATCGCCGGAACGCTCGGGGTCGAGCCGGTGGACGCGGTCGTGCGGCTGCTGGACGCCGATCCGACCACCAGCATCGTCGGGCACGCGATGCGCGAGGACGACGTGGAGCGGATCTTCTCCGACCCGGAGGTGTTCGTGGCATCGGACGCCTCGGCGACCGCGCCGGACGGACCCGGCGGCGACCACCCGGTGCATCCGCGCGACTACGGCACGTTCCCACGCGCCCTGGCGCTCGCGCGCGACCGTGGGCTGCTGCCGATCGAAACGGTCGTCCGGAAGATGACGTCGCTGCCGGCCGAGCGGTTCGGGATCCGGGACCGCGGCACGATCCGGGAAGGCGCGTTCGCCGACCTGGTGCTGTTCGATCCCGCCGCCGTGCGGGACACGTCGACGTACGAGGCGTCGCACGCGTTCCCGGTCGGGATCGGACTCGTGGTGGTGAACGGCCGGATCGCGTGGGAGTCCAACCGGAGCGACGAGATCCAACGATCCGGTCGCGTGCTTCGGCGCTGACCCGGTCGTCGGGCCGGGAAGTCCCTACGACTCTTGCCCGAACCGACGGAAGGCGAGGGCGCCGGCCGCGATCAGCACGGCGATGCCGATCACCACCAGGACGATCAGCACGGTGTGACCGCCGCTCGTGCCTCCGGATGTGCTGGTCGCGGGGGCCGGGGCGAGCGTCTCGCTGGCCAGGGCCGACGATGCGAGCGCGAGCTGCGACAGGACCAGCGCGGCGCAGACGGCTCCGAACCTCCTCATGGCCCCTCCTCGGTCGCGCGTAGCGTACCCGGAGCGGGCTCGGGAACGGCTAGCCGAACGGGTTCGTGACCGGAACGGTTCCCGGCGGCCAGCCCGGGAAGTTCGACGGGAACGTGTACGGGTTGCCGAACGTGACGGCGCGCTCCGTGGCGATCACGGGCGCGCGAGGGTTCGCCTTGAAGTTGAAGATATGTTCGAAGTTGTGAGCCTTCGCGATCCGCGGCGTCAGATGCGGCAGCCCCCAGTTGTCGGCGATGAAGCGCAGCGGGGTGGAGAACTCGCCGATCTCGTCATCGATCACACCGCGCCGGACGTGCGGCCCGATCGTGAGCAGCGGCACGCGGATCCCCAGCCCGACCTGGTCGACCTGCGGCGGCGCCACGTGGTCGTAGAAGCCACCCCACTCGTCCCAGGTCAGGAACAGGACCGTGTCCTGCCACAGGTCGCTGCGCATCAGGGCGTTGACGATGTCCATCAC
Organism: Actinomycetota bacterium; assembly: GCA_035490535.1. GTDB lineage: Bacteria > Actinomycetota > UBA4738 > UBA4738 > HRBIN12 > AC-51. The sequence continues at coordinate 6,058 of DATHCP010000030.1, forward strand.
CCAGTTGTGGGTGAACGCGGACGACGATGGCGGATGGTCCGAGAGCTGGAAGTGCGGCACCGCCCACGTCACCGGCGGAAGATCGTTGGCCTGGATGTCGCGCACCAGATCGTCGATGTCGTGTTGCGCGTGCTCGTGCCACAGGTCGGTGTGGAAGATCTCGTCGACCCCGTTGTAGGCGTTCCACATGTAGCCGAGGTAGCCGGGCAGCGGCGCGTAGTAGCGCCAGTCGATCCTCTTGCGTGACAGCTGCCCGCCGACGGTCTCGAACCCGAAACACGGCCCGTGCTGCCCGATCGCGCCCTTCTGGTCGACGGTCTCGACGTAGACGTGCGTGTTCGGCTTCGCGAGCGCGTCGCACCCCCAGCTCTTGAAGTGCCCACCGCCCGGCTGTCCGTCGGTCGCGGGGAACGGCACCGTGGTGATGTTCTCGGGGTTGTCGGCCACCCCGCCCGACGTGCCCGCGATGAAGAAGTAGTGGTTCGGCAGCGACGGCCCGAGCGCCGAGGAGAAGAAGTGGTCGCTGATCGCGAACTCCCTTGCCCACAACCAATAGGCCGGGATCTCGGGCCCGTGGAACTGTGTGTAGGCCCACGGGTCCCCGTAGTCGGCGATCCCGAAGTTGTCCATCTTCCCGCTGTTGTACTCGCCGAGGGCCGAGGGCCGGTCGTGCGCGAGGTCCCCAGGGAGCCAGTCGGGACAGGGTAGGAGCGGCTTGTCCTTCCCCAGCATGTTGCCGACCGTCGCGCCCTCGACGCCGGGGAACCGGCCGAACAGGTTGTCGAAGCTCCGGTTCTCGAGCATCAGGTAGATCACGTGCTTGACGGGCCACCGGGTGTCGATCCGCTTCGCGGCGGAGGTGCTCGGCGGGGCACTCACCCGCGGGATCACGCTCCCGCCGGTGCAGGAGAACAGGACGCCACCGGCCATGGCCATGGCGGAGCGCTCCAGGAAGCGGCGGCGGCTGATCGGGCGGGGGTGGGGATCCCCGGAGGTCGCGGGCACGGGCACATGCTACGGGCGCGCCACGGATCGGCGCCCGTCCGGATGCGAACGCCACGGCTTCTCCAAACGGGCTGCTCTCGGGAAGGGGCGGCGGAACGGCCGCCGGCTGGACGCACGCCGTGCGGCCCGGGTCGAACGACGTGCGGCCCGGTCCTTCGGCCGAGGCCGGGCCTCGGGCGCGGCGCGGGACCCAGGTCCTGTTGAGCCGACGGCCCCGTCGGCCGACCATACGAGCATGCGCGAACGGAACCTCCAGACGTTGCGGGCGGCGGTCCTGATCGCGGCGATCGTGGCCGCGGTCCCCGCCGGTCCCGCCCATGCGGCACCGACCAAACGCTCCGGCAGCTGCACCGACGGAACGAGCCACTGGACGCTCAGCGTCCAGCCCGCCACCAAGAACAAGCTGAAGGTCGTCTTCACGATCAAGGGCGAGGGCGGCATGGGCTGGCAGGTGGCCCTGTCCGACAACGGGATCGGCGTGACCGGCGCCGACGTGACCCTCGGGAAGAAGGGCACGTCCTCGATCACCCGCGTGATCGCGAACCGCACGGGGGCCGACGTGATCGCCGTTTCCGCGACGCAGCGGGTCGTCGGCGGCTACACGTGCTCGGGACGCATCACCTTCGGAGGATGAGCGCGATGCGCGGCGGCGAGAAGCTCGACAAGAACCTCCGCGGCTGAGCTGCCTCACCGCAGGGAAGTGGAAGCTCGGTAGGCTGTCGGGCCTTGTCCACGACCGCACACCCGTCCGAGGACTTCGCCTTCGGGCTCGACACGTTCGGCGACGTCACGAACGGGTCGGACGGCACGCGGCTGCCCGGCGCGGAGGTGCTCCGCAACGTGATCGAGCAAGCGGTGCTGGCCGACCGGCTCGGTGTGGACGCCTTCGGGGTTGGCGAGCATCACCGCGACGACTTCGCGATCACGGCGCCCGAGGTGGTGCTGGCCGCGATCGCGGCGCGCACCGAGCGGATCCTGCTCGGCACCGCGGTCACCGTGCTCAGCTCCGACGACCCGATCCGCGTCTACGAACGCTTCGCGACGCTCGACGCCGTCTCGGGCGGCCGGGCCGAGATCACGCTCGGACGCGGCTCGTTCACCGAGTCGTTCGCGCTGTTCGGCTACGACCTCGACGACTACGAGGTCCTGTTCGAGGAGAAGCTCGAGCTGTTCGCGCGGGTCCGCGAGGAGCACGCGTTCTCCTGGCAGGGCACCGTCCGTCCGCCGCTCGAGGACGCGAACGTCTATCCGAAGACCGCGGCCGGTTCGATCCCGACGTGGATCGGCGTGGGTGGCTCGCCCGGCTCGGTGGTCCGCGCCGCCCGGTACGGGTTCGGGTTGATGCTCGCGATCATCGGCGGTCCGCCGGAGCGGTTCGTGCCCTTCGCCCACCTCTACCGGCGAACGCTGTCGGAGCTCGGCGCGCCGGAGTTGCCGATCGGCGTGCACTCGCCGGGCTTCGTCGCCGACACCGACGAGGAGGCGCGCGAGCTGCTGTTCCCGTACTTCAAGGACCAGCGCGACCGGATCGGCCGTGAACGCGGGTGGCCGCCGGCGACACGCGAGCAGTTCGAGGCCGAGGTGTCCGACGGCGCGGTCTTCGCCGGTTCGCCCGCGACCGTGGCAGCCAAGATCGCCCGCACCGCAGGCATCCTGGGGCTCAGCCGGTTCGACCTGAAGTACAGCAACGGTGCGATGCCGCACGAGCACCTGCAACACGCGATCGAGCTGTTCGGGACCGAGGTGATCCCCCGCACGCGCGCGTTGCTCGCGGACGCGGATTGAGCACGGACACGACAGATACTCTCGGGCAGACCACACGAGGGTGGCACCCCTGGCCGGTCGGCCTGCCTGCACCCCTTCCGGGCTCGGCTTCGCGGCGGCATCATCTGAGGCGACCATGAAGGTTCGGAACCCATCGAGGGTCGCGGTCTGGATCGGCGGTTCGTCGATCGTGCTGATGACCGCCGGCCTCGTCCTGATGTTCGTCGACCGGACGGCGGTCCTCCCGCCGTCCGCCAGCCAATACGACTGGAGCCTCGCCACCGCACTCTCCGTGTTCGCGAACATCGTCGGCATCTCGATGGGCACCGTCGTGGCGGCCAGGCGGCCCGACAACCGCATCGGGTGGTTCTTCATCGCCGCCGGCACCTTCCTCGGCGTCAACGGCCTCGCCGCCGCGTACAGCGTCCACGCACTGATCGCCGATCCGGGCTCGTGGCCGGGCGGGAACCTCGCCGCGTGGATCGCGGGGTGTACCAACTTCTTCCCGATCTACATGCTCTGCTTCATCTTCTTGTTGTTCCCGACTGGCGAGGTGCGGTCGCCCCGGTGGCGGTCGGTCTGGTGGCTGCTCGTCGCCGCGACCAGCGTGGCGACGGTTGCAACGGTCGCGTTCAGCACCGCGAGCTGGCACGACCCCTACCCGCCGACGAACGATTCGCCCTCCGGGGTGATCATGGCGCTGTTCCTCCTCGCATTCCTGCTCCCGCTGGCCGCGTCGCTGATCGCATCGCTCACCGCGGTGATCGTGCGCGCGATCTACTCGACCGGTGACGAACGGTTGCAGATCAAGTGGTTCGCCACCGGTGCGACGCTCGTCGTCCTCTCGTTCCTGATCAACTTCACGTCCGGGCAGGTGACGCCGGCGTGGATCTCCGTCCTCCAGAGCCTCGCGTTCATCTTCCTGTTCTCGACGATCGCGATCGCGGTGCTCAAGTACCGGCTGTACGAGATCGACGTCGTGATCAACCGGGCCGTCGTCTACGGGACGCTCGCGGTGTTCATCACGGTGATCTACGCGGCGATCGTGGTCGGCGTCGGGACGCTCGTGGGCGGCCAGAGCAGCAAGTTCCTCGCCGCGGTCGCCGCGGCCGTGATCGCGATCGCGTTCCAGCCGGTGCGCGAGCGGAGCCGGCGCGTCGCGAACCGGCTCGTGTACGGCAAACGCGCGACACCCTACGAGGTGCTGTCGGACTTCGCGGAGCGGGTCGCCGGCACGTACGCCGTCGACGACGTGCTGCCGCGGACCGCGCACATCCTGGCTGAAGGGGTGGGAGCTCGCAGCGCCGATGTCTGGGTGCGGGTCGGCTCAGAGCTCCGGACGGCCGGGTCTTGGCCCTCGGCACCGGTCTCACGCGTGCCCGTCACCGAGGACGTCGCCGTGCCCGGCACGACCGCGAGCGCGCCCGTCCGCTACCAAGGCGAACTGCTCGGAGCCCTCTCGGTCACGAAGGCGCCCGGCGAGATGCTCACCTCGGCGGACGAGAAGTTGCTCGCGGACGTCGCGGCGCAGGCGGGACTGGTCCTCAGGAACTTCGGCCTGATCGAGGAGCTCCGCGCCTCTCGGCAACGACTGGTTGCCGCGCAGGATGCGGAGCGCCGCAAGATCGAGCGCAACCTGCACGACGGGGTCCAACAACAGCTGGTCGCGTTGAACGTGCAGGCGGGCTTGCTGGCGCGGGCGGGCAACGCCGAGCCGTCGAAGGTCGCCGAGATCGCCGGGCAACTCCAAACGCGGGCGACGGAAGCGCTCGACGATCTGCGCGACCTGGCCCGCGGCATCTACCCACCGCTGCTCGCCGACAAAGGCCTCGGCGCGGCGCTCGAGGCACAGGCGCGCAAGGCCGCCGTGCCCGTCTCGATCGATACCGACGGCGTCGGGCGGTACGACCAGCCCGTCGAGGCCGCGGTGTACTTCTGCACGCTCGAGGCGCTGAACAACATCGCGAAATACGCCGCCGCGTCGCAGGCGACCGTCTCGCTCCGCCGCAGCGACGGGCACCTGTCCTTCACCGTGACCGACGACGGCATCGGGTTCGACACGGCCGCGACGGGGTACGGCACCGGCCTGCAGGGGATGGCCGACCGGCTCGACGCGATCGGAGGCACCCTCCAGGTGATCAGCACCCCCGGAACGGGCACCTCGGTGTCCGGCTCGATCCCCGTGGTGTGACCTCCCCGATACATCTCGGGCCTGGGCGGGATCTATGGCTCAGCGAGTGGAGGAACCGCACGAAGATCTGCGGACTCCGCCGTGGTCACACTCGGCGCAGCAGGTTCCTAGCCGAACGGCACTTGTCATCCCTCGTCAGAGGGCAGACCATCGAGGCATGACTAGTTGGCGACCGCTGTCGGGGGAAACTTCGAAGGCGTTGGAAAAGGCGAACGAGGCTGAACGGAGGCCTGAAACCCGCGGTCGGCGGACATGGAGCTGGGCGTGGCTGGCCTTGGGTGCTGTCCTCTTCGCCGGACTCATGCTCGCGTGGTTCGTCCTCGGCACCCGTTAGTCGGCCTCAGTTCCGGCCGAAGAGCGATCTTGCAACCATTCGGCCGGTCGTCCCCCGATGGCGCGGGCGATCCGTGCGACCACCCTCCTCGACCGGTCGCTCAGAGGCGTTGCCGCAGGTAGATCCAGGAGCCGGCGGTCGGATTCGAACCGACGACCTACCGATTACAAGTCGGTTGCGCTACCGGGCTGCGCCACGCCGGCGGGACCCGAGTCTACCCCCGGGCCCCCGGCGCCTCCGGCGCGCGCGGGAAGCACGTACCCGTAGAGCGCCGCAGCCAGCGATGCCGACGCGTTCAGCGATCCGACGTGCCCGAGCATCGGCAGCGACACGAGCAGGTCGCACCGCTCCCGCACGAGGCGTGAAAGACCCGCCCCTTCGGCGCCGACCACGATCGCGACGCGCCCCTCGGGACACGGGTCGTCGTAGATCGAGCGGTCGGCCTCGCCGGCGAGCCCGACGGCGGTGAACCCGGCGTCGCGCAGGCGGTCGATCGCGCGGGAGATGTTCGCGACGCGGGCGGTCGGCACGTGCAGGAGCGCCCCGGCCGAAGCGCGGATCGCGGCCGGCGAGACCGGCGCCGCGCGATGGGTCCGGGTGACCAGCACCTCGGCGCCGGCAGCTTCCGCGCAGCGCGCCGCGGCCCCGAGGTTCTGCGGATCCTCGACACCGTCCAGCACCACCACGATCGCGCCGTCGGACCACGCGCGCTCGGCCAGGTCGCGTTCGGTCAACGACGAGGCGGCCCTCCCGGCGGCGACGCGCGCCGCGACCCCGCGGTGGTCGGGCACCGCGACGTCCAGCTCGTCGCGGTCGACGTCGCGGACCGGGACGTGCGCGCGCCGAGCGGCGGCCGCGATCTCCTCGCGGCGCGCCCCGCGGACGATCAGCACCTCGGCGGCGTCCCCCGACCTGATCGCCTCCAGGACGGCCCGCTTCCCGCCGACCAGCGATGGGTCGCTCACACCACCACCGCGACGGCCAGGCAGCCCACGCCGTCGCCGGCCAGGCCGAGGCCCTCCGGCCGGGTCGCCTTGACGGAGCAGCGGTCGACGTCGAGCCGCAGGACCCCGGCGATCGCGGCGCGCATCTCGTCGCGACGCGGCGCGATCGGCGGGCGGTCGCACACCACGGTGACGTCGCACGACGTGGCCGCGAACCCCGCGTCTTCCAGCAGCGCCCGCACACGCCCGAGCAGGTCCGCGCCCGAGATCCCCTCGAACGCCGGATCGTGCTCGGGGAAGTGCTGGCCAACGTCGCCGAGCGCGGCCGCGCCGAGCAGGGCGTCGGCGATCGCGTGGCACACCACGTCCCCGTCGGAGTGGCCCATCAGCCCGTCCTCGCCCTCGAACCGCACCCCGCCGAGCCACAGGTCGCGGCCGTCGGTGAACCGGTGCACGTCGAACCCGAGCCCGCTGCGCGGCACGCCCTCAGGCACCAGGGCCGCCCATCCGAGCCTCGGCACGCGCCAGGTCCAGCATCGTCGTGATCTTCACGTTCATCGGATCTCCGGCGACGGCGACCACGGTGCCTGCGCCCTCCAGCAACGCCGCGTCGTCGGTCACGTGCTGGCCCTCGGCGGCGGCGTGGTCGTGGCCCTCGAGGAGCGCGGCGACCCGGAAGGCCTGCGGCGTCTGCGCGAGCCCGAGCTCGTCCCGCGGCACCGTGCCGGTCACGTGCCCGCCCACGATCCGCTTCACCGTGTCGGTCACGGGGACCACCGGGATCGCGCCGTCGGCGCCGTCGGCAACGGCCCGGACCACCTCCGTGAACAGGTCCGGCGGCGCGAACGGCCGGGCCGCGTCGTGCACCGCGACGATCCCGATCCCGTCGCCGAGCGCCTCCAGGGCCGCCCGGACCGAGGCCTGACGGGAGGCGCCGCCGGTCACGACCTCGGTCGGCACCGGCAAACCCTCGAGGCAGCCTCGCGCCTCATCCTCGAACCCGGCCGGGGCCGCGACGACGATCGCCTCGATCGCCGGCGAGGCCGCGGCGGCGGCCGCGGCGACCGCGAGCATCGGCCGTTCACCGATCGGCAGGAAGGCCTTCGGTCGCTCGGCGCCCAGCCGCCGGCCGGCCCCGGCGGCCAGCACGATCGCGGCCGCGCGCACCTCGGGTTCGCTCACGGCCGCAGCATGCCAGACCCCGCCGCCGCGGGCAGACGCGGATCAGGACGAGGCGGGTTCCGGCGCCTCGACGCTGGCGAAGATCATCCGGCCGGTGGTCGTCTGGATCACGTTGCGCACCCGCGCCTCGATCTGGGAGCCGATCATCGCCGAGGCCTCCTCGACGACCACCATCGTGCCGTCGTCGAGGTAGCCAACGCCCTGACCGTGCTCGCGGCCCTCCTTGACGAGCCGCACGATCAGCTCGTCGCCGGCCGTGTACGGGATCCGGAACTTCGTGGCCAGCGCGTTGATCTGCGCGACCGGCACGCGGACCGCCTCGGCAACCTTCGACAGGTTGTGGTCCACCGTGATCAACGACGCGCCGCGCTCGCGCGCGAGGCGGACCAGCGCGGCATCCACGTCGAGCACCCCGGCCTCCTCGACGAGCTGGATCTGCACGGTCGGGGCCTTCTGCAGTTCGACCAATACATCGAGACCGCGACGGCCGCGGATGCGGCGCTTCGGGTCCGAGGAGTCCGAGATCGCCTGCAGCTCGTGCAGGACCCCTTCGTGCAGCAGGAGCGTGCCCGACACGAACCCGGTCGAGACCAGGTCCAGGATCCGGCCGTCGATCAGCGCGCTCGTGTCGACGACGTGCAGGTCGGCCGTGGAGCGACCGGCCGCGCGCGGCTTGATGCCGAACAACGCGAACAGGTCCTCGTGCTTCGCCACGCCCAGACGCAGCCCGAGCGAGCCCAGCACCAGGAACAGGAAGACGATCGCGGGCCAGGCGAACTGGATCGGGATCAGCAGCAGCGGCGCCGACAGGAGGATCGCCACGAGGAGCCCCAGGACGAGCCCGACGACCCCGCCGGCGAGCTCCGGGGCCGGCCGCTGCGAGAACTCGGTCTCGATCCCGCGGACCGCCTGGAGGGTGAGGCGGCCCAGGACGCCACCCAACACGTAGCCGGTGGCCGCGCCGAGGAACACGTACAGGAGCGCCGCACCGCCGGTCGTTCCGGTGGCGAGCGTCCCGAGCTGGTACCCGACGGCGCCGAAGACCGCCACGAAGATCAGACGGACGCCTTCGACCAGGCGCCCGCGCAACGTGGCCCTGCGGCCGTCTTCCTCGCCCATGCTCGCCCTCCGATCGCGGAGGCGGCGGTTCCCCCCCGCGCCTAGGTCATCGGACGCAGGGCGAACGAACCTGAGGAGATGCTCAGAGGGACAACCGAGGAGCGCCCGGGATCAGGCTTCGATCGCGGTGGCCTTGGCCCCGTGGGCGTCGTCGAGGATGCCGTCGATCATGATCTCGGCCTCGTCGTCGGACTTCCCGGTGGCGAAGGAGAGCTCGGAGATCAGGATCTGCCGGGCCTTCGTGATCATCCGCTTCTCACCGGCCGACAGGCCCTTCTCGCGATCGCGGATCGCCAGGTTGCGCAGGACCTCGGCGACCTCGTACGGGTCGCCCGAATGCAGCTTCTCGAGGTTGTTCTTGAAGCGACGGCTCCAGTTGGCGGCCACGGCGGTTTCGTCCTCGGTCAGCACCTTGAGGACCTTCTTGACCTCGTTCTTGCTGACGCAGGGACGGAGCCCGACCTGCTCCGTCGAATCGATCGGCACCAGGACCGTCAGGTCGCCGTAGACGACCCGCAACACCAGGTACTTGCGCTTCTCGCCCAGGAACTCCCTGATCCGGACCTCTTCGACCACTGCTGCACCGTGTTCGGGATGCACGACCGTGTCGCCTTTTCGGAACGTCACGAACCCTCCCTATCGAAGCGGGCCGCCAGCTGGGATGCCATAGGGTAGCACGCGGACCTGTTCCGGCGCAACCCAAAACCGCAGGTCAGAGGGGTCGGAGACGGTCCGAAGGACCTACGACGCAGCGGCTCGGGGCCGGGTTCCCGCAGGTGGGAGGGCCCATCCCAGGGCCGCACGGACGTCGTGGACCTGATGGATCCGAACGCCATCGGGCGCCGCGGCCGGCGGCGCGTTCGCGAAGACCAGACCGGCGCCCGCGGCCCGCGCGGCCGCCAGGCGCTGCGGGAGGCCCGCTGCCGGACGAACCAGGCCGGTCAGGGCGACCTCGCCCACGAACGCGGCCCCTTCGGGCGGCGCCGAGCCGGTGGCGGCGGATGCCAGTGCGGCCGCGACCGCCAGGTCGCACGCCGGATCGTCCACCCGGACGCCGCCCGAGGCGGCCCCGAACAGCTCGGCCCGCCCGAGGGGGAGCCCGACCGTCCGGTCCAGCACCGCCGCGACGAGTTGGAACCGACGGCCGTCGATGCCGGTGGCCTGGCGCCGGGCTGGCCCGTCGGGGGAACCCACCAGCGCCTGGATCTCGACCGCGAGCGCGCGGCGTCCGGCCTGGGGCAGCGCGATCGCCGCCCCCGGCACGCGCTGCTCGGAGACCAGCAGCCGGGATGGGTCGATCGCGTGGAGCCCGGTACGGGCCATCTCGAACCACGCGGTCTCCCCCTCGGCGCCGAAACGGTTCTTCCCCCCGGCGAGCACGCGAAGGCCCGAGCGGGGGTCGCCGTCGAAGGTGAGGACCACGTCGACCGCATGCTCGAGGGTCCGCGGGCCGGCCAGATCGCCGTCCTTCGTGACGTGTCCGGTCACGAGGACCGCGATCCCCTCTTCCTTGGCCAGCCCCGCGAGCGCGTCGGTGCAGATCCGGACCTGGGCGACCCCGCCGGGGAGCTGGCTGCCCGCCGGATCCCGGAGCGTCTGGATCGAGTCCACGGCGAGCAGGAACGGCGAGGAGGCCCGGGCGGCGTCGAGGACCGCCGGAAGCTCGCGGCCTGGGGCGAACATGATCGACCCGTCCGGCACGCCGAGTCGGCGGGCGCGAGCCGCGACCTGCGCGCGCGACTCCTCGCCCGAGACCAGCAAGCACGGGCGCGCGGCGCCGGCGAGGTTGCCGAGCAGCTGGAGCAGCAGCGTGGACTTGCCGATCCCGGGCGGCCCGGCCAGCAGGATCACCGAGGCCGGCACCAGGCCGCCTCCGAGCACGCGGTCGAGGTCGGGGAACCCGGTGGCGACCGCCGGCTGGTCGCCGGCGATCGCCGAGCCGAGCGGGAGGGGCTCCGGGAAGCCGGCCGATCCCGATGGGCCGGCCCCCCGGACCTCCGTGACCGTCCCCCAGCCACCACAGCCAGGGCATCGCCCGACCCAGCTGGCGAGCTGCCGGTCGCACGCGTCGCAGACGTAGCGGATCCGGACCTTGGTCACGGCGCGACCCTAGCGACGCCCACCGACATGGCGGGCCACCCCGGCTGAGCGGGTCGTGTCACCCCCGGCCGCTAGCGTTCGCCTCCCACCGGGTGAGTCCCATCGGACCGCTCCCGATCCGAACGGATGGAACCGCCGCGCGGCGCTTGACCCGGGCGCCGGCCTGCCGATACGGATTCCAGGAAGGAGGTTCCGGTGCGGATCGTCAACGTCGGCCTGGAGGGCATCGAGCGGGCTGACGACGTCCTGGCGCCGGCCGGCACCGAGCCCGAGGAGCGTCTCGTCCTGGTGATCTGGCGGGACGCCTTCTTCGACTTCGAGCAGAAGCCCGCGGACGAGCGGCGCCCCGACTACCTGGTCCACACGGTGGGGTTCCTGGTGACCGACGGGCCGACGTTCATCTCGCTCGCGCAGGAGATCCTGCCCGACGGCGAGGGGTACCGCGCCGTCACGCACATCCCGTTGGCGGTGGTCGAGCGGATCGAGGTCCTGATCCAGCATGACCCTGGCCTGTCGGCGCTCGAGTAGGTACACTGCCCCCGGTCGCGAGCGATCCCACGCTCGCACGAGGTTCGGAAGGAGGGACGCAGCGATGGCTGATCACCTGGCCGCCGTTCCCACGCACCCGCGTCCCTCCGTCGCGCCCACGCGCTAGGCCACCGGTCTCCGCGCAGCGGCTCCCCGGAAGGACGCGGTTCCCGTACGTCCACGTCCTGACGAAGGAGCACGAACCGTGCAGAACGAATCGTTCGAGCACTTCTTCGATGAAGGGCTCATCGAGAAGGTCCTCCTGCCGCTGAAGCAGGGCAAGGAGGCGAGCGTCCACCTGGTCCGCGCCAATCCGCGCACGACCGGCGAGGAGCTGGCGGCGCTCAAGATCTATCACCCCCTCGACAAGCGGGACTTCCGTGACGAGGGCCTCTACCGCGACGGCGAGTTCCTGAAGCGCCGCGTGCGCTCGGCCCTCGACCACAAGACGAAGTTCGGCCGCGAGGTCCAGGGCTCGATCTGGGTCGATCGCGAATGGCAGACGCTGAAGAAGCTCTGGGGCGTCGACGCGCCGGTCCCGCGGCCGATCGAGAGCACCGGCGACGCGATCTTGATGTCCTATGTCGGGGACACCGAGGGTCCGGCGCCGCGGTTGCACGAGTACGAGCACGAGGATCGCGAGGAGCTCGAGGCGATCTGGGAGCAGCTGCACCGTGCGCTCCAACACCTGCTCTACCGCGACATCGTCCACGGCGACCTCTCGGCCTACAACGTCCTGGTCTGGGACGGCGACCTGACGCTGATCGACTTCCCGCAGGCGGTCGACCCGAAGAAGAACCGGCACGCGCACACGTTCCTGGAGCGCGATGTGGTCCGGATCGGCGAGTGGTTCGACCGGCGTGGGTTCCACCGGCCGTGGGAGCGGATCGCGAAGGACCTGTGGACCGGCTGGACGTTCGCCGACCTGGTGCCCGAGGACCTGCGGGGGCTGACGATCTAGGAGGCGCTACTCCGTCCGGCCGAAACGGAAGGCAGCGATCACCGTGAGGAGCACGCCGAGCACGGCGACGATCGCCACCTCGAGCGGCGTCGGCACCCGCCAGCCGAACCACGAGATGCCGGGCACCAGCTGGGCCATCGCGGCGGCCGGCACGCCCACCGCGCGGAAGACCGCCCGGCGCATCGGATCCACCGCGTACGCGAGCGGATCGATCCGCGTCAGGAACGACAGCCAGAGCGGCAGCCCGGCGAGCGGGAACAGGGCGCCCGCCAGGAAGAACATCGGCATCACGAAGAACTGGATCACCACCTGGAACGACTCGACCTGCTGGATCCCCGAGGCGAGCATCAGCCCGAACGCCGTCAGCATGAACGCGGCCAGCGCCATCATCCCGATCAGGAACGCGAACAGCGGGATCGTGTACGGGATGTGCACGAGGCCGGCCAGCGCCAGCATGATGCAGCCCTGCATCGTGGCGACGGTCGCACCCCCGAGCGCCTTGCCGACGATGATCGCGCCCCGGCGCGCCGGGGCCACGAGCATCTCGCGGAGGAAGCCGAACTCCCGGTCCCACACGATCGAGACGGCGGAGAACGTGGCCGTGAACAGCACGGTCATCGTGAGGACCCCCGGGAAGACGAACGTCCGGTAGTCGATCCCGCTCGTGCGGGAGGACCCGACGAAGCTCGACAGGCCGGTCCCCAGCACGAACAGGAACAGGATCGGCTGGGCCAACGACGTCACGATGCGGACGCGGTTGCGGCGGAAGCGGATCAGCTCACGCTTCCATACCACCCAGATCGTCCGTGCGTCGTCGCGCCACCCGCCGCCGGCCAGGCGGACCGGTGCGACCTCCAGCGTGGCGGCGCTCATCGCCGCCTCCTCCGCATGAACGCCGCGTTGCCGAGCCGCTCGGTCGCCGTGGCCTCGGCGTCACGGATCGTCCGGCCCGTGTACGCCATGAACACGTCGTCGAGCGTGGGCGCGGCGACGTTCACCGACAGGATCGGCACCCCGAGCTCGGCGAACAGCGTCGGAACGAACTCGGCACCTCCGGACACGTACACGCGCACCGCGCCCTCCGCGACGGACGCCTCGAGCGCGAACCGCTCCCGCAGGCGGGCGATCGCGGCCGCGTCATCGGCGGTGCGGATCTCAACGCGGTCGCGCCCGACGCTCGCCTTCAGGGCCTCGGGCGTGTCCAGCGCAGCGATCCGGCCGTCGTCGATGATCGCGATCCGGTCGCAATGCTCGGCCTCGTCCATGTAGTGCGTCGTCAGGAAGATCGTGACCTGCTCGCGGCGCTTCAGCTCCTCGATGTAGCTCCAGATGTGCGCCCGCGTCTGCGGATCGAGGCCGACGGTCGGCTCGTCCAGGAACAGCACCCGCGGCGAGTGCAGCAGCCCGCGGGCGATCTCGAGCCGGCGCTTCATCCCGCCCGAGAAGGTGGACACGACGTGACCGCGACGATCCCACAGACCGACCATCCGGAGCACCTGCTCGACGCGAGGCCTCGTCTCCGGCTTCGGCACCCCGTACAGCTCGGCGTGGAACCGCAGGTTCTCCTCCGCGGTCAGGTACTCATCGAGGGTCGGCTCCTGGAAGACCAGGCCGATGTGCCGGCGGACGTCGAGCCGCTCCGTGACGACGTCGAACCCCGCGACCGCGGCCTCGCCGCCGGTCGGCGTCAGGAGCGTGCAGAGGATCGAGATCGTGGTGGTCTTGCCGGCGCCGTTCGGCCCGAGGAACCCGAACGTTTCCCCCGTGCCCACCGCGAGGTCCACGCCGCGGACGGCCTCGACCTCGCCGTAGCGCTTGCGGAGGTCCCGCGCCACGATCACGGGCCGCTCGACCTCGACCTGCTGCGCCGTCGCCATGCCGGGGAGTATAGTCGTTCTGGAATGAACGTTCGTTCTCGAACGACTCGCGGCGCCGAGGAAGAGGTCGTCGACCTCCTGCGCGAGGTGCACGGTCTGATGAAGGCCGAGCTCCGGGAGCGAGCCGAGGAGATGGGCCTGCCCCCGTTCACGCGCCACGTGGTGGTCCTGCTGCGGGTGACCCGGGAGCCCGGCATCACGATGAACGAACTCGGCCGGCTGCTGACGATCCCGAAGAGCCAGATCTCGCAACTGGTCGCCGACCTGGTCCGCGATGGCCTGGTGCGCAAGGTCGAGGACCGCGAGGATCAGCGGCTCGTCCGTGTGCTTCCCACCGCGGCCGGGCGGCGCGAGGCCGACCGGTGGCGGGGCGCGTACCGGACCCTCGTGGGACGGCACGTGCAGCTCCTGTCCGACCAGCAGGTGCAGCACCTCGTGGAGGGCCTGCGGGCCCTCCAGGCCGCCTACCGGCCCGCCCAGGTCCCCCGCACCGCCTGACGTCCGCTTGGGCCTGCCGGTCCGTCCGTCGCGATATCGCTCGGCGGAACCCCCTCCTAAGGCGTCTAGAGATGTGATGCGCATCCCGACCGCGGAAAGAGCATCGCCGTGAACGGTTCCTCCGTCGCGCGCCGTCTCACGCTGGGTGTCATCAGTGGCCCGTCCTTGCCGTCGCCCGTGGCGTCCGGCGGCCGGATCGTCTTCGACCGTTGGTCGGGTGGAGGCATCCCGACGGGAACCAGGAAGCAGTTGCTGGCCGATCCCGACGGTTCTCACGTCGCACCCTCCCTTGCTCAGCACCCCGACGTCGAGGTCGGCCAGCCCTCGCCGGACGGCTCACTGATGTCGATCGTCGAGCCGAACGCGCAGGGCCTCGTCGTCGGCAGAACCGTCAGGACGGACGGGAGTCAGCATCGCCGGTTCGCGGACCTCGACCCCACGCTGAACCTGGCCTGGACGCCATGAGGCGCCGAGGAGCGGGGAGATTCCGCCTAAACGAAGATGCCCCCGTGCGCATCCATGGCCCCGTGCAGGCAGATGGCGACTTCGAGGAGCTCCGCCCGGCGCCCGAGGCGCCCGAGCGCCCGGCGAGCTTCGACGAACTGTTCCTCGACCTGCACGACCGCCTGTACCGCGCGCTGTTCTTCGTGACGGGGAGCGCCCACGATGCGGAGGAACTCACCCAAGACGCGTTCCTCAAGCTCTGGGAGCGATGGGACCGGATCGACACGATCGAGGACCCCACCGCGTACCTGTTCCGCGTCGCGATGAACGGCTTCCGGATGCGCGCCCGCCGGGCCAAGCTCGCCGCCCGCAAGCTGATCCCGGTGGGGACGCATCAGGACCCGTACGAGGAAATCGACCTCCGGGAGGACGTGCGGCAGATGCTGCTCGGCCTCCCGGCCCGGCAGCGCGCGGCGCTCGTGCTGACCGAGATCTTCGGCTACGGCTCGGAACAGGCCGCCCAGATCCTGGGCATCGCACCGACCACGGTTCGGGTGCTCGCCTCGCAAGGGCGAGCGGCACTGAGGGAGGCGTGATGCCGGACATCGAGGAGGTCTACGAGATGGTCGTCAAGCAGAGCCCGCCCCAGCCGGATGCGCTGGAGCGGCAACGGAAGAAGCAGGACGCCGTCAAGCGGAACCGGAGGGTCGGTGCGATCGGCGCGGTGGTCGCGATCGCGGCGGCGCTCGCGGTGGTCTTCGCCGTGACGCGTCCCGCCGGGAACACGGGCGGACCGGCCGGCAGCGGGACCGGGAGTCCGAGCGTTTCGTTCAACACCACGCCGCCGATCGGTGCGCAGGTGATCGGGCTCGATGGAACGCCGAACCAGCAGTTCGGGGAGCGGTTCACGGAGCAGAACGGACTGCAGCTCTCCCCGACCGGGTTGCTCGTCGCCTTCGTGACCCCGACGGGTTCGGTCGGCACCGCCACGCCGACCGGCATCGACCCACGGACCCTCGTCGTCGGCGTCGGCGGTCACGGGGATGGCCATCTCGGCGTCTCCTGGAACGCGGACGGGAACCGGCTCGCCTACTCCTGGAAGGGGAACCTCTACGTGATGAACGTGGATGGGTCCCACCGCCGGCAGCTCACCCACGCCGCCCCAGGCCAAGGGGACTATCGGCCGCAGTTCTCCCCCGACGGCTCGACGCTCGTCTACTGGGGCGGGTCGAACGCCGGCGACGACGGCGGTGAGCCGAACGGGGAGATCTACACGATCCCGGTCGCGGGGGGAACCCCGACCCGTCTCACGCACGACTCCGTGAGCGACTACGAGCCGACCTGGTCGCCCGACGGTGGACGGATCGCGTACTTCCATGGCGGCGAGCTGTGGATCATGAACGCGAGCGGTGGACACGCGCACCACGTCTACAGCGACGACGGCGGCACGTGGGCCCCCGCCTGGTCCCCGGA
>DATHCP010000031.1:0-44819 GCA_035490535.1 Actinomycetota bacterium
AGCTCCTCGATCACCTCAGGGTCAGCAACCGTGGGGCCGGCTACCTCAGCCACCCCGGAGCCGGTCCCCGACCTCATGACGGGCGGACGGTACCGGTTCGGGCCGTTCGGGGACATCGCATCGGTGGTGGCGACCGGACCGGACGGCTGGGTCGGGTATCCCGACTGGGCCATGGATGGGCCCGAGCCTCTGCGCGCGGACGCGCCGAACGGGATCGGGATCTCCTTCTTCACCGCGAACGGTCTGTACAGCGACCCGTGCCACTGGGACGTGCGGGGTACGGGGAACGCAGGAAGGCCCGGCGACGTCAAGGTCGGTCGGTCCGTTGATGACATGGTGCAGGCGCTCCGGACCAATACGTTCTACACGACATCCGCGGTGACGCCCGTCACCGTGGATGGCTACGCGGGCAAAGAGCTGGAGCTTCAGCTGCCGAACGATCCGTACACCACGTGCGACAAGGACGATCCATCGGACCCTGGCGGCCATGAGTTCGTGTTCTCTGGTCCGGGTCTCTACGCGCAGGGACGGGCCAACCGCTGGCATCTGTACATCCTCGATGTCGATGGAACCCGACTGATCGCCGTGATCCTCTCGTACGCGAAGACGCCTCGGAGGGACCTCGATCTTGCGCAGAACGTGATCCAGACGATGGACATCCAGGCATAGTGTCGCCGGGGTACGCCTGTCGGACGCGCTCCGCCCTTCGTCGCCGAGGAAGTTCACGTACCCCGTCGTGTCGTCCCCGCGGAGCGAGCCGGTCGGCGTCGTCGCGCTCGAGATCAGCGACGACCAGGTCCAGACGATCCGGGCGATCAGTAACCCGGAGAAACTCCGTCGCCTGCGCCGTGGACCGATCGACGTCGACCTCGCGGCGCGGTGGAAGCGCGAGACGATCCGGACTGACGTCACGAAAGCTCGCGGACCCACTCCTCGAGCCGCGGGAGATGCTCCTCGTAGTGCTCCGGCCCGGACTTGCTGATCCACCGGTCTGCTTCCGCGGAGGGCTCGGGGAGCGCGCCCCAGGCTCGCAACATCTGCGCTCGAGCCGTCAGCGCCTGCGCCCGAACGACGGGGAACGACACGTCGTGCAGGGCCGCGAAGAACTCCTCGTTCATCCGGTCGACGTCGATCTCCTCGGGACGGTAGGTCCCGGCCCGGATCCGCTCGAGGACGACGCCGGCCTCCGCGAGCCAACTCCCGATGTGGCCGACCAGGTCCTTCGCCGACCACCCCTCCGCGAAGTACCCGGGCTCGTCGACCTCCCCTGGTGGGAGCAGATCGATCTGCTCGTGGATCGCCGACCAGAGTCGGTCCTCGTCGGCCATCAATGCCTGGCGTGCTGCCGGATCGGACACGGGGGAAGTATCGCTCGGATCGTGGACCCCTGAGGCGTCGGGATCAGGCGGTCCCGTGCTAGCACGACGCGTAGAGCGCGTCGTACATCGGGGTCTCGAGCTCGAGCTTGTAGTGATCCTCGGTCCCGTGCAGCAGAAGCCATGGGCGATCGCGCTCAAGCCCGCGCCCTCGGGCGCCACGTCCGCGTCGTCGGACACGTCGGCCGTGTACACGATCGAGGCCAGTCGGAGTGACCCACTTCATGACTTCTCCTTCCTTTGCGACCCGCGAGGACGCCAAGGTCGTCGTAGCTTCTGCCCGTGACCGCTTCGATCCCGGATCTGATCCTGGGGCTTCCCGCCGGCGTGGCGTTGCTCATCGTGTTCCTGATCCCGGCGCTGGAGGCATCGGCCTTCCTCGGGTTCGTCTTCCCCGGCGAGATCGCGGTGATCCTCGGCGGGGTGCTCGCCTCGCAAGGGAAGTTCCCGCTGTGGGCGGCGATCGTCGCGGCAGTGCTGGGCGCCGTCGTCGGGGACAGCATCGGGTACGAGGTCGGCAAGCGCTGGGGAGACCGGATCGTCCACGCGAGCTTCGGGCGTCTCCCGATCATCCGGCGCCGGCTCGACGAGCACCTCGACGAGGCGCGCGAGTACGTCCGCAGGCGGGGGCCGCGCGCCGTGCTCGCGGGCAGGTTCACCGCCGCCCTCCGCGTCCTCGTTCCCGGACTCGCCGGGATGGCCGACCTTCCCTATCCCACGTTCCTCCTGTTCAACGCGATCGGGGCGGTGCTCTGGGGCACCACCTTCGCGCTGCTGGGCTATCTCGCGGGGGCGGCGTGGCACCGCGTGGCCGCCGACGCGAGCCGCGCCGGACTGGCCTTGCTCGCGCTCGTGCTGATCGGATTGGTGACGGCGCGCGTCTTGCGAGCCGTCCGGGAGCACGGCACGGCGGCCGCGGACCGCCTGGCCTCCCTCCGGCCGGCCCGATGGTTCCGAGGCCGGTACCCGAACGCCTCCGCCTGGCTCGCCCGACGGGTCGATCCGTCCGCACGGAGGGGCTTCCGGCTCTCCGTGGCGGTGGTGGCTGCCGCCCTCGCGCTCTGGCTGTTCGGGGGACTGACCCAGGACGTGGTCGCGAACGACGATGCCGCGCTCCGCGATCCCGGGATCACGTCGTGGATCGTGGCCCACCGGGTGGCATGGCTCACCGGCGTGATGCGTTCGGTCACGTGGGCCGGCTCGGTCGTCGTGCTGATCCCGCTCGCCCTCGTCGTGGGTCTCACGGTGCTGCGGAGCGCTCGGACGGCGAGGCCGCTGATCCAACTCGCCGCCGCCCTTGGAGCCTCGATCCTGCTCTACAACGTGGTCCGGGCGCTCGTCGATCGGCCGCGCCCACCGATCGCCGACCGGCTCGTGAGGGTCTCCGGGCCTTCGTTCCCGTCCGGGCACAGCGCCGACTCGGCTGCCGTCTACGTGATGCTCGCCCTGCTCCTCCTCGCGAGCGGACACGATGGGAGGCGACTCGCGATCGCGGCGGCGTTGCTCGTGATGCCGGTGGTCGTCGCCAGCTCCCGTCTCTACCTCGGGGTGCATTGGTTCACCGACGTGCTCGCCGGCCTCGCGCTGGGGTGCGCGATCGTGGCCGTCGTCATCGCGGTCACGATGTTGCTCCCTCCCCGACGCGGCGAGCCGCCCGGCGGCGACCGGCCATCTCCCGTCCCCGATCGCGTCGGTGCGGGCGGGGAGGGGTGAGCCTGGCTACCCCGATCGCCGACGCAGCACGTAGAGGCTCGCCGCGATCAGGGCTGCCGCGAGCGCGAGGAAGATCGTGAACTCGATCACCTGGAACGTCATGAACCGCGTTCCCGGCTGGTAGGTGTCCTGGACGCGCAGCCCGATCCGTTCGATGCACGCCTGGAGGGCGCGCTTGTCCGGCAGCGAGCCGTCCTTGGGGATCACCCCCGGACATCGCGAGCCCACCATCGCCAGGTCGAACGACGCGCCATGCGACAGCACGTGCCCCGAGCCGTCGAGCGTCACCTGCGAGACCACCCAGTCGCCGAGTCGGGCCCTGGGGCTCGCCGCGAAGATCGGGTACGCGATCGTGAGCGGCCGCGCGAAGTGGGGCCGGAGCCAGAACTCGACCGCCGCCCGCACCGCCGCGTAGGCCAGGATGCTTGCCACCATCGCCGGCACCGTCCGGCGGATCAGCACGCCAGCGAACACGCCCACCGCCAGGGCGAACGTCGCGTACGCGACGGGGACGATCCCCCGAAGGTCGAAGATCCCCAGCTGGAACCGGGCATCGCCGGCGGTGACCAACGGCCGGCTCCACCACGTCAGAGCGTAGGTGAGGATCGACGTGATCGCGACGGTCGCGGCCCCGAGGACCGCGACCTTCGTGCCGGCCCACCGCACCCGGGTGACCCCTTGCGTCCACGCCAGACGCTGCGTCCCTTGCTCGAACTCGCGGGCGACGAGCGGGGCTCCCCAGAAGATGCCGATCAACGCCGGCACCGCCAGGAACAGCGGGACTAGGAACGAGAGGTTCGTGTAGCGCTCCGAGAACAGGCTGGCCACATCGGAACAGTCGGTCGACGGCAGGGTGAGGCAGTGCGCGAGCCCCGAGCCGCGGAAGTTCGACCAGATCCCCATCCCGGTGAGGTAGAGCGCGAAGGTGGCGATCGCCGCCGCGGCCGCGCCGGCGAGCAGCTGGGTCCGATGTTGACGCCACGAGACCCAGATCATCGCGACACCTCCGCCCGGGCGCGCGCGAGCGATGGCGGCGGGAGCGCGCTTGCATCCGGGGCTCCGAGGTAGGCGAGGACCAGTTCCTCCAGGTCGACCGGATCCGCGGACCACGACGGGTCGGCGATCGGTCCGTCCACGCGCGCGAGGATCGTGGTTTGGCGTTCGGTTCGAGAGGTGCGCACGATCTCCGCGACGCCCGCGATCCGTTCCACGTCCCGGCCGGGACCCACCAGGACGCGATGCGTCGCCAGCAGGTCGTCGATCACGCCCGCGACCTGCGTGCGCGCCGACGAGAGGACGACGAGGTAGTCGCAGACGCGCTCGAGGTCGGTGATCAGATGCGAGGACAGCACCACGGAGAGATCCGAGTCCGCGACGCTCTCCATCAGCGACTGGAGGAACTCTCGCCGCGCGAGCGGATCCAGGCTCGCCAGCGGCTCGTCCAGCAGGAGCACCCGCGGTCGCTTCGCCAACGCGAGCGTGAGCGCGACCTGTGCGCGCTGACCGCCGGAGAGCGTGCCGGCCCGCTGCCCGGGATCCAGTCCGAGCCGCTCGATCCGATCGGTCGCGAGATCGACGTCCCACCGGGCGTTCGTCCGTCGGCCGAACTCGAGGAGATCCCGAACGGAGAACGACCGATAGAGCGGCGCATCCTGCGCCACGAACCCGATCTCGTGGAGGACCTCGGGGTCGTCCGGCGTTCTGCCCAGCACGCTCACGACGCCGGAGGTCGGGCGGAGCAGTCCCGTCGCGAGGTGGAGCAACGTGGTCTTCCCGGCACCGTTCGGCCCGACGAGCGCCGCGACGCGTCCCTGGGGGATCTCGAGGGTGCACTCGCGGAGCCCCCAATGGCGCCGGTAGCGCTTGCTCAACCCCGTGGCGACCAGCGCGGCGCTCATGCCACCGTCTCCGTCGCCTGATCGCGCACCGAGGTCTCGAACAGTGCGCGAACGTCCTCTTCCTCGAGGCCGGCGTCGAACGCGTTGCGGAGCCACCGATCGAGCGAGCGACGCAGCCCCGCGTGCGTCTCCGGAGGAGGAGCCTTCACGGTCTCGCGCACGAACGTTCCGACGCCCGGCCGCCCCTCCACGAGGCCCTCGTGCTCCAGCTCCTTGTAGGCCTTCAGGACGGTGTTCGGATTGATCGCCAGGCTCCCGACCACTTCCTTCACCGTCGGGAGCTGGTCGCCGGGCCGGAGGATCCCGACGCGGGCCGCGTGGCGGACCTGGTGGACGATCTGGAGGTAGGTGGCGACCCCCGATCGCGGGTCGAGGCGGAACTCGATCATCGTTCCCTCCTGTGCTATTACCCTAATACCCTAGATAAATAGACCTCCGGGCCGGAGCTGTCAAGGAGCCGATGTGGTGCCATGTGTGGGTGTTGTCACGGTGCCATGATGATGCCATAGTGATGCCATGAACATCGACCCGTACGTGGAAGGGATCCGTCGACAGCTCGAGGTAGCCGGTGAGGCCGGGGGCGACGAAACCCGCGCGGTGGCCGAGCGCCTCGCCGCGCCCCTGGACTCGGCGGTCCGCCTGGGGATCCTCGAGGCGTTGTCGGCCGCGACGGAGGAGATCACGGTGGAGATGGCGCCGGGCTCGGTCGAGGTTCGCCTGCGCGGTCGCGAGCCCGAGTTCGTCGTGAGCCTGCCGCCGGCGGATCGGCCCGGCGAGATCGAGGACGAGCAGGAGAGCGCCCCACCGAGCACGTGGCGTGCGGGCGACGCCGGCGACGCGACGGTATCCCGGATCAACCTCCGGATGCCCGATCGGCTGAAGTCGAAGATCGAGCAGGCGGCCGGCGCCGAGGGGTTGTCGGTGAACGCCTGGCTCGTGCGCGCCGCCGCGGCCGGATTGGAACGGACGGAACCCGCTCGCACGCGCGACCGGCGCACCCCGCAAGGCTCCCAGCGGTACACCGGCTGGGCTCGTTAGGAAGGAAGAACGATGCCAACGTTCGACACGCCGGGTCCGATCGCCGTCTCCCTGGAGCTCGGCGTCGGCGACATCGACATCATCGCGACCGACCGGACCGACACGATCGTGGACGTCAGGCCGGCCGACCCCGCGCAGGAGAAGGACGTCGTGCGCGCCCGGCAGACCCGGGTGGAGTTCGCGAATGGCACGCTCCTCGTGAAGCCGCCGAAGGGCTGGCGGTACTGGGCCCCGTGGGGCGGCCAGGGAGCGATCGACGTGCGGATCGACGTCCCGACCGCATCGACCGTGCGGGGGTCCGCTGGGGTCGGCGCGCTCCGCTGTACGGGCCGGCTCGGCGCCTGCCGGTTCCGGACCGGCGTCGGGGAGATCACGATCGAGCGGGCTGCGGCGGTGGAGGTGCACGCGGGCGCCGGCGACGTCCGCCTGGGGGAGATCGAGGGCAGGGCCGACGTCAAGACGGCCGGCGCGATCTCGATCGAACGGATCGACGGTCCGGCCGCCATCAAGAACTCGTTCGGTGACACCTGGATCGGGGAGATCACGGGGGAGGGCCGGATCAACGCGGCGAACGGGGCGATCTCGGTGGACCTGGCAGGCGCGGGCGTCGTCGCCAAGACCGCGAACGGCAACGTCCGCCTCGACGAGGTCGTGGGCGGATCCGTGGTCGCGCAGACCGGCCTGGGGAGCGTCCGGATCGGCGTCCGCGACGGCGTGCCCGCGTGGCTCGACCTCCAGACGAAGTTCGGCCACGTGCGGAACGACCTCGCCGAGGCCCAGGCACCCGAGGCGGGGGAGGACGCCGTCGAGATCACCGCGCATACCGCGATGGGCGATATCGCCGTCCATCGCTCGTCGATGAGCAGCAGCGGGAAGGACGCGCCGTGAACGGCACCACGACCCGGCTCGCGCTGGAGACGGTCGGTCTGCGGAAGTCGTTCGCCGGAACGGCCGCCGTGGACGGACTCGATCTCCGGGTTCCCGAGGGTTCGGTCTTCGCGCTGCTCGGGCCGAACGGCGCGGGGAAGACGACGACCGTGCAGATCCTGTCCACGGTGCTGCGTGCCGACGCCGGTGAGGTCCGGGTGGCCGGGCACGATCCGGCCCGCGATCCCGATGCGGTTCGCCGCGCGATCGGCGTCACCGGGCAGTCGCCGGCCGTGGACAACCTGCTCACCGGCGAGGAGAACCTCACCCTGATGGCCGACCTGCACCACCTGGAGCGGGCGGAGGGTCGGCGCCGGATCGCGGAGCTGCTCGAACGGCTGGACATCGCGGAGGAGAGGGGCCGACCCGCGGTCACGTACTCCGGCGGCCAGCGTCGTCGCCTCGACCTGGCCATGACCTTGATCGGCCGGCCTCGGATCGTCTTCCTGGACGAACCCACCACGGGGCTCGATCCGCGCAGCCGTCGGACCGTCTGGCGCATCGTCCGCGATCTGGTGGACGGGGGCACCACGATCCTCCTCACGACGCACTACCTGGAGGAGGCGGACCGGCTGGCCGATCGCGTGGCGCTCCTGGACCACGGCCGGCTGGTCGCCGAGGGCACGCCGGAGGAGCTCAAGCGTCTGATCCCCGGCGGGACGATCCGCCTGCGGTTCGCCGACGCGCGCACGCTGGATGCGGCGGCCCGGCTGGTCGGGGGGAGCGGGGACGACGACTCCCTGACGTTAGAGGTTCCCAGCCGGGGAGGGACCCGTTCGTTGCGCGAGCTCCTGGACCGGCTCGGGGACGCGCGGATCGCCGTGGAGGACCTCGCGATCCGCACCCCGGATCTGGACGATGTCTTCCTGACCCTTACCGGCCACCACGACGAGGACGGAGGTCCGGCCCGATGAGCACGCACGACGACGCGTTCCGGGACTCGATCACGATGCTGCGGCGGAGCCTCAAGCGGATGCTGCGGTACCCCTCGTCATCGCTGCTGGTCGTGGGCCTCCCGGTGATCCTCCTCCTGCTGTTCGTGGAGGTCTTCGGCGGCACGATGGGCGCGGGGCTCGGCATCGGGTCCGGCGGCCGGGCCGTCTACGTGAACTACGTCGTGCCGGGCATCATCCTGGTGGCGATCGCCGGCGTGGCCCAGGGGACGGCGATCGCGGTCTCGATGGACATGGCCGACGGGATCATCGCCCGGTTCCGCACGATGGGGATCGCGCGCGGCGCGGTGCTGACCGGCCACGTACTGGCGAGCACGATCCAGACGATGCTCGGCCTGGTCCTGGTGGTCGGCGTCGCGCTGGCGATCGGCTTCCGCCCGGACGGCACCCCCGCCGAGTGGGCGGCGGCGATCGGCCTGCTCACCGGGCTCACGCTGGCCGTGACCTGGCTGTCGGCCGCGCTGGGCCTGCACGCCAAGAGCGTGGAGGGGGCGAGCAACGTCGCGATGCCGCTGTTCCTGCTGGTGCTGCTCGGGAGCGGGTTCGCGCCGACCGATTCGATGCCCGCCGGCCTGCGCGGGTTCGCCGAGGTCCAACCGTTCACGTCCGTCACCGAGACGCTCCGCGGGCTCCTGATGGGCTCGGCGATCGGACAGCAGGCCGTTCTGGCCGTGGCATGGTGCGCCGCGATCGGGCTCCTCGGCTACGTCTGGGCGATGCGCCTGTACGACCGCGATCCCGCACGCCAGGTCCGGCTGCTCAGCGGCGGCCACGCCTGAGCCCGGCCGGCGCTGAGAACGCTCCGCACGACGTTTGCGGTCCGTGGCCCGCGCCCCCCTCTGGCTCGATCGGCAAGGGTCTTGGGTCCCCGAACGGTAGGGCCGTCCATCCGTAAGGACCTCCCCATGCCGGAGCTACAACGGCATCGTTCAGCGGAAGGGGCCGATAGGGATGGATGGCATCGCCGCATCGTCCATCCATCGGGGGCGGGTTCGTCTGGACCGGGAACCTCACGACGCTCGACCTGATCGCGGCGTCGGTGAATTCCCTGGAAGCGAGTGAGATGCGGATCGAGGTGCGAACGG
The DNA here is from genome assembly GCA_035490535.1 of Actinomycetota bacterium. GTDB lineage: Bacteria > Actinomycetota > UBA4738 > UBA4738 > HRBIN12 > AC-51. Next base: position 8,991 of record DATHCP010000031.1, read on the forward strand.
CGAACCGAAGCGAGGAGAAGGGTTGAGATGCGGCACTCGCATGCGGACGTGTGCCCGACCGGTTGGAGGTGGCAGTGATGAGCGGAGAGACGAATGACGTGTTCGTCGGCGGGTACAAGGACATCGGCGCGGCGTCGAAGGAGTTCGACGCGCTCGCCGAGGCCGTCGCCGGAAAGAAGGTGAAGCTCGAGGCCGCGATCCTCATCACGCACGACACGGACGGCACGGTGAACGTGCGCCAGACGGTCGATCATCGCGGTCGCAAGGGTGCCGAATGGGGCGCGGGAGTGGGATTCCTGGTCGGCCTCGCCGCGCCTCCCGTGCTGGCGGCGACGGCGATCGGCGCCGCGATCGGCGGTCTGGGCGGCAAGGGGATCGACAAGAAGCTCCAGACGCAGATGCACGACACGATCGGCGAGCACCTCCCAGCCGGCACGGCCGGCATCATCGCGGTGTTCGACGACGAGCAACGGCTGGCCGTCGAGCAGACGTTGCCGAACGCTCTCGCCAAGTCGATCGTCCAGACCGACAAGGACGGCGTCCGCGCACTGAAGGACGGACTCGCCGATGCGATGCACAAGTTCGTGCCCGACCGGACGAAGCTGCCGATCCCGAGCCCGTCGTTCGGCGGAACGATGGGCGAGTCGCTCGATCGATCGGTCGGCGACTGGACGATCCTGCCCGGCCCGAAGCCGCCGGCGGGCGCGCCCAACGTCCTCCTGATCCTGATCGACGACGCCGGATTCGGCGCGATCGACTCGTTCGGTGGGCTGATCGAGACGCCGAACTTCACCCGGGTCGGTCAGCAGGGGATGTACTTCAACCGCTTCCATGTGACGGCGGTGTGCTCGCCGACCCGCGCCGCGATGCTCACCGGGCGGAACCATCACCAGGTCGGCATGGGCACGATCGCGGAGCTCCCCGGGCCGTACCCCGGCTACACCGGCGAGCGGCCCAACACCTGTGCGGCCCTGCCGCGCATCCTCAAGGAGAACGGCTACGCGACGGCTGCGTTCGGCAAGTGGCACATGACGCCTGGGACCCAGATGGGCGCCGCCGGACCGACGAGCAACTGGCCGCTCGGGTGGGGCTTCGACCACTACTACGGGTTCCTGACGGGGGCCGCGGGGCAGTACGACCCGCTCATCACGGTCGACAACACGACGATCGGCCCGCAGGAGGGCAAGGACGGGCAGGAGTACTACTTCCCGGAGGACATGACGGACAAGTCGATCGAGTGGCTGCAGGCCGTGCGTGCGGCCGATCCCGAGAAGCCGTGGTTCATGTACTACTCGACCGGCTGCGCCCACGCACCGCACCACGTGCAGAAGGAGTGGGCGGACAAGTACAAGGGCACGTTCGACATGGGCTGGGACAAGTACCGGGAGGAGACCCTCGCCCGACAGAAGAAGCTCGGCCTCGTTCCCGAGGACACCGTGCTGTCCGCGAGGCCCGACCTGTTCCCCGCATGGGACTCCCTGAACGAGGATCAGAAGAAGCTGTACGCCCGCCAGATGGAGGTGATCGCCGGCTACCAGGCGGTCACCGACTGGCACGTCGGGCGCGTCCTCGACGCGGTCGAGGCGCTCGGCGAGACCGACAACACGCTGATCCTCTACATCTGGGGCGACAACGGCGCGAGCATGGAGGGCACGCTCACCGGGTCGTTCAACGAGACGACCTTCTTCAACGGCGAGGTCCTCGACGCCACCGAGATGCTCAAGATCATCGACGAGAAGTTCGGAGGCATCGACGCCTGGGGCGGGTTCTACACCGCGCCGCACTACGCGGCGGCATGGGCCCACGCCAGCAACACGCCGTTCCAATGGGGCAAGCAGATGGGGAGCCACCTCGGCGGCACGCGCGATCCGATGGTCGTGTCCTGGCCCGAGCGGTTCAAGGCGAAGGGCGACCTGCGCACGCAGTTCACCCACTGCATCGACATCGCCCCGACGATCCTCGAGCTGGTCGGCATCCCCGAGCCGACGCAGGTCGACGGGATCGAGCAGGTGCCGATGGCGGGCACGAGCTTCGCCTACACGCTCGACGACGCCGCAGCGGAAGAGCGGCACACGGTCCAGTACTTCGAGATGCTCGGCAGCCGGGCCATCTACAAGGATGGCTGGTGGGCCTGCGCCAAGCTCGACAAGCTGCCGTGGGACTTCTCGCAGGGAACGCTGCAGACGAAGTTCGCGCCGGGGAAGTACGACCCCGAGAAGGACAGGTGGGAGCTGTACTACCTGCCGGACGACTTCTCGCAGGCGCACGACCTCGCCGCGGACAAGCCCGACACGCTCGCCGAGCTGAAGGAGCTGTTCCACACCGAGGGCGAGAAGTACAACGTGTTCCCGCTCCTGGGAGCCTTCTCGATGTTCCTCGGCGACCTGCCGCCGCTGCCGACGGTCAACCGGCACACGTTCGGCCCGACCGTGCAGAACATCCAGACCTCGATGATCCCGCGCATCTACAACCGCTCCTACGCGCTCGAGGGGGAGCTGTACGTGCCGAAGGAGGGAGCGGAGGGCGTGATCGTAGCGTTCGCCGACTTCATCGGCGGCTTCTCACTGTGGATCGACGAGGACGGCATGCTCAACCACACGTACCAGTACCTCGGCATCGACACCTACAAGCAGACGTCGACGAAGCCGGTCCCAACGGGGGACGTGACGGTCAAGATGCTCTTCGAGATCGACGAGCCGAAGCCCGGAAGCGGCGGGAAGGTCACCCTCTGGGCGAACGACGACCAGATCGGGGAGGGCCGACTGGAGAAGACGTGCTCGCTGATCTTCACCACCTACGCGGGCATGGACATCGGACGCGACAACGGCGGTGTCGTCGACCTCGCCTATGAGAAGAAGGCCCCCTATGCCTTCACCGGCACCATCAAGAACGTCGTCGTCGATCTGGCGCCGGCGACGCCGAAGGTGTTGTCGCATGAGCAAGAGAAGGAGCTCCACAAGCTCAACACGCACGTCGCGGTCGCCGCGGGCGTGCACGGGTAGAGGACGACTCGGGCGGGCGGGGAGGGTCTCCGCCCGCGCGAGCCGGCCACGGGAAGGAGGAGGAGATGCTCGGACGCAGGAGAAGGATGCGGCGACGTCGGGTTCTGGCGGTGGGCGCCGCCGGGGCCGCCGTCGGCGCGCACCACGCGCACGAGAAGGACCGGGAGGCGATGGAGGAGGAGCAGCGGTACCAGCAAGCGCCGCCGCAGCCTCAACAGCAGCCCCCGGCGCCGCCCACGGCTTGAGGGGAAGGAGGAGCGGAGATGACGATCGGACCGGTCCAACTGTTGGTACTTGGGTTCCCCGAGCCGGAACGGGCCACGGGGGAGATCGCCAAGGAGCTCGATCGGCTGCGTGAGACGAACACGATCCGCGTCGTCGATGCGCTCGTCGTGTACAAGGACGCCGAGGGCGAGGTTTCCGCGCTCGAGGCGAGCCAGCTCTCGCCCGAGGAGGAGGTGGAGTTCGGAGGCACCGTCGGGGCCTTGATCGGCCTCGGCTTCGCGGGCGAGGAGGGGATGGTCGCAGGCGCCGAGGCGGGCGCCGAGAGGGCCGCCGAGGGTGGATTCGAAGTGTTCTCCGGCGAGGACGCCTGGGACGTCGTGGAGGACATCCCCACCGACACGGCCGCGGCGCTGATCTTGATCGAGCACACGTGGGCCGCGCCGCTGCGCGACGCGATCGCGAGGGCCGGCGGGTTCCCGATCTCCGATGGATTCATCCACGCCAGCGATCTGGTGGCGGTCGGGATGATCGGAGCCGAGGAGGCGAAGGAACTGGAGGCGATGGAGGCCGGTCCTCCGGCCTGAGGGCCGCGGCGAGATGGTCGCCGCGATGATGGCGGCGCCGATCGTGCTCGTGGTCGGCGCCCTCATCATCGGCGCGGGCTTCCTGGCGAAGGGCCTCACGGCCCTCAACGGGTAAGGTCCCTCGATGGCCCAGACCGCGCCGCCTCGTGCGTTCCACCTGCTGGCGAAGCCGACCGGGGCCGTCTGCAACCTCGACTGCACGTACTGCTTCTTCCTGTCGAAGGAGATGCTCTATCCGGGCAGCCGCTTCCGGATGGCCGACGAGATGCTCGAGGCCTACATCGCCCAGCTGCTGGAGGCGCACGGCCAGGCGCCCGAGGTGACGGTGGCGTGGCAGGGAGGGGAGCCCACGATGATGGGCGTCGAGTTCTTCGAGCGCTCGATCCAACTGGAGCGCACGTACGCGCGCCCGGGCCAGACGATCCTCAACACGATCCAGACGAACGGCACGCTGATCGACGACCGGTTCGCCGCGTTCTTCGCCGAGCACGACTTCCTGGTTGGGATCTCGATCGACGGGCCGCCGGACATCCACGACACGTACCGCGTGGACAAGGGTGGCAAGCCGACGTTCGAGCGGGTGATCGCCGGGCTCGATCGCCTGAAGGCGCACGGGGTCGAGTGGAACGTGCTCACCACGATCCACGCCGCGAACCAGGCCCGGGGCGGCGAGGTCTACCGGTTCTTCCGCGACGAGCTCGGCGCACGGTTCATGCAGTTCATCCCGATCATCGAACGCGCGACGCCCGAAGAGCTGCCGATCGCGAACGCCGGCTGGGGCGAGCACGTGCGTGACCGCCCGCTCTACACCCAGCACGGCGATCTGGTGACCGAACGGTCGGTCACGTCCGAGGGCTACGGCCGCTTCCTGATCGACGTGTTCGAGGAGTGGGTGCGCCACGATGTCGGTGAGGTGTACGTGCAGATGTTCGACGTCGCGCTCGCGAACTGGTACGGGGAGCCGCCGGGACTCTGCATCCATTCCGAGACGTGCGGGCTGGCGCTGGCGCTGGAACACACGGGCGACCTGTACTCGTGCGACCACTTCGTGGAGCCCGACCACCTGCTCGGCAACATCAAGGACACGCGGATGATCGAGCTGGTCAACCTGCCCCGGCAGCGCAGGTTCGGCCAGGACAAGAGGGACACGCTGCCCCGGTACTGCCTCGAGTGCGACGTGCGGTTCGCGTGCCACGGCGGGTGCCCGAAGGACCGGTTCATCGACGATCCGTACGGCGAGGCCGGCCTCAACTACCTGTGTCCGAGCTACAAGGCCTTCTTCCATCATGTGGATCCGGCGATGCGGTTCATGACCGAGCGCCTCCGGGCCGGGGCGGCCCCGGCCGACGCCGTCGGGTGGTACGCGGCCGCGGACGCGAAGCGCGGCCGGAACGAGCCGTGCACGTGTGGCTCCGGACGGAAGTGGAAGCACTGCCACGGCGATGCGACGTCCGGAGCGTGGCGCGCCGAAGCCCGGTCCGAGATCGTTCCGTAGCGGCGGATCGCGATCAGCCTGGGGCCCGGCTCACGCGTCGGGAGGGGGACCTTCGTCCCCGCGTCAACGGGCCGATCGAAACCCAGCGGGGCGCCCGGATCGACCTACCTTGGAGGTGGACGACGCTTCGGCCTGCGGAGCCGGAGCGAGGGAAGGAGGGAGACAGATGGTCACTGCGACGAAACCCTATGTCGTGACCGATGACCACGTCGTTCCCCGGGAGGGGGTCCACTCCGGATGGGTGACGTTCGCCGGGCTCGCGTTCCTGATCGGGGCCTTCGCGAACTTCTTCTGGGGGCTCGCGGCGGTCTCGGACCCGCCGAAGGTCTGGCTGTTCCAGAACGGGCTGCTCTACAGCACGTTCTCCACCGTCGGGTGGGCGGCGCTGATCTGGAGCGGTGTGCTCCTGATCGGTGCGCTGCTCCTGTTCGGCCGGGTCTCCTGGGCCCCGATCGTGGGCGTGGTGCTGGCGACGATCAGCGTGATCTTCTGGCTGTTCGCGATGCCGGTGTTCCCGCTGTACGCGCTGACCGTGATCCTGATCGACGCGTTCGTGATCTACGGGCTCGTCGCCCACGGGATGGTCGATCGGTAGCACGGCTACGGCCAACGAGCGAGGGGTGGATCCCGAACGGGATCCACCCCTGGCGTGTGGAGCGGCGAGGCGATCGACGGTCCGGACGGCACTTCGATCGCCCGGCCGTTCCGGTCCCGGGTGGGTCTGCCGGCATCCGGAACGGACCGGCTCAGCCCACCGCCTGCTTGACCAGCGCGCGGATCTGCTTCTCCTCGGCGGCGTTCAGCTCGGTCACGCCGAAGACGACCGGCCACAGGGCGCCCTGGTCGAGGTTCGCCTCGTCGCTGAAGCCGAACGTCCCGTAGCGCGACTTGAACTTCGAGCCGTACTGGAAGTAGCACAGGACCTTGCCGTCCTTCGCGTAGGCCGGCATCCCGTACCAGAGCCTCGGCACGAGCTCGGGCGCGGTGTCCGTCACGATCGCGTGGAGCTTCTTGCCCAGCGTGCGATCGGGCTCGGGGAGGGAGGCGATCTTCGCGACCACGCTGCGCTCGCTTTCCTCGCGGTTCTGCGAGGCCTTGAGCTCGGCGGCCCGCTCCTTCATCGCGGCCCGCTCCTCGGGCGTGAAGCCCTTCGAGGAGTTGCGGGCGGCAGACGTCTTCTTCGCCGCCGGCTTCTTGGCGGCGGTCTTCTTCGCGCCGGTCTTCTTCGCGGCGGTCTTCTTCGCGGTGGTCTTCCTCTCAGGCATCGTTCCGCTCCTGGATCCGGATCAGGTTGCCCGAGGGATCGCGGAACGCGCAGTCCCGCACCCCGTAGGGCTGGTCGGTGGGCTCCTGGACGACCTCGGCGTCGCCCTCCTGCAGCTGCGCGAACGTCCCGTCGACGTCCTTCGTGGCGAGCAGCAGGGAGGCGAAGGTCCCCTTCGCCATCATCTCGGCGATCGCGCGCCGCTCGTCCTCGGTGACGCCGGGGGTGGCGGCCGGCGGATAGAGCACGATCGACGTGTCCTGTTGGTCCGGGGGGCCGACCGTGATCCAGTGCATCCCGTTGTACTCGACATCGAGGCGGACCTCGAAGCCCAGCGTGTCGCGGTAGAACGCCAGCGTCGCCTCCGGGTCGTCGTGCGGCAGGAAGCTCGCGTTGATCGTGATGTCCATGCCGGCCATGCTAGCCGCGGGTCGGAACGGGGGCTTCTCGATTCCTGACCGGTCTGGTGACCTGCTTCTCGACGCACGACGGCATCCCGGCCGCCGTGCCGGCGGTCCGCTCGCGGTAGACGCTGGGCGGAACGCCCACGAGCTCGGTGAACCGGGTGCTGAACGTGCCGAGCGACGAGCAGCCCACCGCGAAGCACACCTCGGTGACGGTGCGATCGCCTCCGCGCAGCATCGCCATCGCCCGCTCGATCCGCCGCGTCATCAGGTAGCTGTACGGCGACTCCCCGTACGCCTGGCGGAACCGCCGGCTGAGGTGCCCGGCGGACATGTGGGCGCCGCGGGCCAGCGCCTCCACGTCGAGCGGCTGCGCGTAGTCGCGATCGATCCGGTCGCGGACGCGACGGAGCGTCGCGAGGTCGCGCAGGCGCTGCTCCTCGGCTGCGCTCGCGGTGCCCAACTCAGTCGCCGTCCCGCTCCACGCCGAGCTCGGCCGAGACGAACGCCAGCACGTCGGTCTCCAGCGCGACCTCCTGTTCGAGCGACTGCCCCATCCCGTGACCGCCCGCCTCGATCCGGAGCAGGACCGGATCGTCGGAGGAGGTGGCCGCCTGGAGGCGGGCCGTCATCTTCTTCGCGTGGGAGGCGTCCACGCGGGGATCGAACTCGCCCGCGGTCAGGAGCACGGCGGGGTAGGCGACGCCGTCGGTCACGTGGTGGTAGGGCGAGTAGGCGGAGAGCGCCGCGAACTGCTCGGGGTCCTCGACGGTTCCGAACTCGGCGACGTTGTACACGCCGTTCGGCTGGAGCTCCACGCGGAGCATGTCGAGGACCGGGACCTGGGCGACCACCGCCCGGGCGATGTCGGGATGCTGCGTCAGGACCGCTCCCATCAAGAGCCCGCCGTTGGACCCGCCCATGATCGCGAGGCGATCGGCGGTCGTGATCCCGTCGGAGACCAGGAAGCGTGCGCACGCCGCGAAGTCGTCGAAGCAGTTCTGCTTCGTCAGCAGGCGGCCCGCCTGATGCCACGCGTCCCCGTACTCGCCGCCACCCCGGATGTTCGCGATCGCGACCACGAGGCCGCGTTCGAGCCACAGCAGCAGGTTCGGATGGAACCACGGCTTGAGCGAGATCCCGTAGCCCCCGTACGCGGTCAGCAGGGTGGGCGCGGCGCCGCGTTCGAGGGTGCCGGCGGCCGCGAGCACGCTGATCGGGACCCGCGTGCCGTCGTCCGAGGTGGCGAAGACGCGCCGCACCTCGATCCCCGAGAGGTCGAGCTCGGTCGTGGTCCCGATCGCGGTTCGCCACGGGGGCGAGCCGCCGTCGGCGGCGACCCACCATGCCGGAGGATCAACGTAGGTCTGGAGCGGATAGGCGATGCTGGCGTCGCCGATCCGGACGAGCGCATCGATCGCGCACAGCGGCGGGACCTCGATCGGCGGCAGCGGCGCTCCGTCGAGGGCGAACCGGCGGATCCCGGAGGTGCCCCCGTCCATATCGAGGACCCACAGCGTGGCCTCCGTGACGGCGAGGCTCTCGATCGCCAGCGCCGACGCCGGGATCACGACCGAAGCCGCGCCCGCCGTCGCGCCCGGCTCGAGCGGGAGCCGCAGGATCTGTCCGTTCGATGCGTCCTTCCGCGACAGCAGGAAGATCTCGTCGCTGCCGAGCGCCGCGTCGACGATCCGATCTTCGATCGACGCCACCTGCCACCACTCGCCGCCGTCCTGGGGACGGACGAACAGCTCCCATTCGCCGCCGTCGCCACGCTGCGCGCGATCGAGCACCCATCGGCCGTCGGTCGAAGACGACAGGAAGTTCTCGACGATCCGGTCGTCGGTGAAGACGCCGGCGAGGTCCTGCCGGTCCTCGGCGGGCGGTGCATCGATCCGGTGGAACCAGACCTCCTGGTAGAAGCGGAGGTCCTCGGCGGGACGCTCGTCGGGGGCCGGATACCGCGTGTACCAGAACGCTCCCGAGTCGCCGCGCCAGGCGATCGACCCCCCCATCAGCGTGATCCGAGGGATCGGGGCGTCCTCGAGCTCGCCGGTCTCGGCGTCGAAGACGTGCAGCGTCCCGTCCTCGGTCCCGTGCTCCGAGAGCGAGACGGCGACCCGCGCGCCGTCGGGCGAGGGGACGAACCAGTCGATCGTCGTGGCGCCGCTCGGATCGAGCTCGTTCGGATCGACGATCGCGCGCTCGCTCGAGGCGTCGGAGAGGTCACCGAGCGCGACGAGGAACGGTTGCTGCTTCGGGGGCTGGCGCTTCAGGGCGAAGATCGTGCCGCCGCCGGCCGCCACCCCCCGGTACGACGTCGAGGGGGCGGTGAGGATCTCCTCGGCCCGGCGGCGGATCGCGTCGTAGGACGGCAGGTCCGTGAGGTACGACATCGTCCGTTCGTGTTGCGCCTTCGTCCACGCCTGGGTGTCCTCGGACGACGCGTCCTCCAGCCAGCGGTAGTCCTCGGTCACGTCGACGCCGTGGTACGTCGTCGTCACCGGTTGACGCATCGTCGGGATCTGCTCGAGCTCGGTCATCGGTGCATCGTAGTGGGCGAGGGCGCACGGGGTCGGCGGGACCGTCGGATGCTACGGTCCGACGATGACCCGGGAGATCTCCCCCAGCGCGTTCGCGGGCTCCGGCGGCGTCGAGGACTGGCGGGTCCTCAGCGACGGCGCCTGCGCGTTCTTCCGCACCGGATCGATCGCCGCGGCCGCCGAGCTCCTGCGGGGGATCGGGGCGTTGGACGGGATCGACGCGCAACGCCCGGCCGTCGACGTGCGCTCCGACGGCGTGACCGTGCGGCTCCTGACGCGGACCGATGACTACTGGGGCATGACCGACCGCGACGTCGAGCTCGCCCGGCGGATCTCGGCGTTGGCGCGTGCGCAGGGTCTGCCGGCCGATCCGTCCGCGGTGCAGAACCTCCTGATCGTCCCCGGGGCGGCGGTGCCGTCCGAGGTGATGCCCTTCTGGCGCGCGGTGCTCGGCTACGAGCCCCGCGCCGACAGCCCGGATGAGGACCTGATCGATCCGCGCGGGATCGGGCCGGCGTTCTGGTTCGAGGCGATGGAGGAGCTCCGCGGAGACGGAGGCGGGGCGATCCACATCGCCGTGTGGGTGCCACCCGAGCAGGCGGAGGAGCGCGTGGCCGCGGCCCTCGCGGCGGGTGGGCACATCGTGCGCGACGACTTCGCGCCCATGTGGTGGACGCTCGCCGACGCGGTCGGGAACGAGGCGGACGTCTCCACGATCACCGGCCGCGGCTGAACCGTCCGCCATCTCCGCGAGCATCGCGTCATGGTCCGGCGAGCTCGCCCGGAGCCGGCCGGGAGGGATCGGTGACCAGAGGGGAGGAGGCGGGTGCCTCCTCCCCTCGCCGATGCAGCAGCGCGGAACTCAGGTGACCGAGGCCGGCTCCCGGAGCGCAGGCGGCGCCTCCGCCACCGGCACCTCCGGAACCTCGATGAGCTCCGTTCGGATCGGGATCCGGTCGCGTTGGGTGCGCCAACGCAGGTACAGGAAGATCGGGATCCCGAGCATCAGCAGGATGTAGCCCTTCGCGATCGCCTCGGATCCGGTCGCGTACATCGCCCACACCGCGTACCCGAACCCGAACATCGCGACGATCGCGTCGCGAAGCATCTTGCGGCCCGCGAACTTCGCGGGCTCCCTGATCATCAGGACGATCTCCGCCGCGGCCGCGAACGCGTACGGCACGACGGTCGTCAACGTCGCGAGCAGCAGCATGAACGTGAACTGATCGACCAGGGACTTCGTGTAGTTCATGAACACGAGCCCGGTCACCAGCACGGCCGCGATCACCAGGCCGGCGATCGGGGTCCGGCGGGTGCCGTTCACCTTCCCGAAGACCTTCGGGAAGAGCCCGTCCTCCGAGGCGGCGAGGGAGATCCGCGCCGTCAGGAGGGTCCAGCCGTTCAGGGCGCCGAACGCCGAGATCATCCCGACGAGGGCGACCCACTTGCCCCACGTTCCCCCGAAGATCGAGGTCGCCGCGTCCGCGAACGGCGCGTTAGATCCGGACAGGGTCGCGAGCGGGATGATCCCCATCACGGCCACGGTCGCGACGATGTAGATCAACGTCGTCACCGCCGTGCCGATGTACGTGGCGCGGGGGATCGTCCGCTTCGGATCCTTGACCTCCTCGGCCGGCACGGTCGCCGACTCGAGGCCGATGAACGCCCACAGCGTCAGCCCGATCGCGGCGGTGATGCCCTGCAAGAGCGTGAGCCCGTGCCGGGCGGTGGAACCGCCGGCCACCAGGAACGGCGTGAAGTGGTCGGCCCGCAGGTAGAACAGGCCGATCACGCCGATCAGCGCGAGCGGAACGAACTTCAGGATCGTCGTCGCGACCTGGACCCAGCCACCCTCACGGACGCCGAAGGCGTTCACGACGGTCAGCAGCCAGATCGCCGCGACGGCCAGGCCGGCCATCGCGAGGCTGCTCTGAGCGAGTCCCGGCCACAGGACCGTGGTGTAGCCCACGAAGGCGATGGCGATCGCGGCGTTGCCGACCCAGGCGGCGATCCAGTAGCCCCACGCCGTCTGGAAACCGACGAAGTCGCCGAAGGCCCGCCGCGCGTAGGCGTACGGCCCACCCATCTTCGGGTACCTCCCGCCCATCGTCGCGAACACCCCGGCGAGGAGCATCGCGCCGACGCCGGTGACCACCCAGGCGAGCAAGATGCTCGAGCCGTACACGATCGCGACGGCGGCCAGCGCCGCCGGCAAGAGGAACACCCCCGACCCGATCATGTTCCCGACCACCATGGCGGTGGCCGTCCAGAGGCCCATCTCTCGTTTGAGCTCCGGGCGGGTCGTCGCGGTGGCGGGGTCATCGATGCGCAGTGCCATCGTTCCCTCCTTCCGCCGGGGAAGGGCGCTCCCCTCCCTCTACCTCGAGGCTAGGTCGCCGCCGCCTTCGGCCCTTGGGTGGGTCGTCCCGCTGCCTCCGGGCCATCCGACCTGCCCGGCGCGGCGCGCGCGGTCCTACGTTCGGGTCGTGGGTTCCCGAGTTCCGAGGAGGCGAGGACGATGGACAGGCGAGTGATCATCATGGGAGCCGCCGGGCGCGACTTCCACGACTTCAACGTCGTCTACCGGGACGATCCGAGCGTGGAGGTCGTGGCCTTCACCGCGACCCAGATCCCCTTCATCGACGACCGGATGTATCCGTCGTCGCTGGCGGGGCCGAACCACCCCGGTGGGATCGAGATCCACCCCGAGGGCCAGCTCGAGGAGCTCATCCGAGACCGGAAGGCAACGGATGTGGTTTTCGCGTACTCCGACGTGTCCTACGAGGACGTGATGCACGTCGCGAGCCGCGTGCTCGCGGCGGGCGCGAACTTCACGCTGCTCGGCCCCGAGGCGACGATGCTCCAGGCGCGGGTCCCCGTGGTGGCCGTCTGCGCCGTCCGCACGGGCTGCGGGAAGAGCCAGACGACGCGGTACGTCGCCGACCTGCTCAAGCGGGAAGGGCTCCGGACCGTGGCGGTGCGGCACCCGATGCCGTACGGCGATCTGGCCGCCCAGCGGGTCCAGCGGTTCGGCGACCTGGCCGACCTGGACGCGGCCGGGGTCACCGTCGAGGAGCGTGAGGAGTACGAGGCGCATATCCGCGCGGGAACGACCGTCTACGCGGGCGTCGACTACGCGGCGATCCTCGAGCGGGCGCAGGCGGAGTGCGACGTGCTGCTCTGGGATGGGGGGAACAACGACCTGCCGTTCTACCGCCCGGACGTCCACATCACGGTCGTCGACCCGCTCCGTGCCGGCCACGAGCGCCGGTACCACCCAGGCGAAGCGAACGTCCGGATGGCCGACGCGATCGTGGTCAACAAGATGGATGCGGCCGACGCGGCGCAGATCGGCGACGTGATCCGGTCGGTACGGGACCTGAACCCGTCGGCACCGATCATCCGTGCGAACAGCGCGCTGACGCTGGACCTGCCGGACCTCGTCGCCGGCGCCCGGGTCCTCGTCGTGGAGGACGGGCCGACGCTGACGCACGGAGGGATGAAGTTCGGCGCGGGCACGGTCGCGGCCACGCGGGCCGGAGCCGCCGAGATCGTCGACCCCCGACCGTACGTCGGCGGCACGATCGCCGAGGTGTTCCGGCGCTACGACGTCGGTCCGGTGTTGCCGGCGGAGGGCTATTCGCCGGCGCAGCTCCGCGAGCTCGAGCAGGCGATCGCGGCGACGCCGTGTGACGTGGTCGTGATCGGAACGCCGATGGACCTCCGGCACGTGATCTCGATCGCGGCGCCGGCCGTCCGTGTCAGCTATGAGCTGGAGGAGATCGGAGAACCCACGCTCCGAGAGGTGATCGGCCCGGTCGTCGACCGGGCGGCCCTTCCGGTCGGGCGGTGAGGAAGGGGGGCCGGGCCGGCGTGCCGGCCCGGCCCTCGTCCGAACGGATCCCGTACGTGTCATGCCCGAGGGCGGGTGGGACGATGCGGTGATGGACGCCGCCGTGAAGGTGGAAGGGCTCTCGAAGCGGTTCGGCGACGTGCACGCCCTCGACGGGATCGACTTCGGGATCGCGCAAGGCACGATCTTCGGGCTCCTGGGTCCGAACGGCGCCGGGAAGACCACCGCGGTTCGGATCCTCGCGACGGTGCTGAAGCCCGACGCGGGACACGCGGAGGTGCTGGGGCACGACGTGGTCCACGACGCGGAGTCGGTCCGGATGCTGATCGGGCTCGCGGGCCAGTACGCGGCCGTCGATCCGAACCTGACCGGCCGGGAGAACCTCGCGCTGATGGGGAAGCTCGCCCAGGTCGAGCCGTCCGCGATCGGTCCCCGGGCCGCCGAGCTCCTGCAGCAGTTCGATCTGATGGACGCCGCCGACCGACCGGTCCGCACGTACTCGGGCGGGATGCGCCGCCGGCTCGACGTCGCGGCCTCGCTCGTCCAGAAGCCGCCGGTCCTGTTCCTCGACGAGCCGACGACCGGGCTCGACCTCCAGAGCCGGCACGAGCTCTGGCGGGCGATCCGCACCTTGGTGGACGAGGGCACGACCGTGATCCTGACGACCCAGTACCTGGAGGAGGCCGATCAGCTCGCCCACCGGCTCGTGGTGGTCGACCGCGGCGCGATCATCGCGGAGGGGACCGCGAGGCAGCTGAAGGACCGCCTCGGCGGAACCGTGATCGAGATGACGATGGCCGGGGAAGACGACATCGCGCGTGCGATCTCGCTCGTCGAACCGATCGCCGGCGCCAAGGTCGAGCGTGACGGGCTGCTCCTGCGGCTGCCGTCGCCGGACGGCTCGCACCTGCTGGCCCAGGTGATCCGGCGCCTCGACGAGGAAGGGGTGCTGCCGGCGACCGTGTCGCTGCGCGAGCCGTCGCTGGATGACGTGTTCCTGTCGCTCACCGGTCACGTGGCGGAGGACGCCACGGCAGCCGAAGGGGCCCAGGAACGGGCCAAGGGAGGGGATGGACGATGACGGTGGAGGTCGCTGCAGCTCGGCTGCCCACGATCCGCCGGAGCGGGCTCTCCAAGGAGTTCCACGACGGCACGGCGATGATGGGGCGGAACCTGATCGCCTACAAGCGGGTTCCGCAGCTGCTGGTCTTCTCGACGATCCAGCCGATCATCTTCGTGCTGATGTTCCGCTACGTGTTCGGCGGCGTCGTCCAGAAGTCCCTTCCTCCCGGCGTCGAGTACGTGAACTTCCTGATGCCGGGGATCTGGGTCCAGACGGTGGTGTTCGGCGCGATCGCGGCCGCGATCGGCCTGGCCACCGATCTGAAGAGCGGGATGCTCGAGCGGTTCGCGTCACTGCCCGTGACGCGCTCCGCGGTCCTGGTCGGCCGCACCGGGGCGGACCTGATCCGCAACGTCTTCGTCGTGATCCTGATGCTGGCGGTCGGCATGATCGTCGGGTTCCGGGTCGGAACGAACGTGATCGCGCTGATCGCGGCGATGGCGCTGGTCGCGTTGTTCGGCTTCGCGCTGTCGTGGATCTTCGCGACGCTCGGGCTGGCCGTGAAGGATCCCGAGACGGCGCAGGCAGCCGCGTTCCCGGTGCTGGCGCCGCTCGTGTTCGCGTCGATCGCGTTCGTCCCCGCGAACCAGATGCCCGGGTGGCTCCAACCCTGGGCGAACAACCAGCCGGTCTCGGCCGTGGTGCTGGCCGCGCGGGCACTCGTGAACGGCGGGCCGACGGCCCACTACGTGATCCAGGCGCTGATCTGGTGCGCGGCGGTCCTGCTGATCTTCGTGCCGCTGGGGGTCCGGACCTACCGCCGCGCCCTCTGAGCCACCTCGCTCGGGGGTTCACCGGAAGTTCACCCGCGGCCCCCGGCGGGGGTCGTTGCGACCGAGGTCTCCGTCGTAGGGTCGGAGGCGACCTTGGTGGGAAGGGGGAGGTCATGACCGACGGGATCCGCCCGTTCACGGTCGACGTGCCGCAGGCCGAGCTGGACGACCTGCGTCGGCGCATCGAGGCGATGCGATGGCCCGATGTGGAGACGGTCGACGACGAGTCGCAAGGGGTACGGCTGCGGACGATCCAGGCACTCGCTCGTCATTGGGCGACGGAGCACGACTGGCGCGCCGCCGAGGCGAGGCTCAACGCGCTCCCGCAGTTCACGACGACGATCGACGGGGTGGACATCCACTTCCTTCACGTGCGGTCGCGCCACGACGGCGCGTTACCGGTGATCGTGACGCACGGATGGCCGGGCTCGGTGATCGAACAGCTGAAGATCGTCGGGCCGCTCACCGACCCCGAGGCCCACGGCGGCAGCGCCGAGGACGCGTTCGACATCGTGATCCCGTCGCTCCCCGGCCACGGATTCTCGGGCACGCCGACCACGACCGGCTGGGATCCGATCCGGATCGCGAAGGCCTGGGTCGTCCTGATGGAGCGGCTCGGCTACGACCGCTACGTCGCACAGGGCGGCGACTGGGGGAACGCCGTCACCGAGCAGATGGCGCTGCTGCGACCGACGGGCCTGCTCGGGATCCACACGAACATGCCGGCCACGATCCCGGACGACATCGCGCAGGCGCTGGCGTCGGGCGGTCCGCCGCCCCGCGACCTCGCCGAAGACGAGCGGTACGCGTGGGATCAGCTCGACACGTTCTACAAGCACGGCCTGGGCTACGCGCAGGAGATGGGCAACCGCCCGCAGACGCTGTACGCGCTCGAGGACTCGCCGGTCGGGCTCGCCGCCTGGATGCTCGACCACGACGCCGCGAACCTCTCGCTCATCGCGCGCGTGTTCGACGGTGCGGACGAGGGCCTGACGAAGGACGACATCCTGGACAACGCGACCCTGTACTGGCTGACGCGGACGGCGATCTCGTCGGCCCGGCTGTACTGGGAGAGCAAGCTCGCGTTCTTCGCTCCGAAGGGCGTGGACCTGCCGACCGGCGTCAGCGCGTTCCCTGACGAGATCTACACGGCGCCGCAGGCCTGGGCCGAGCAGGCCTATCCCAAGCTGATCCACTACGGCCGGATGCCGAAGGGCGGTCACTTCGCCGCCTGGGAGCAGCCGCAGGCGCTCACCGAGGAGATGCGCCTCACGTTCCGCTCGCTGCGATGACGCATCGCGAGGTGCTGCAGATCGACGCCGGTGACCTCAACGTCGGCTATACGGACGAGGGTCCGCCGGACGGTCCGGCGGTCGTGTTGCTGCACGGGTGGCCCTACGACATCCACAGCTACGCCGAGGTGGGGCCGATCCTGGCGGCGGCGGGCCATCGCGTGATCGTTCCGCACCTCCGCGGCTACGGGACCACCCGGTTCCGCTCCGACGAGACGCCGCGCAACGGGCAGCAGTCGGCGCTCGGGATGGACGCGATCGCGCTGCTGGACGCCCTCGGGGTCGGCTCGGCGATCCTCGGCGGGTTCGATTGGGGCGCGCGCACCGCGAACGTCGTCGCTGCGCTCTGGCCCGACCGGTGCCGGGGGATGGTCTCGGTCAGCGGCTACCTGATCGGGAGCCAGGCGGCGAACGCGGCGCCCCTGCCGCCGGAGGCGGAGCACGACTGGTGGTACCAGTTCTACTTCGCGACCGAACGGGGCCGCGCCGGCTACGAGCGGAACCGCGACGCGTTCGCGAAGCTGATCTGGCGGCTCGCGTCGCCGTCGTGGAACTTCGACGACGCCACGTTCGCGCGCACCGCCGCCTCGTTCGACAACCCGGACCACGTCGACATCGTGATCCACAACTACCGGTGGCGGATCGGGCTCGCCGACGGCGAGCGGCGCTTCGACGGCCTCGAGGCGACGCTCGCGACCGGTCCGGCGATCGCCGTGCCGACGATCACGATGGAGGGCGACGCGAACGGCGCGCCCCATCCGGAGCCGGCCGCGTACGCGGGGAAGTTCACCGGACCCTACGAGCATCGGACGATCACCGGCGGCATCGGGCACGATCTGCCGCAGGAGGCCCCGGGGGCCTTCGCGCAGGCGATCGTCGACGTGGCGGCGCGATGAGCCTTCCCGTCGAAGGCACGATCCCGTCGCTCGCCGGCGCCACCGGATGGCTGAACTCGCCGCCCCTCGATCCGGCGTCGCTCCGCGGGAAGGTCGTGGTGGCCGACTTCTGCACCTACACCTGCATCAACTGGCTGCGGACGCTGGCGTTCGTGCGCGGATGGTGGGAACGGTACGCCGACGACGGCCTGGTGCTGATCGGGGTGCACACGCCGGAGTTCGCGTTCGAGCACGACGTCGACAACGTCCGCGAGGCGCTCGCCTCGATGCGCGTCGAGTACCCGATCGCCCTGGACAACGACTACGCGGTCTGGGACGCGTTCGCGAACCACTACTGGCCGGCGCTGTACGTCATCGATGCCGAGGGCCGGATCCGGCACCACCACTTCGGCGAGGGCGACGAACAGCGGTCCGAGCAGGTGATGCGTGAGCTGCTCGCCGAGGCTGGCGCCGACGTGGGCGAGGAGCGGGCCGCGGTTGAGCCGACGGGACCGGAGGTCGCGGCCGACTGGGACGACCTGGGATCGGCGGAGACCTACCTGGGTTCCGGGCGGACCGAAGGGTTCGGCTCGCCCGGCGGCATCGTGCCGGGACGGAGCCACGCGTACGAGGGCGCCGAGCGCCTCCGGCAGAACCACTGGTCGCTCGCGGGAACGTGGACCGCGCATCCGGACCGGGTCTCCCTGGACGAGCCGAACGGGCGGATCGACTTCGCCTTCCACGCGCGCGACGTCCACCTGGTGATGGGGCCGCGCGAGCGGGGGACGAAGATCCCGTTCCGCGTCACGATCGATGGGGAGCCGCCGGTGGGCGCGGCCGGGACCGACGTCGGTCCGGACGGCGCCGGTTCCCTGGTCGAGCAGCGCATGTACCAGCTGGTGCGGCAGACTGGACCCGTCCGCGATCGCGGGTTCTCGATCCGCTTCGAGGATCCGGGCGCGGAGGCGTTCGCGTTCACGTTCGGCTGAGAAGGGGAGCGATGGAGACCGAAGATCCGTGGGCTGAGGACGGCGGCGAGGAGCTCGAGGCCGAGATCATGCGGGCAGATCGCCCGTTCGCGTCGGACCGGCCGGGGACCACGGCCGAGGAGGCCGAAGAGGGTCTGAGCCTGGACGAGGCGCTCGCCCGGGAGCAGCCCGAACGGTCCTCCGTGGACGAGGTCGTCGGCGTCGAGGACGACGGCGCGATCGACGTGGAGGCCGAGCTCGTCGCCGAGGGGTCGCTCGAGGAGGACGACTACGCCTCGCCCGAGGAGGCCGCGCTCACCGTCCGCGACGACGCGCCGGGGGCCACCGACCACGACGATCCGCATCATCCCGACGAGGCCTGAGGGGTGCCCGAGCTCCCGGCGCCGCAGCTCACGTTCGTCTACCGGCTCGAGGCGACGCTCGACGAACCGATCGAGGTCGGTGACGTGGTGGGTGGGCGACGCCGGGTCGTGCGTTGGACCGGCGGGACGTTCACCGGGCCGGAGCTCAGCGGCGCCGTGATCCCCGGGGCGAGCGCCGACTGGCAGATCGTGCGGCCCGACGGAACCGCGATCGCCGACATCCGCTACGCGCTGCGCACCGATGACGGACGGGTGTTGAACGTCCGGTCGTGGGGGACCCGGCATGGCAGCCCGGAGGTCCTCGCGCGCCTGGGTCGGGGTGAGGACGTGGATCCGGGCCGGTACACGTTCCGCACGACGACCGCGATCGAAACCTCGGCCCCCGACCTGGACTGGATGAACCGCGGCGTCTTCGTCGGGGTCGGCGCACGGTCGCGATCGGGCGTCGTGTACGAGACGTACCTCGTGGGGTGATCCGCCGAGGACGGTGCTCCCGGCCCGGGTCCCTGCGAAGTCCGATGAACGGAAGGTGTTGGCGCTTCGCGAAGCGCCCTACCCCTTCCGGAGGAGGAGGTGGCGGTAGCCGTACCCGTCGAGCCGTTCGTCGGCGTCCTCGACGGGTCGGAAGCCCGCCTCCGCCAACCACCGATCGACGCGATCGCGGCCGGGGTAGAAGTGATAGCCCGCCGTATCCCCCTCGATCACCTCGCCGGGGACGGCAGGGGATCCATCGCCGCGCAGGGCGGCGTACGCCGCCTCGATCTCGGCCGGGTCGATCTCTTCGATCGTCAGATAGAGGTGCCCCTCCGCCCGGAGCGCACGCGCGAACGCCGAGAGGACCGGCGGCCACCCTTCGGGAGGGACGTTCTCCATCGCGTCGGTGCACAGGACGGCCTCGAACGCGTCCTCGAAGGCGAGCTCCTGCAGGCCCACGTGCTCGAACAGGGCACCGGGCCACTTGGCCCTGGCCGCATCGAGCATGCCCGCCGACTGATCCGCGCCGACGTAGCGCAGACCCGCATCGAGCACGAGGCCCGCGTACGGCGCCGTGCCGCAGGCCGCATCCAGGACCGACCCTCCGGCCGGCACGCCCGCGATCAGCTGGGCGACGAACCGGCGATGGGTCGGCGTCGCGGGGTCGTACGCGTCGTAGGTGGGACCCTCGGCCGTGTACTCGCGCTCGACCTCGGCCCGGCGATCGGCGAGCCACCGGATCCGATCCACGGTCCTATCCCTCCGGTGAGGTGAGGTCCGCGAGGCACGCCCGCAGCGCCGCGACGTCGTGCTGGAGCCGGTCGGCCGGCATCGCCGGCGGCTCGGGATCGGGGAACGGGAAGGGCCATCCGGGTCTCGGGTCGTCCCGGTAGCGCGGCACGATGTGCGTGTGCAGGTGCGGAACGGTGTTGCCGAGCAGGTCGTAGTTCATCTTCACCGGCTCCATCGTCCGCTCGATCGCGGAGCCGACCAGCCGGAGCTCGCGCCAGTACGCCACCGTTTCCTCGTCGGTGAGCTCGGTGGGTTCGACCACGTGCCGTCCGCGCCAGATCGCGACGCTCAGTCCGCGCTGGATGTCGGTCCGCCGCAGGTACGCGTCCAGGACCTCGCCGGCGAAGAAGCGGACGCCGTCGTCGGTCTCCTCCGGACGTCCGCCCGTGCAGGCGGGACAGCCGTCGCCCGACTTCCACGCGTAGAACCGGTCCGGCCACTCCACGACGGCTGAGCCTAGGGCCGTTCGGTCCGGCGCGCACCCGCGGCTAAGCTCCCTCGCATGGGCGAGACCCCCGAAGCCTTCTACGCGCGGGTGGCCGGTTCGATCCGCCGGCCCGATCTGGAGGACTGGGACACCTGGCCCTTCGACGGCTCGGTGGAGCCGCGGACGCTCGAGCCGCCCGCGCCCACCGACGTCAGCCGCGAAGGGGCGGGAGGCGTCGGGTGCGGCGCGTGCGACCTGCCGGACGACGCGTTCCTGTGGACCGACGCGGACTGGCGGGTCCGTCCGACGCGCGAGCCGGCGGGCCTTCCGATGATCCTGTTCCTGGAGCCGCGGATGCACGTCGGCGAGCCCGGCGAGCTTCCCGACGATCTCGCGCGGACGTTCGGCCCGGTCGTCGCGCGCATCGATCGTGCCGTGTCCTCGATCGAGGGGGTGGAGCGTGTGCACGTCTGTCGTTGGGGGGAGGGCTCAGAACACCTCCACTGGTGGTTCCTGGCCCGACCGTCGCGCATGCTGCAGCTCGCCAGCAGCTTCGCGGAGATCTGGGACGACATGCTCCCGCCGACCCCGGCGGACATCTGGGCCTCGAACCTCGCGCACGTCAGGCGCGCGCTCGAGGCGGGGTAGATCGCCGGCGCGTCGCGCCGGCGCTCAGGCGTGGTACGGGTAGCTGTACGTGACCTTGGCCGAGACGATGTAGCAGCCCGAGGTCGGGGGCGCGTGCACGAGCACGAAGGACCGGGTCGGGGTGTGCCCGAACTTCCGGTAGCACCGGTAGTACCCGTCGTTCGCCGTGACGAACGACACCTTCTCGAGCCGCTCGTTGCGCCCGAGGCCCCAGCCGTAGGTGACCGAGACCTGCGCGTTCGAACACAGGACGTACGCCTGGTGCGTCGTGCCCGTCCGCATCACCTGGCAGTACCCGCCGCTCGCCGTCGGCTGACCCTTCGCGGCGATGTACGCGCTCCCCGCTTTCTGCTTCGTGGCCGTCCTGCGGATCAGACCTCGCGCGACGTCCACCTCCTTCGCCGGGGCCACCATCGAGACGGCACCCGTGTCGGTGGCCGCCACCCGCACGAAGTAGGCCCCCTTCGGGGCCGCCGACGTGTCGCCCTCGGTGCCGTCCCAGATCCAGTGGTACGTCCCCGCCGCGAGCGTGCCGAGGTCCTCGGTCCGGATCTCCGTGCCGCAGCATCGACCGTACGCGTTGCCGGCGTAGAGGTGCAGCGTGGTGTCGGTGGTGTCGCTCGCGAGCGCGAAGCTCACCGTGGTGCGGTCCCGGTACCCGTCCTGGACGAACGGATAGAACGGAGACGGGGCGACCGAGACGGCGGACACGAGCGGTGGCAAGACGGTGACCGTGGTGCTCGTGATCACCGGTCCGCCGGACTGACGGCGGACGTCCACCACGTAGTTCGTCGGCTTCGTGACCGAGATCGCCGGCCAGGAGAACGCGATCGCGTGCGGAGAGGTCTGGGTCGCCGGATCGACGAGGACGTCCTTCTCCTTGATGGGGGTGGGATGGCCGGGTTGGCGGATCCGGACCCGGAACACGTCGCTGGCATCCGACCCGAAGGTGAACGTCACGGTGGCCGGACCGACGTACGGGGAGTACGCGGCGGCGGCCGGGACGTCCACGACCGCGGAGATCGCCGCGGAGGCCGGAACGGCCGCGGCGAAGCCGGCCAGGAGGGCCAGGACCAGGCAGGATGCCGTTCTCCGCATCCAAGGAGTATCGGCAGGTTCGGGCGGTCGCTCGAGCCCGGAGGAGCGCACGCCACCCTCAGCGCAGAACGATCACGTTCGCGGTGATCAGCGTTGCGGCGTCCGAGCACAGGAACCCGACGATCCGCGCGACATCCGCCGGCGCGGCGACGTGGAACAGGTCGTCCGCCTCGGCGACGGCGGCCTGCACCGCCGGCGTCACCCAACCGGTGTCGGTGACCGGCGGATGCACGATGTTGGCCGTGATCCCCAGGTCCGCGAGCTCGAAGGCGGCCGACATCGTCAGGTTCTCGAGCGCCGCCTTCGCCGCGCCGTAGGAGACCTCCTCCGGGAAGCCGTTCGGGCCGCCGGAGGAGAGCCCGACGATCCGGCCCCACGTCCCGCCCCGGGCGCGGTGCCGGCGAGCGAACTCGGCGATCAGCAGCGCGCTCGCACGCGCGTCCACCGCGAACACGCGGTCGAACGTCGCGGCGGAGAGCGCACGCAGCGGACGATCCAGACGATCGCCCGACGCATCCGTGAACGTGTCCGAGACCCAGCCGCTCGCGTTGTTCACGAGGATGTCGACCGATCCGCCCAGGCGGTTTTCGGCGGCGTCGAACAGCAGGCCCGGCGCACCGTCGTCGGCCAGGTCGGCCTCGACGGCCGCGGCCCGCCCGCCCGCCGCCTCGATCGCGGCGACGACGCCGTCGGCGCCGGCGGCTCGTGCGCTCCGGTACGCGTCCGGCGTGTCGCCGAGTGGAGGCTCGTCGAGGCGGAGGTAGGAGAGCAGGACGCCGGCGCCGGATGCCGCCAGCTCGGCGGCGATCGCGGCGCCGATCCCATGGTTCGCTCCCGTGACGAGCGCGACGTGCCCGCGGAGGTCGTTCCGTCGTTCGGCCATGCGACGTGATCTCACGCGAGCGAGATCGCGACCTCCTCGAGCCTGTCCATCGCCTCCTGCATGCCAGCTTCCATGCCGGAGTCGATGATCATGTCCCGGACCTCGCGGGTGCCGCACTCGGTCAGTTGCGTGAGGAGCGTGCCACGTCCGGCGACGGCGAACGTCGTCGTCACCACCGGTGCGTCCTCGCCGGGGTCGGGCACCCCCTCGAAGACCTCGGTGTTCACGAGGCGCTCGTCCGGAACGATCTCGCGGAACTCGCCGTGGAACGCGACCTCGAAGCCCGCGTTCGCGACCATCACGTAGCGCCACGTGCCTCCGACGCGCAGGTCGACCTCGGCCTTCGTGACCTCGCCTCGCTCGCCGCTCCACCAGCGCTCGATCAGCTCGGGCGTGGTGTACGCCCGGTAGACCAGGCGCGGAGGAGCGTCGAACCCCCGCGTGATCAGGATCTGCGTGTCCGTCGGCAGCGTGACGTGTGCCGTTCCCTTACCCGCCATCCGAACCATCTCCTTCCTCCGCCTTGAGTTCCTCCAACACGGCGTCCATCCGTTCGAACCGTTCCTCCCACGCGCGCTCGAAGGGCTTCACCCAGTCGTGGATCGGCTTCAAGCGCCGGCCGTTCAGCCGGTAGATCCGCTGGCGCCCCTCGTCGCGGACGTCCACCAGGCCGACCTCACGCAGGACCCGGAGATGCTTGGAGACGAGGGGCTGTGCGAGCTTCAGGGTGGTGACCAGGTCGCCGACGGGCCGTTCGCCGCCGGCAAGGACCTCGAGGATCTGCCGCCGGCGCGGCTCCGCCACCGCGTTGAACGCGTCCGCCGTGGTCGCCGCCCGTGCCATGCGGCGAACCATATATACCGATATGGATATATGTCAACCCAGCCCGCTGATCGCGTCGCCGGCGACCTTCACGCCGAGGATCAGGAACAGCACGAACATCACCGTGGCGTTGTTCGCCGCGAGCCAGCCGCGCATCCGTTCCAGGGTCGCCGCCGCGCGGTCGCCGCGGGTCACCCGGTACACGACGGCGAGCGCGACCGTGCTCGACGCGACGGCCGTGTAGAGCGCGATCGCGACCGCGGCGTCGTGGGTCGGCAGCGAGGCCGAGGCCAGGACCGCGGCGGCCGCCACGTTCATCAGCAGGTTCTTCGGGTTCACCCCGCCCAGGACGACGGCCAGGACGAACGCGCCACCGGGGTCGATCCCGTCGATCCGCTCCATCCAGGGCGGCATCGGTGCGTCCTCGCCCGGCTTCGGCCGCTTCCGCCACGCCCTGGCGGCGGCGCCCAGCAGCAGCGCGGCGACCGCGAACCGGAGAACGGTCGCGGCGGTCGATGGGCTGCCGCTCGAGCCGAGGTCCCGCGTCGATCCCAGCGCGGTGAGCAGCGTCAGGCCGCCGGCGACCCCCACGATCCACCCGAACAGGAACGCGACGCCGTTCGGGATCGCGCGCTGCGAGAAGAGCATCGCGATCACCGCCACGAGCGGGATCGGGCTCAGCCCGATCACGATCGCGAACGGCAGCATCTGACCGAACGCCTGGGACATCGAGCCTCCTGCCGGGTCCAGCAGAGCCTAGCGGCGGCGGCTCGCTATCCTTCGCGCGTGCGCCTGTCCCATCTGTTCTTCACGACGCTCCGCGACGATCCGGCGGACACGGAGATGGTCAGCCACCGGCTCCTGGTCCGGGCCGGCTACGTCCGGCAGCTCGGCTCGGGGATCTACTCGCTGCTGCCGTTGGGGTTCCGGGTCTCCCGGCGCGTCGAGCAGGTGATCCGGGAGGAGATGGACCGGATCGGCGGCCAGGAGATGGAGATGCCGGTCGTCCATCCCGCCGAGCTGTGGAAGGAGACCGGCCGGTGGGGCTCGATCGGGCCGGAGATGGCCCGCTTCACGGACCGGGCCGACCGCGACATGGTGCTCGCGATGACGCATGAGGAGGTCGTGGCCGACCTGCTGCGCGACGTCGTCCACTCCTACCGGCAGCTGCCGCTGATCCTCTACCACTTCCAGACGAAGTTCCGCGACGAGCCGCGGGCGCGCGGCGGCCTGATCCGCGTGCGGGAGTTCGTGATGAAGGACTCGTACTCCTGCGACCTCGACGAGGCCGGCCTGGACGTCAGCTACGACAAGCACCACGACGCGTACACGCGGATCTTCGAGCGGCTCGGCCTGGACGCGATCGCCGTGGCCTCCGACGTCGGCATGATGGGCGGCTCGCAGGCGCACGAGTTCATGGTGTTGAACCCCCACGGCGAAGACGCGCTGGTGCTGTGCGACGCATGCGGGTTCGCCGCGAACCGCCAGGTCGCGAGGACGCTCGTGCCCGAGCTCGAGGCCGAAGCGGCGCTGCCGCTCGAGGAGGTCGCCACGCCGGGCACCACCACGATCGCGACGCTCGCCGCGTTCCTGGGCATCGACGAGATGCGGACCGCCAAGGCGGCGTTCTTCGTCGACGACCGGGAGCGCCTGATCACGGCGATCATCCGCGGTGACCTGGACGTGAACGAGACGAAGCTCGCGAACGCCGTGGGCGCGGCGGCCCTGCGTCCCGCGCTGGAGGAGGAGATCCGGGCGGCGGGGATGGAGCCGGGCTACGGCTCGCCGGTGGGCGCGCACGACACCCTGGTGGTCGTGGACGAGCTCACCGCGCGCGCGTCGAACCTGGTGGCCGGCGCGAACCGCGAGGGCGTCCACCTGCGGAACGTGAACGTCCCCCGCGACTACACGCCCGACGTGGTCGCCGATCTGACGAACGCCCGCGAGGGGGACGCCTGCCCCAGCTGCGGCGAGCCGGTCGTGCTCCGCAACGGGATCGAGGTCGGGAACATCTTCAAGCTCGGCACCCGGTACACGGAGGCCCTCGGGGCGCGCTACCTCGGGGAGGACGGCGAGCTGCATCCCATCGTGATGGGGAGCTACGGGATCGGCGTCGGCCGGGCGGTCGCGTGCATCGTGGAGGCGTTCGCCGACGAGAAGGGGATCGTGTGGCCGCCGCAGGTCGCGCCCTACGCGGCGCACCTGGTGGAGCTCGGCGCCGCGAAGGATCCGCGGGTCCGCGAGACGGCGGAGCGGGTCCACGACGCGGCGCTGGCCGCGGGTCACGAGCTCCTGTGGGACGACCGCGAGGAGTCGCCGGGGGTGAAGTTCGCCGACGCGGAGCTGCTCGGGATGCCCCGCATCCTCGTCGTGAGCCCCCGCTCGCTCGAGGCCGGCGGCGTCGAGGCTGTGGAACGCGCGACGGGGGAGCGCCGCACCGAGAGCGTCGACGACGTGGTCACGTCCCTGCGCTGATCGTCGCCCTGCCATCCGGCTCATCCATCGGGAGTCCTCCGACCCGTCGGGCGGGGTTCCTCGTCCCGTACGGTCGGTCCAGGAGACGCGGAGGAGGCGATCGCGATGCGTGGGTTCGCACGTCGGCATCCGCTCGGCGTCTTCCTCGCGGTCACCTACACGTGGTCGTGGTCGTTCTGGATCGCCGACGCGATCGCCGGAGGGCACGTGTCGCACTTCCCCGGCTTGCTCGGACCGATGGTCGGCGCGCTCGCCACGAGCGGGCTGACGGGCACCGCCGGCGACCTCTGGCGGCGGATGACACGATGGCGCGTGCCGGCGCGCTGGTACGGGCTCGCGGCGATCCCGCTGATCCCGGCGACCGTCGCCTACCTTGTGTGGTGGCTGCTCCCGATCGACGGACCGAACTGGAGCCGGATCGCGCACCTGCCCGGAGCGCCGGCCCTCGGGGGGATCGGCACGCTGGTGATCCTGCTCCTCGTGAACGGCTACGGCGAGGAGACCGGATGGAGAGGGTTCGCGGTGCCGCATCTGCGCGAGCGGCACGGCCCGCTCGCGGCGAGCCTGCTGCTGGCGATCCCGTGGGCGCTCTGGCATCTGCCGACGCTCTGGCTCGATACGGGCATGCGGGGGTTCGAGCCGTTCATGCTGCCGGCCTTCCTGCTCTCGCTGGCGGCGGGGTCGATTGTGCTGACGTGGCTCGCGGAGGGCTCGGGCTCGATCCTGATCGTCGCGCTGTGGCACACCGCACTGAACCTCGGGTCCGCGACGGACGCCGCGGCCGGCGGGGTCGCCGTCCTGACGAGCGTGGTCGTGATCGTCTGGGCCGTGCGCGTGATCCGCGGATGGCGCGGGAACCCGCGGCCGGCTCAGCCGGCGATGCCTCTCGCGGCCGCCCACCTGCGGTAGTTCTCGACGTGGGCCAGCGGGACCGGAGCCTCCTCGCACGTGTACGGGTCATCGCACGGCGGGTTGCCCTCGCCCGTGTAGAAGTTGAACCGACACCGGTCGCAGTAGACGTTCAGCTCCTCCGGCATGTAGGGGCAGTCCACCCAATGACACGATCGCTGTCCCTCGCCGGTCCCGATGTCGAAGCCGCATCCGGGGCACTTGTCGAACCGCATCCACCGTTCCATCTCGGCCTCCCGATCCAAGCGTAGGAGCCGTCCCGTGCGTGGGCAGGGCGGGATGGCTCGGAGAACCCGGGTCTTCTGGCCGACACGCCAGGGCCGCTCAGCGTGGAAGCGTGAGGTCGAGTTCGAGCCAGCGCGCCAGGGCCCTGAGTTCGCGGCGGACCGCCGAGGCCTGGGCTCCCGAGAACGGCTCGTCCTCATGGATCGCCGCCACGCGGAGCACCCCGGCGTCTCGATCGGCGGTGGCGTCGACCTTCCCGATCAAGCGGTCGCGGTGCAGCACCGGCAGCGCGTAGTAGCCCCATCGCCGCTTCGCCGCGGACTTGTACATCTCCAGCTGGTAGTCGAACCCGAACAGCTCCAACGCGCGCTTGCGGTCGTGCACGAGCCGGTCGAACGGGGAGAGCACCGCGGTCCGGCCGCGGAAGGTTCCGCCGAGCAGCGAGGGATCCACACGCCAGGTGCCCTTCACGCCCTCGACCACCGCCGGCTCGCCGGCCTCGCCGACGTCCCAGGACTCGACCGGCGCCTGCGGCGCGCGGGATCGCGCGATGCCGAGCGCCCGGAGCCGGCGTTCGTCGCGGATCCGCGCGGCGTCCTCGGCCGGCACCGCCGGGTCGTCCGGATAGATCCGCGCCGCGAGGTCCCACAGACGCTCGCGGCCCTGCCGGCCGGCGACCGCGACCTCGCCGCGGGCGACCATGTAGCCGAGCAGCTTCTCGACGTTGCGTTCGTGCGTCCATCCGGTGGACGTCCACGGCACCGCGGTCGTGTCCGGCAGTTCACGCATCGGAACCGGCCCCGAGCGCTTCAGCCGCCGCAGGATGTCCCTGCGGGACGCGTCGTTCGCCTCGACCCAGCCGCGGATCTCCACCTGCCAGGGGCGGAGCGTGCCGCGCCCGGGCCAGTCCGCCATGTCGGCGCGGTACAGCGCGAGATCCTCGGCGGGGCGGAGCAGCGCCTGCAGCTCGATCAGCTCGCGGGTCTCGAGCGCGTGCCGCAACCGGGCGGGGGCGTACGAGCCGCCCAGCCGTGACCACGCCACGAGGTCGGCGCTCGGTGCGACCGCGGCGATCGGATCGAGCTGCAGGAACGTCAGGCGCCGGACGACCTCGAGGAGGTCGGTCGGGCGGTCCGCGTCGAGCCACTGCGCCCGCACCGCGATCCGGCGCGCGTCGATCTGCGTGAGCCGGTGGACGGGGGTGGTCACACCCGGAGCCTAGGGGCGGCCACCGACGGCCGTCAGGGCGGCGGTCTAGGCTTCGCCCCCGTGACGGCGCGGCTCACGCTCTCGCGGAAGCAGATCCTCGCGTTCCGGCAGCGGGCCGGGACCCTGGACGAACGCCTCCCGCGCGGGCGGCGTTCGCTGCGGCGAGCCGCGTGGTGCGGGCTGCAGGACAGCATGCCGCGGGCGGCGGTCCTGTCCATCGCCGCGCGCGTGGCCGGCGTCCGCCCCGACGTGCTGGACGATCCCTCGCTCGTGCAGATCTGGGGCCCCCGCTACGGCGTCTTCGTCGTCCCGGCGACGGACCTGGCGGTCTTCACGCTCGGAGCGATGCCGCACGACGCGAAGGGCCGGACCAAGGCGGAGGACACGGCCGAGCGCCTCGACACGTTCCTGGCCGGACGCACGATGACGTACGCGAAAGCCGGGCACGGGATGGGCGTGCATCCGAACAGCCTCCGGTACGGCGCCGCGACGGGCCGGATCCTGATCAAGTGGGAGGGTGCTCGGGCGCCGTTGATCTGGACCGTGCCGGCTCCGGCGATGGGCGTGGACGACGCCCGTCGGGAGCTGACGCGCCGCTACCTGCACGTCTACGGGCCGGCGACGCCGGGAGCGTTCGCGCGATGGGCGGGGATCCCGCCGACGAAGGCCGCCGAGGCGTTCGGCGAGCTCGGGATCCCGGTGCGCACGCCGATCGGGGAGGCGTGGATGCTCGCGTCGGACGAAGCGCTCGCGCGGGCGGCGCCCGGCCCGGCGGCGCCCGCGCGGCTGCTCCCGAGCGGCGACGCCTACTGGTTGTTCCACGGCGTCGAGCGCGAGCTCCTGGTTCCCGACGCGCGGCGCCGCGGCGAGCTGTGGACCCCCCGCGTGTGGCCCGGCGCGGTGCTGGTGAACGGGGAGATCGTCGGGATCTGGCGTCGTGCGCACACCGCGATGTCGGTCCAGCTCTGGCGGAAGGTGTCGCGCGCCTCGCGCGCCGCGATCGAGGCGGAGGCGCTCGCGTTCCCGTTGTCGGAGGGACCGGCCGTCGTCAGCTGGGAGGGCTGAGCCCGTCGCCCGACGCCCGGGCACGGACGATGATCCACAGGAACGCGATGCCGGACGCGAGCCCGATCGCGACCTCGGTCGCCCACACGCCGGGGTGGCTCGACAGGGAGCCGACCGCTGCGCGGGCCACCGGCTCCAGGCAGAGCGATGCGGTGATGATCACCGGCCCGATCCACGAGCGGGCGACGCGCCACCGTTGCCCCAGGACCCCGAGCAGCGGACCCGTGATCGCGCCGGCGACGATCCACTCGGGGTTCGGCGTGCTCGTGACCATGCACGTGACGCCGTTCCAGAACCCGGCGAGCGGGATGCTCTCCATCGGGCTGTTCGACATCGCGAAGTACCCGGCGAGCGCGGAGAACGTGACGAGCAGACCGATCGCGGCGGCGCGACGAGGCCTCCGCTGCGTGGTGCCGGCGACGAACGGCAGGATCAGCCACGGCGCCGACATCCCGCTGACGGTCCAGCTCCACGTGCCGAGCACCGAGCCCGCCGCGAGCGTGCCGAGGTACTGGTCCCCGGCGCCGAACGCGAACCCGGCCAGGATCGCCACGAGGTACGCCATGTCGCGACGATACCGCCGGTCGCGCGAACGATCGGTGGTCACTCCGGCGCGAACGACCCGGTGGTGACCGCACCGGCCGGGACGTAGGTCCCCAGCACGACGCCCGTCGTCGACACGGCGCTCTCGGTCAGCTTCAGCTGGGATGGGATCGTCCCATCCGCGAACAGGCGCTTCCCCGAACCGAGCACCACGGGGAACGTCCACAGGCGGAACTCGTCGATCAGCCCCGCACGCAGCAGCGTCTGGATCAGGTCGCCGCTGCCGTGGACCTGCAGCTCGGGACCCTCGCCCCGCTTCAGTTCGGCGACCGCCTCGGCCACGTCCCCCTCGAGCAGGACCGATCGTTCCCAGGTCAGCTCCGGCCGTCCGCGCGAGGCGACGTACTTCGTGGCGTCGTTCAAGGGCTTCCCGCCGGCCTCCTCGGGCGCGCCCGGCCAGAACGCCGCGAAGATGTCGTACGTGCGGCGGCCGAGGAGGAGGTCGAACGGGTGGCCCATCGTCGCGCTCATCGCCTGGTCCATCCGGTCGTCCCAGTGCGGGAACGACCAGCCGCCGAACGCGAACCCCCCGCTGTCGTCCTCGGTGGGACCGCCGGGCGCCTGCACCACGCCGTCGAGGGTCATGAACTGGCTCACGAGCAGCCTCCGCATCATCCGAGCTCCTTCCTCGCCCGGTGAGCCTACCGACGGCGCGGGGATGGGTAGGCTGCGCCCGATGACCGACCAGCGCGGCTGAGCCGCGGCTCCCGGACGAGCCACCCGTGGACGGCCTCGCGATCCTGGCGGCGGTGTTCGTGGTCTACGCCCTCGTGGCGTCGCGCCTGGACCGATGGTCGATCACCGCTCCCATGGTCTTCGCGCTCGCCGGTTTCCTGCTCGGCCCCAGCGTCCTGAACGTCCTGCCGTTCCGGATCGGCGACGAGGTCGCGCTGACCGGCACCGAGATCACGCTGGCGCTCTTGCTGTTCGCCGACGCCTCGACGGTTCGCCTCCGCGACGTCGAGGGCGACGTGCGGCTCCCCACGCGGCTGCTCCTGATCGGGCTGCCGCTCACGATCGCGGCCGGGACGCTCGTCGCCCGTCTCCTGTTCGCCGGCGACGGATGGGCGTCGGCCGCGGTGATCGCGACGATCCTGGCGCCGACCGACGCCGCGCTCGGCCTGGCGGTCTTCACGAACCCGGCGGTGCCGGTGCGGATCCGCCGCGCGTTGAACGTGGAGAGCGGGCTGAACGACGGGCTCGTGACGCCGGTCCTGACGTTGTTCCTCGCGCTGCTCGCCTCCGAGGAGGGCGTGGCGCCGGCGTCGTGGCTGCTGCACGCGACCGAACAGATCGCCTTCGCCGTCGTCGCCGCGATCGTCGTGGGCGGCCTCGGGGGCTCGGCGTTCGCCGCGGCCCGGCGACGCGGATGGACCTCGCACGTCTCGGAGCAGGTGGCGATCCTGGCGCTGGCGCTCCTGGCGTACGGAGGCGCGATCGCGATCGACGGCAACGGGTTCGTGGCGGCGTTCGCGGCCGGCCTCCTGTTCGGCGCGACCACGGGCGGACGCACGGAGGCACGGACGCACGCGGCGGTCGAGTTCACCGAGACGCTCGGGCTGTTCCTGTCGTTCGGCGTCTGGGCGATCTTCGGCGCGCTGCTCGCGGGGCCGGTGCTCACCGGCCACCTCGAGGCGGCGCCGATCGCCTACGCGGTGCTCAGCCTGACCGTGGTGCGGATCGTTCCGGTCGCGCTCGCCTGGGCGGGCCTCGGGCTGCAGCCTCAGACGGTGGCGTTCGCCGGATGGTTCGGCCCGCGGGGGCTCGCCTCGGTCGTGTTCACGATCCTCGCGATCCAGACCCTGCACGAGCACGGCGTCGCCGCCGACACGATCGTGCAGGTGGCGACGTGGACGATCGCGCTGTCGGTGCTGGCCCACGGGCTGAGCGCCGGGCCGCTGTCGCGGCGCTACGGCGAGCGGATCGCGCGCACGGCCGGGCCGGCGCCCGAGCTGCTCGACGCGCCGGAGCCGCGGATCCGCCGCCGGAGCCTGGGCCACCGTCCGGCACCGGCCTGAGCCGAGCTACCGGTTGAGCCGGGCCAACAGGTAGAGCACCTCGAGGTAGAGCCACACCACCGTCGCGAGCAAGCCCCAGGCCGAGTACCACCCCATCGACGCCGGCGCGCCGGCGGCGACCCCCTGGTCGACGAACGCGAAGTCCAGGAACAGGTTCAGCGCCGCGACGATGCAGATCACGACGCTGATCGCGATCCCGGCGGGCGTCGGGTCGGTCCAGAACCGCAGGCTGGTCCCGAAGATGCTGAGGATCCACGCCGTCAGGTACAGGACGCCGATCCCGAGCGTGGCCGCGATCACCACGAGGGCGAAGCGCGGCGTGACCTTCACGATCCGGAACGCGTACAGCAGCAGGCACACGAAGACGACGGCGAGCGTGGCGAGCAGCGCCTGCGCGACGATCCCGTCGTACGCGACCTCGTACACCTGCGAGATCGCGCCGATCCACAGGCCCATCAGCACCGCGTAGACGAGCCCGCCGATCGGTGCGATCCGCGGGTTCGCGATCGCCAGGAACGACAGCGCGATCAGCAGGAAGAAGCCGAGCAGCCACGCCGGACCGGAGGTCGTCTTGATCACGCGCGCGGCGTGGTCCCAGCCGACCACGGCGAACGCGCACGTCACGATGAGCAGCACGAGCGTCTTCAGGACCGTGCCGCCGACGGTCATCGAACGGCCGGTCGGTCGGTCCCGCGTCACGGCCGCGACCGACTGCGGGGAGAAGGTCCGCTCGTTGAGCATCTGCTGAGCCACCGGGTCCTCCGATCGATCGGGGTGGCCGGATGCTATCGGCCGCGGTACAACGGGACCATGGACGCCGAGACCTTGCTGCCGTTCGTGCGGTTCCACGCCTGGGCGAACGACCGGATCATGACCACGGCGGCCGCGCTGAGCGACGAGGAGTTCCGCGGGCCGGCGCCGCTGGATCACGGCACGGTCGTGCAGACGCTCCGCCATCTGGTCGACGTCGACTGGAGCTGGCGCGAGTTCTGTACCGGCCACGACGTGGGACAGGCCTACGCGTGGGAGTTCTTCCCGCTCGAGGACCTCGCCCAGATGCACGCGTTCTCCCGCGAGGAGGACGCGAGGCTCCGGACCTACGTCGAGGGACTGGGCGCCGCGGCGCTCGCCGAGCCGATGCGGCTCGATCCCGAGGACGAGACCGACACCGTGCCGCGATGGATGATCGTGGCGCACGTCGTGAACCACGGGACCCAGCATCGGAGCGAGGTCGCGCGGTTCCTGACCGACCGCGGGCACTCGCCGGGCGAGCTCGACCTGATCGACGCGTTCCGCCTCCCGTAGGCGCGCCGGCTGATGAGCGAACGGTTCTGCCTGCGATGCGACTGGACCGGTCCCGGGGAGGGCGCGTCCTGCCCGGAGTGCGGCGCCCCGCTCTACCGGTTGGAGGCGCCCACGCTCCGGCCTCCCGTGGCGGCCCCCGATCCCGCTCCGACGCCCGATCAGCCGCGTCTGCTGGACGTTCCGAGCGAT
This sequence comes from Actinomycetota bacterium, assembly GCA_035490535.1. Classification (GTDB taxonomy): domain Bacteria; phylum Actinomycetota; class UBA4738; order UBA4738; family HRBIN12; genus AC-51. The sequence continues at coordinate 42,917 of DATHCP010000031.1, forward strand.
CGCGAACCGGTCGTCGCCCCGGCCCGGTCATCGGCACGGCCGCGATGGACCGCCGCCGCGGTGGTCGGCGTGATCGCGATGCTGGGAGCCGGTGTCGGCGTGATCGCGCTGGGACCCGGGCGGCCCGAGGGAGCGGAGGCGGCCTCGCCGTCGGCGTCGTCGCGGTCGGCGACGGCTCCGTCGGCGTCCCGGACCGCGCCGACGGAGAGCGTGGGCGACCCCAACGCCGGACCGGAGTCCTGCCTGCCCTCGACGATCCCGCCGCCGCCGAGCTCGCAGCTCGCGCCGGGATGGTCGGTCTCGGCCGATCTGATCGCCGATTACCGGTTCCAGGACTCGCTGCGGAGCTCGGTCGGCGATGCGCCGACGCTGGTGCAGGCGGGCGGCACCGGCGGGTTCACCTCCGAGGTGGTCGGCGGGGAACGCCGCACGGTCCTGCGGTTCGACGGCGGCGCGGGGCTGTCGATCAGCCCGGTCCCCAGGGCGCTCCGCCGCGGTCCGTACACGATCGAGCTCCTCTTCCGACTGGAGCAGGTCGGTGGGTTCCGCAAGCTCGTGGACTTCGACGGCGGCACGCGCGACGCCGGGCTGTACGACCTCGACGGCTGCTTGAACCTGTTCCCGAAGGTCACGGGGAGGCCGGCCGGGATGCGGCAGGACTTCTACGCACACGTGGTCCTGACGCGGGACCGCAACGGCGCGGTCGTCGGATACCTCGACGGGATCCGTCGGTTCGCGTTCGAGGACCGCAACGGGCTCGCGCTCGTGCACGGCAACGTCCTGCGGTTGTTCATGGACGACCTCCGCACCCGCCGCGAGTACTCGGGCGGCGCCGTCGCGCGGGTCCGGCTGTTCGACCGCGCGTTGGCCGCCGACGAGGTGACCGCGCTCGCGTGCGCCTCGCTCGGCGAGACGACCTGCGGCGCGCCGGGATGAGCAGGCGGTAGCGTCGGTCGTGTGAACGCCTTCCCGGAGCGGCTGCTCGCCCAGGACGAGGTCCTGATCCTGGACCTCCGGCCCCACTGGATCGCCCTGACCTGGGCGGCCGTCGTCGCTCTCCTCGAGGTGGTCGCGGCGGCCTGGCTCCTCACGCACGTCCGGTCCTGGACCTGGATCGTCGTCCTCCTCCTGGTCGTGCTCCTGATCGCCGGGCCGATCCGGCGCCTCCTATGGTGGCTGCATACCCGGTTCGCGGTGACGACGCGCCGGATCGTGCAGCGCGCGGGGTGGATCTCGACGCGCTCGATCGATATCCCGCTCGAGGCGATCAACGACGTCGAGATGCGGCGGTCGATCGTGGGGCGAGCGATCGGCGCCGGTACCCTCGTGATCCGCTCGGCGTCGACGGCCGGGCGGCAGGAGTTCCGCGCGATCCCCGATCCCGAAGACGTGCTGCGCACGATCCACCGGGTGCGGCGCGAGAACCAGCAGCGGATCGTCCGGGGAACGCCGGAGTCCGGCTAGCCCGCACGATCAGGCCGGCGGCAGTTCCCAGATCGAGATGTGGTTCCGGCTCGCCGCGGTGAACGGCGCCCGGTCCCAGCCGCTCCACCGCTCGCGCAGGCGCATGCCGGCGAGCGCCGCCATCAGGTCGAGCTCGGCAGGCCACACGTAGCGGAACGGGACGGCGTGCTTCTCGATCCGGTCGCCGACCACCGCGAAATGATGCGAGACCAATCCCTGGCGCACCGTGTCGTACTCGTCGAACCCCCAGTGGTCCTCGCCGACGTGGAACGCGACCACGTCGTCGCCCGGTGTGAGGCGGCGCAGCTCCGGGACCATCACCTCGATCACGAAGCGGCCGCCGGGCTCGAGGTGCCGGGCGGCGTTGCGGAAACAGGCGACCTGTTCCTCCTGCGACGTCAGGTTCATGATCGTGTTGAAGACCAGGTAGACCACCGCG
>DATHCP010000032.1:0-3361 GCA_035490535.1 Actinomycetota bacterium
GCGTGAGCGGTCTCGCGCGGGTGCTGCGCGGGTTCGCGATGACCGGCCTCGAGGACGTGGCGCTGTGGCACGAGCGCGACATCTCGCACTCCTCCGCCGAGCGCGTGATCCTGCCGGACGCCACCGGCTTGCTCGCGTTCATGCTGCGCGACCTGACGTGGGTGGTCGACGGGCTGTTGGTCTTCCCCGAGCGGATGCGCGCGCACGCGCTGGCGTCGGGGCAGATCGCGGTGAGCCAGTCGGTGCTGCTGGCGCTGGTGGACGCCGGCATGGAGCGCGGGGACGCCTACCGGATCGTGCAGCGAGCCGCCGCGGCGGCCTGGGACGACGACGTGCCCTTCCGGGCCTCGATCGAGGCCGATCCGGAGGTCACGGCGCGCCTGGCGCCGGAGGAGCTCGCCGCGCAGTTCGACCCCGACCGGTTCCTGGCGAACCTCGGACCGCTGTTCGACCGCCTCGAGAAGCTGCCGGTGGAGCGCTGATGGCCGAGCTCGCGGCGCGAGGCAAGGTGCGCGACGTGTACGAGGTCGACGAGGGCCGGCTCCTGCTGGTCGCGACCGACCGGATCAGCGCCTTCGACGTGGTCCTGCCCGAGCCGATCCCGGACAAGGGGCGCGTGCTGACCGGGCTCTCGCTGCACCACTTCGCCCGGACCGAGGACCTGGTGCCGAACCACCTGCTCGGCGCCGCGCCGGGAGAGCTTCCCGAGCCCTTCGCCGGCGATCCGGACCTGGCCGGACGGGCGATGGTGGTCCGGCGCGCGCAGGTGATCCCGATCGAGTGCGTCGTGCGCGGGTACCTGTCGGGCAGCGGCTGGGCGCAGTACCGGGCCGGCGGCGCGGTCTGCGGCGTGCCGCTGCCGGCCGGGCTCGTCGAGTCCGACCGTCTCCCCGAGCCGATCTTCACGCCGACCACGAAGGCCGACGCCGGCCACGACCTGCCGCTGACGCCGGACGAGGCGCGCGACCTCGTCGGGCTCGGCCTCTCCGAGCGCCTCCGCGAGCTGTCCGTGGCGGTCTACGAGCGGATCGCGCAGGACGCGCTCGCGCGCGGGATCATCGTGGCCGATACGAAGTTCGAGTTCGGGTTCGCCGGGGGCGAGCTGCTGTTGATCGACGAGGTCGGCACGCCGGACTCCTCGCGGTTCTGGCCGGCCGATGCCTACCGCCCAGGCGGGCCGCAGCCCTCGTTCGACAAGCAGCCGGTGCGCGACCACCTGGACGCCGCCGGCTGGGACCACGAGCCGCCCCCGCCCTCGCTGCCCGCCGACGTGATCGCGCGGACGGCCGCCTCCTACCGCGAGGCCTACCGGCTGCTGACCGGCGAGCCGTTCGAGGCCTACGCCGCGCGGATGGGGGTTCCGGCGTGACGGTCTTCGCGTTCGAGGTGCTGGTCTCGCTGAAGGACGGGCTGTCCGATCCGCAGGGCAAGGCGGTCGAGGCGGCGCTGCCCGCGCTCGGGTGGACGAACGTCTCGGGCGTGCGCGTCGGCAAGCACATCCAGCTCGACGTCGAGGCAGCCGACGAGGCCGCGGCGCGCGCGCAGGTCGAGGAGATGGCCGGCCGCCTGCTCTCGAACCCCGTGATCGAGGACGTGCGGATCCTGGAGGTCGAGGCGAAGCCGTGACCGTGCGCGAACCGCGCGTGGGTGTGATCACGTTCCCGGGGTCGCTCGACGACCGCGACGCGCTGCGCGCGATCGGGACGATGGGCGGCGAGCCGGTGCGGCTGTGGCACGCCGAGCGCGACCTCCGAGGGGTCGACGCCGTGATCCTGCCGGGCGGCTTCTCCTACGGCGACTACCTGCGGTGCGGCGCGATCGCCAGGTTCGCGCCGGTGATGGAGGAGGTCGTGGCGTTCGCCGGCCGGGGCGGACCCGTCCTCGGCATCTGCAACGGCTTCCAGATCCTCTGTGAATCGGGCCTGCTGCCGGGCGCGCTGATCCGCAACCGGTCGCTGCGGTTCGTGTGCCGCGACGTGTGGCTTCGCGTCGAGACCTCGGTCACGTGCGTCACGAGCGATCTGACGCCCGGCGAGACGATCCGGATCCCGATCAAGCACGGCGAGGGCCAGTGGGTCGCCACGCCGGAGCAGCTCGCGCGGGTGGAGGCCGAGAGCCTGGTGGTGTTCCGCTACGCCTCGCGCGCCGGCATCGCCGACGAGGCGCACAACCCGAACGGCGCCACCGACAACATCGCCGGGATCCGCAACGCCGCCGGCAACGTCGTCGGCCTGATGCCGCATCCCGAGCATGCCGTGGATCCGGACGTCGGCCCCACGGGCGGGCAGCCGCTGTTCGCGTCGCTGCTGCACGCGGCGCTCGTGGCGGCCGCCCGGTGAGCCGGCCCGAGGAGCAGCTGCACCGTCGGCTCGGCCTGGCGGACGACGAGCTCGAGCGGATCCGCGCCACGCTCGGCCGCGAGCCGAACCCGACCGAGCTCGCGATGTACGCCGTGATGTGGTCGGAGCACTGCTCCTACAAGTCCTCGAAGATCCACCTTCGGACCCTGCCGACCGAGGGCGAGGCGGTGCTGGTCGGTCCCGGCCAGGACGCCGGTGCGGTCGACATCGGCGACGGGACGGCGGTCGTGTTCAAGATCGAGTCCCACTCGCATCCGAGCGCGATCGAGCCGTATCAGGGCGCCGCGACCGGCGTCGGCGGGATCGTCCGCGACATCGTCTCGATGGGCGCGCGGCCCGTGGCGCTGCTCGATCCGCTGATGTTCGGCTCGCTCGAGGACGAGCGGAACCGCTGGCTCCTGTCGGGTGTCGTCGCCGGGATCGGCGGTTACGGCAACTGCATCGGCGTGCCGACCGTCGGCGGTGAGATCCGCTTCGCGCAGGCGCATTCGGCGAACCCCACCGTGAACGTGCTGTGCATGGGGGTCGCCGAGGCCGACCGCCTGATGACCGCGCAGACCCACACGCCGACCGAGGGCTCGCTGCTGGTCCTCTACGGCGCCTCCACCGGCCGCGACGGGATCGGCGGGGTGTCGGTCCTGGCCTCGGCCACGCTGGAGGACGGCGCCGAGGCCTCGCGCCCGTCGGTCCAGATCGGGGATCCGTTCACCGAGAAGCTGCTGATCGAGGCGACCCTCGAGCTGATCGAGGCGGACCTCCTGGAGGGGCTGCAGGACCTGGGAGGCGCCGGGATCACGTGCGCGGTCAGCGAGTCGGCCGCGCGCGCCGGGATGGGCGTCCGGCTCGACCTCGACGCCGTGCCGCTGCGCGAACCGGGGATGGAGCCGTTCGAGATCCTGACGTCGGAATCGCAGGAGCGGATGCTCGCGATCGTGCATCCGTCGGGGCTCGCCGACGTCCGCGCGATCTGCGAGCGCTGGGGCCTGGCGACGGCCGTGATT
>DATHCP010000033.1:0-11484 GCA_035490535.1 Actinomycetota bacterium
CACGCCGATCGTCGGGATCAGCCCCTGCAACGCCGCGAGCACCGGCGCCACGAGCACGAACGCTCCGCGCGCGGCCCGGAGGTTCCGGATCGCGGCGGCGCGCCGCGCGGCGGCTTCGGGCGCGGGCGAGATCCCCTCGTACGGCAGCGCCTCCCAGGCGGGCAGGAGCGCGACCGCGTCGGGCAGGAACGCCTCGAGATCGGCAGCGAGCGCCTCGGCCTCGTGCGGGCCGGGAGCCACCGCGAGGACCGGAGCCTCCAACCCGGCGGCGAGACCGGCGACGGCGAACGCCTCCCCCGCCTCCGCGCGGGCCTGCACCGGGCGTTCGCGGGCGAGCAGCAGCCGCTCGAACGGCTCGGAGGCGACGAAGACCTCGAGGGCTTCCTCCAGCCGCACCGCGAACCTCCCGCCCCGTCGATCGGACAACACGAACAGCCCCGGCCGCGACGCGGCGGGGCGTGCGCGCAGGAGTGTACGCGGCGGGGGACGCTACGCTTCGCGCATGCGGGCGATCGTGCTCGAGCGATCCGGCGAACCGCTCCGGGCCGCGGAGCTGCCCGATCCGCACCCCGGCCCCGGCCAGGTGCGGCTGCGCGTCCGAGCGTGTGGTGTCTGCCGGACCGATCTCCACGTGGTCGACGGCGACCTCGCCGATCCCGTGCTGCCGCTGGTCCTGGGGCACCAGATCGTCGGCGTCGCGGACGAGCTCGGCGCGGGCGTCGACGGCATCGCCGTCGGCGACCGCGTGGGGGTTCCCTGGCTCGGCTGGACGTGCGGCGCCTGCGAGGCGTGCCGCGCCGGGCGCGAGAACCTCTGCCCGAACGCGAGGTTCACGGGCTACCAGCTGCCCGGCGGGTACGCGGAGCTCGCGGTCGCCGACGCCCGTTACTGCTTCCCGGTTCCGAAGGGCTACCCGGACGCGCAGGCGGCGCCGCTGCTCTGCGCCGGGCTGATCGGCTACCGGGCGCTCCGACTGGCCGGCGACGCGCCGCGCCTGGGGATCGTCGGCTTCGGCGGCGCGGCGCACATCCTCACGCAGGTCGCCCGTTCCCAGGGGCGCCGGGTGTTCGCGTTCACGCGGCCGGGTGACGACGCGACACAAGCGTTCGCGCGTGAGCTCGGTGCGGAGTGGGCCGGGGCCTCCACAGACCCGCCGCCGGAGCCGCTGGACGCCGTGATCGTGTTCGCGGCCGACGGCGGGCTCGTCCCGATCGCGCTGCGGGCGGTCGCGCCGGGCGGCGTGGTCGTGTGCGCCGAGATCGCGATGAGCGACATCCCGTCGTTCCCGTACGCGCTGCTGTGGCAGGAGCGGGTCGTGCGCTCGGTCGCGAACCTCACGCGCGCCGACGGTGTCCAGTTCCTGGCGCTCGCGCCGGAGGTCCCGGTGCGCACGCGCGTCACGACGTTCGAACTCGGAGCCGCGAACGACGCGCTGGCGGCGCTCCGCTCCGGCGGGGTCGAAGGAGCGATCGTGCTGACGGTCGGCGCGGGCTAGACGGCCCGCAGGCGCTTCGGCTCGGCCGCGTCGTCGGCGGCAAGATCGGCATGCTGCCGCTCGAGGTTCCGCACCGAGAGCCAGCGGGTGAACTCGATCGCCGACAGCGGCGGGGAGATCGCGTAGCCCTGGGCCTCGTCGCAGCCGAGCGACGCGAGCTGGTCGAACGTCGCGAGGTCCTCGACGCCCTCGGCGACGACGCGCAGCCCGAGGTTCCGTCCCAGGTCGACCGTGGCGCGCACGATCATCGAGTCGTTCAGGTTGACCTGCATCTGCGTGACGAACGACCGATCGATCTTGATCTCCTCGATCGCCAGGCGCTTCAGGTACGACAGCGACGAATAGCCGGTGCCGAAGTCGTCGATCGACAGACCGACGCCCACGCGCGCGAGCCGGTCGAGCACCAGCGTCGAGCGGCCCGAGTCCCCCATCAGGAAGCTCTCGGTCAGCTCCAGCCGCAGGTACGCCGGCGGCACGTCCCAGCGCCGCAGCTCCTCCTCGATCTGGTCGGGCAGCTCCTGGTCCAGCAGCGAGCGCGTCGAGATGTTGATCGCGATCGGGATCCGGATCCCCATGTCGGCCCATCCGCGCCACTGCTTCAGCACCGAGGCGATCACCATCCGGGTGAGCGGCCGCAGCAGGACCGTCTTCTCGACCAGCGGGATGAACTCGTCCGGCGGCAGCAGCCCGAGCAACGGGTGCTCCCAGCGGATCAGCGCCTCGGCGCCGGCGACCCTGCCATCGGCGAGCCGCACCTTCGGCTGGTAGTGCATCACGAACTCGCCGGCCTCCAGCGCCGGCCGAACCTGGCCGATCAGCGTGAGGCGGTTCGGGTTGTGCCGGTCGAGGTCGTCGTCGTACAGCTCGTAGCCGCCGCCGTTCTCCTTCGCCGCGTACATCGCGACGTCGGCGCGCCGCAGCAGCGTCTCCGCGTCGTCCGCCTGCGCGGGGAAGATCGCGATGCCGACCGAGCCGAAGACGTCGAGCGCCAGCCCTTCGACGCTCATCGGGATCTGGAGCTCCTCCAACAACCGCGAGGCCACCTGGAGCGCGACCTCGTCCGACGGCAGGTCCGGCAGCACGATGCCGAACTCGTCGCCGCCCAGGCGCGCCATCAGGTCCTCGTCGCGCAGCACGCGCGACAGGCGGGGACCGATCTCCTGCAGGAGCAGGTCCCCGAAGTGGTGCCCGAGCGTGTCGTTGATCTCCTTGAAGTGGTCGAGGTCGATCAGCATCACCGCGACGCGATCGCCGGTGCCCCGCGCCTCCTCGATCGCCTCGCCGAGCCGAAGCTGGAACAGCATCCGGTTCGGGAGCTCGGTGAGCGAGTCGTGCATCGCCTGGTACTCGTTCTCCTCCTGCTTCGCCGCGAGCTTCGACGTCGCCTCCTGCAGCGAGTGCGTTCGACGGAACATCTGCCGCGCGAACGCGAGCGGCGCCGCGAACACCAGGATGGCCAGGACGACGTGGTCGGAGAACGCCGACGCCACGACCACTGCGAACAGCGCGAGCCCCATGTACGACAGGACGAACTCACCGAGCACGCCGCGGTGCATCTCGCGGATCACCGCCCGCACGGGCGTGCCGGTCTGCAACCGGTTGTAGATCGCGACGATCAGCGTGTTCGTCGCGTAGCCGGCGACCGCCGCCACGAACGTCGGAAGGATCAGGCGCAGCGGAGCCGCGCCGAGCTCCGACGGCTGCACCCAGATCTTGAAGATCAGGCTCTCGACGATCACGCACAGCGCGATCTGGGATCGGATGAACAGTGCCTTCAAGGGCGGCAGCTCGCCCCGCAGCTCGCGCGCGTCCACCGAGCCGAACAGCCCGATCGCCGCGGCGATCGGCGTCGGGAAGATCAGCGCGGCCGACAGCTCCAACGGGAAGCTGAGGCTGAACGCCATCGAGACGTTCGTGGGCACGGGCAGGAGCTCCGCGACCGCCACGGCGATCGCCCAGACCACCGGCGTGATCCAGTCGCCGTCGGGCACGAGGCTCGTGCCGGTGACGACGGCGTGTCCGAACGCCCAGCACAGGTACGCCACCACCGGCACCGTGATCGCCAGCTCGTACAGACGGATCGTCCAGCCTCGGTCCCGCATCTCCTGTCCCCCCTCAGCCGACACGCTGCACCTCCTCGTCCGCGACCGGCTCCGGCTCCCGGCGGCGTCGCATCGCGGTCACGACCACGACGGCCACGCCGCCGTACGTGAAGATGTCCCCCAAGCTGATCGCGCGCCCGAGCGGCGGCGGGATCGCGATCACGTCCCCCAGCGCTACCGCGGTGTCCTCGCTCCCCGCGAGGTGGTGCTTCACCCCGGCGGAGGGGCCCGTGAGCTCTCCGAGCGTCGACGCCTGCCCGGAGGCCTCCAGCGCGGCGCGCGACACCGGCATGCCGCCGTCTAGCCCGATCACGACGAAGTTCAACGCGACGCCCACGAGGATCAGCCAGAACCCGGCGATCCGCCGGTTCGCGATCACGAACACCGTCAACAGCACGAACGACGCGAGCAACAGCACGAGCGGCCAGCGGCCCGGTGGGACGATCACCTGCAGCGCCAACGCCACCAGGGCGAGCGGCGCCCAGCGCAAACGCAGCCCGGCGAGCGCGGACACGCGCCCGCCCAGCAGCGTGCCGATCGCGATCGACACCAGCAGCGTGATCGCCAGCAGCGTCACGCCTGCTCCCGTCGCGACACGGCCCCGGACACCGAAAGGCCCCCCGACGTGCGGGGGGCCTCACGGCCGTTCCGACGGTTCCAGCTCACCGCGGCTTCCAGCCGGCTCCGACCGCCATGACCAGTGCGGCCAGGCTCATCAGCGAGTACAGCAACCGTCGCACGGATCCTCTCCGTCGCATGGATCCTCTCCTTCCGAGCCCGTCGCCTAAGCCGGCTTCCACCGGGCGCCGGTCGCGAGCAGCCGCGGAGCCGGGCGGACGGATCGCAGGACCCGGCGCCGGTCGTTCGTGGCTCGCATCCGATCACCTCCTTGCAGGTGTGCCCGCGAAGCATGCCCGGCGCGGGGGGGACGACGCATCGGGCGAGCGACGCTTCCCGCGACGGGTCGCGACCGACGTCGGGGTACGACCTTCGGGAGGACCGGAAGGCCGAGCCAGGCTCGGCCGGGAACGAGGAGAGCCAGGGCCGCGTGCGCGATCCGAGCTCTCCGAGCCGCAGGCTCACCGGGGCTTCCAGCCCATCGCCACCACGATGGCGAAGGCCGCGAGCCCGGCGACGATGGTGCTGAGCGTATCGAGCATGGATCCTCCCCCTCAGCGGCCGGTGCTACGGCTTCCACCGGCCGGCGGTCGAACGGAACCGGGTCTCGGCCCGGGTGGAGTGCAGGTGCGACGCGGTCCGCTGCCTGCGCATCCGATCACCTCCCTGTGTCGCGGATCTGGCCGAGGAAGGATGGCCCGAGCGTCCGGGGAGGGTCTATCCCGCGACCGGCCGCTTGTTGCCTGGGGCGGACGCGGCGCGTTCACGCGCCGCGTCCGAGGGGCGAGCGGCCCGGACGGGCTAGACGGGAACGACGGGATCGCAACGACGATGAGACCCCCCGGCGCAGCCGGGGGGTCTCTGCACGCCCGCTCGCACTCGCCGACCAGTCCCAGTCAGTGCTGCCAGCCGACTTCGACGGCTTCGTCGGCCCGGCGAGACCCTCGAGCGGTCGAGGTCCCTTCCGTCGGTCGCACTATCCCCCTGAGCGGGCGTCGGCCGCATCGGGCGGGCGACCGTTTCCGGCCCCGTCCGAACGTCGGGGGTCGCCTAGGCCGTTCGCACAGCTCAGGACGCGCCGGCCGACCTGTTGAACCGGTCCTGCGTCGCGGCGAGGCCGTCGCGGATCAGCGACCGGACCGCGTCGGCCGCGCGGTCCTCCCACGCGGAGATCTCGTCCTCGTCGCGCGAGGCGATCGGCTCCAAGACGAAATCCGCGGGATCCTTCCGGCCGGGCGGACGCCCGATCCCGACGCGGACGCGGAGGTACTCGGGTGTGCGCAGAGCTTGCGTGAGCGACTTGAGCCCGTTGTGTCCGGCGCTGCCGCCGCCAAGCTTCACGCGCAGCTCGCCCGGCGGGATCTCGAGCTCGTCGTGCACCGCGACGAGGTGCGCCGGATCCACGTCGTGCTTCTTCGCGACCCCCGCGTAGGACGGACCCGACTCGTTCATGAAATGGGTCGACCTCACGAGCCACACCGGTTCCCCGCCGATCCGGATCTCCGCGACCTCGGCGGGGAGGAACCGAGCCTTCTTCAACCGGACGTCCTCGGCGCGCGCGAGCTCCTCGACGACGCGGCGGCCGATGTTGTGGCGCGACCTCGCGTACGGGGCGTCGGGGTTCCCGAGGCCGGCGACGAGCCAGGCCATCGGACGGGATCAGTCCTGGGGCTCGGCCTCGGCCGGTGCCTCGTCGCCCGTCGGTGCCTCCTCGGCGGGCGCGCCCTCCTCGGCCGCAGCCTCCGGCGCCTCCTCGCCCGGCAGGGTGAGGTCGGCCTCCGTCCGCAGCGCCGCCGGCGTGATCACCGACAGGACCGGCGCGATCGGGTCGCCGAGGATCGTCACGCCCTCGGGCGCCACGATGTCGCCCACCCGCAGCATGTCGCCGATCTCCAGCTCGGAGACGTCGAGCTCCAGCCGCTCGGGGATGTCGCTCGGGAGCGTCTCGATCTCAACGTCGCGCAGGTGGTGTTCCAGCACCCCGCCGGCCTTCACGCCCGGCGCTTCGCCGATCGCCACGACCTCGACGTTCAGGGTGATCCGCTCGTCGCGGCGCACCGCCAAGAAGTCGATGTGGATGTAGCGACCGTGGATGTGGTCACGCTGGATCTCACGCGGGATCGCGAGGTGGGTCTTCCCGTCCAGCTTGAGGTCGAGGACCATCGAGGCGCCGCCCGAGGCATGGAACAGATGCAGCAGGTCCTGGCCGGAGACGCTCAGCTTCAGCGGCTCCATGTTGTGGCCGTACAGGATGCCCGGCACACGGCCGGTGGCGCGCAGACGGCGCCCGGCGCCCTTGCCGGTCTCCTCGCGCAGCTCCGCTTCCAGGGTGTTCGCCATGGGTGGACCAACCTCGCGGTTCGTTCGGGGACCCGTGCATGGTAGCAACCACCCGGCGGCGGCGGCCCGCGCCCGAGCGATACCTTCCGGGGGTCCCGCGCGTCTTGGGTTCCGAGATGAACGGGAAGACCTCCACGGTGGAAAGGACCGGGGTGGAGCACGAGCGCGGCGGGATGGCCGAGCTGTACGTGCGGTACGTCCCCGCGGGGATCCGCCTCGCCTACCTGCTCACCGGGGACGAGCAGCAGGCCCAGGACCTCGCCCACGACGCGTTCGTGCGCTGCGTGGGCCGGTTCGCCGACCTGCGCTCGCGCGAGGCGTTCGACGCGTACCTGCGCCGCGCGATCGTGAACCTGCACACCTCCGGGATCCGGCGTCGCTACGTCGAGCGGGCGTGGCTCCGAGGCGAGGGCGTCCGGGTCGCCGCCGCGACCGTTGCGATGCCCGACATCGTCGGGCGCGAGGCGCTGTGGAGCGCGCTCGGGACGCTGCCCGCACGGCAACGCGCCGCGCTCGTGCTCCGCTACTACGAGGATCTGTCCGAACGCGACACCGCCGCCGTGCTCGGCTGCAGCCTCGCGGCGGTGAAGTCGTTGGTGGCGCGGGGCGGCGACGCCCTCCGCGCCACCCTGACCGAAGGCGACGAACGATGAACGACCTCGAACGCGACCTCGCGACCTTGTTCCGCGACCGGGCCGACACGATCGACACGCCCGCGATCGCGCCCGACGGCGTGCTCCGTCGCGGCCGTCGCCGCCGGACCGGCACCGTGCTGGGCGCGGCCGCCGGAACGATCGCCGCCGTGCTCGCGATCGCGCTGGTCGTGCAGGCGTTCCGAGCACCCACCACCGAGCAGGTCGGCGGACCGAGCGTCACACCGAGCGGGACGACCGACTGGACGATCGGTGGCCGGGAGCTCCCGACCCAGGTCCTCAACGGCGCGACGATCGCACGGTTCGCAGCCTTGGGTGACGCATGGAGGCTCGAGGATGACAACACGGGCCTGACCCTGACGAACGCCTCCGGCGTTTTCGAGCGTGCCTTCGCCTTCGCCGACGGTGGCGGGGCCCAGGTCGATGTGGCCGGCGGCATGCTCCTCCTCGAGCAGACCATCCCCGGCGTCCAGCGAGTCGCGGTGCGCGTGGACGGCGGCGAGACGATCGACGGCGCCTGGATGACCACGTTCCGCGACGACCAGGGCCGGCCCGGCCGCATCTGGGTCGTGCCGGTTCCCGGCAGCGGAACCGGCACCTCGCAGGTCGGTGACGGACTGCCGCTCGCGATCTCGTGGCCGACGAACGCGATCCCGACGCCCGGTGCGATCCTCATGGCCGGCGCAGACACCGGCGTGTCCTGGGCGCTCGCATGGGGCGATCGGGACTGTCCGGTCGTCAAGGTGATCGAACCGCCCGCCGACCCGAGCGATTGCCTCGGCCCGGCACAGGGAACGAGGGCGGGGATCACTTCGGTCGACACCGTCGCCGGAACGGATCGCGGCGTGCTCGCCTTCGTCGTGCCGACGGGGCTCCAGCTGGTCGTCACCGCTCCGACCGGCGATGCCGGGTGCGCGCCGGATTCGTCCTGCACGCCGGCTCCGACGAACTACGACCTCACGAACGGGAGCTGGAAGGGAACGAGCATCTGGGTGATGCCGATGCGGCTGGGGACCACGTACTCGGCGCGCGCGTACGACGCGGCGGGCGACCCGGTCGGTACGGTCCTCAAGGTCACCCCCGGATCGTCGTGAGGAGCTCCAGGCTCAGACCTGGTTCGCGCCGCCGAAGATCTCCGAGACGCTCGAGTCCTCGAACACGGCGCGCAGCGCCGACGCGATCAGCGGCGCGATCGAGAGGATCCGGAGCTTGCCGATCTGCTTCTCCTCGGGGATCGGCACGGTGTTCGTGACGATCACCTGCTCGATCGGCGCCTCCTCGAGGTGCTGCAGGGCCTTGCCGCTGAACAGCGCGTGCGTCGCGCCCGTGTAGATCTTCCCCGCCCCCTGGGCGGCCAGGGCGTGCACACCCTTCGACAGGGTCGCGGCGGTGTCGATCATGTCGTCGACCAACACGCACGGCCGGCCCTCGACCTCGCCGACCACCGTCATCTCCTCGATCTTGTGCGCCTCCCTGCGGGAGCGCCGCTTGTAGAGGAACGCGAGGTCGGCGTGCAGATACTCGCGGAGCTTCTCCGCCGTCTTGATCCGGCCCGCGTCGGGCGCGACCACGACGACGTCGTCGCCGTAGAGCCCGAGCGAGTCCTTGATGTAGCCGGAGATCAGCGGCAGCGCGGTCAGGTGGTCGAACGGCGCGTCGAAGAACCCCTGGATCTGCCCGCTGTGCAGGTCGACCGAGACGACGCGGTCGGCGCCGGCGGTGCAGAGCAGGTCGGCCACGAGCTTCGCGCTGATCGGCTCGCGCGAGACGGCCTTCTTGTCCTGCCGCGAATAGCCGTAGTACGGAACGACCGCGGTGATGCGCTTCGCGCTCGCCCGCTTCATCGCGTCGATCATGATCAGCTGCTCCATGATCGCCTCGTTCACCGGCTCGTAGTGGGTCTGCACGACGAAGACGTCGGCGCCCCGGACGGATTCCTCCGCGCGGAAGTAGATCTCGCCCGAGGCGAAGCGCCGGATCTCGCCGTTGCTGACCGGGATCGACAGGTTGTCGGCGATCTCGTGCGCGAGCGTCGGGTGGATCGTGCCCGAGTAGAGCATCATCCGCTTCTTGGTCATGATCTCCACGGTCAGCGCCTCCCCCTGCGGTGCTCCGCGTCCTTCCGGTCTCGGTACCCCGGCACCGTCTTCTGCTCGGACCGCTCGACCGCGAGCGCTCCGGGCGGCACGTCCTTGGTGATCACCGACCCCGCGCCGGTGTTCGCGTTCCGGCCGATCTCGACCGGCGCCACCAGCATCGTATCCGACCCGATCCGGGCGCCGGAGCCGATCGTCGTCCGGTGCTTCGCGTACCCGTCGTAATTCACCGTGACGGTCCCGGCGCCGACGTTCACGTCCTCGCCGATATCGGCGTCGCCGAGGTACGTGAGGTGTTTGGCCTTCGAGCCGCGGCCCATGTGGGTCCCCTTCGCCTCCACGAAGTTCCCGACCGTGGTGCCGTCGCCCAGGACCACGCCGTCGCGGACCCGGGCGAACGGCCCGACCTCGACGTCGCGTCCGACCTTGGACCGCACGACCACCGAGAACGTCACCTCGCTGCGATCGCCGATCGAAGCGTCCGCGATCCGGGTCGACGGCCCGATCGTGCAGCCGCTGCCGATCGTGGTGCCGCCCTCGAGGTAGGTGTTCGGATGGACCGTGGTGTCCGCGCCGATCCGCACGCCCACGTCGATGTACGTCGCGTCGGGATCCAGCAAGGTCACCCCGTTCGCCATGTGCTCCGCGTTGATCCGCCCGCGCACCACCCTCACCACATCGGCAAGGCCGCGGCGGGAGTTCAACCCGAACGCGCCCCCCGTGTCGCAGGTCACGGCCTCCAGGCGCTCCCCCGCGGCGGTGAACATCGGGTACACGCGGTTCAGGTAGTACTCGTGCTGGCGGTTGCTCCGGTCGAGCTTCGGCAAGGAGCGGAACAGCAGGTCGCGGCGGAACGCGACCCAGTTCGTCGCGACCTCGTCGATCCGCAGCTGCTCGGGCGTGGCGTCGACCGCCTCGACCACCTCGGCGACCCGGCCGTCGCCGCCGCGGACCACGCGGCCGAAGCCGGCGGGATCGGCGAGGACCACCGAGCCGATCGTGGCCGCGGCGCCCGTGCGCCGGTGTCTGCGGAGGATCCCGCGGATGTCGGCCGGCAGGATCGGGTCGAAGTCGCCGTTCGCGATCAGGACGTCGTCGACACGCCCGACCGCGCGCCGCGCCGCCAGCACCGCGTGGCCGGTCCCGAGCTGCTCGGTCTGCTCGACGAACACCGGCGCGGGCATGAGGCCCCAGGAACGGACCGCGGCGCGCACCTCGTCCGCGCCGTGGCCCACGACGATCACGATCTTCTCGGGCTTCGCGACGAGGACCAGCTGCAGGACGTGCCACAGCGTCGGCCGGCCGCAGATCGGATGCAGGACCTTGGGGCGAGCGGAGCGGAGCCGCTTGCCCTTTCCGGCGGCGAGGACGACCGCCGCGAGCGAGGGGGTGCGTGTGGTCTTCGGCTGGGCCAACGCGCTGTTCCCTGCGAAGGGAGCTCCATGGTCCCGGATGGGAGCCGCGGCGGCAACCCGCCGAGGACGCTGGAAACGCCCCCGGGCGGTCGCTAGCGTTCGGGCCGTCGATCACGCCGGCCGCTCTCCGGCCACCGCAGAGGGGAGTTCGATGCGCGCCCCACGCCTCCGCAGGTCCTGGATACCGCTCACGGCGGCCGCGTCCGCGCTGGCCGCCGTCGTCGCCCTCGTCGCGGCGCCCGGCGCCGCCGGTGCCGCGACCACCCCGGTGTGGACCGCCGCGCCGATGTGCGCCGCGGCCACACCCGGACACCGCGCCTGCCACGGCCTGCGCCTGGTGCGCGCGACCCCCGCCCAGGCCGCGCGGCTCGGCACGGTCGCGTCCGTCGCCCGGCCGGCGCTCGCCGACGGTCCCGCCGGCGGGTACGCCCCCACGGACCTGGCGAAGGCCTACGGCCTGAACGTGAACGCGCCGGCGGCCGCGTCGCAGACGGTGGCGATCATCGACGCCTTCGACGACCCGAGCGTGAAGACGGACCTGGCGGTGTTCGACACGCAGAACGGGATCGCGGCCGAGACGGGCACGTCGTTCCGGGTCGTGAACCAGGACGGGAACGCGAGCCCGCTGCCGACCGCGGACACGGGCTGGGCCGGGGAGATCACCCTGGACGTCCAGGCCGTCCGCGGGATCTGCCGGCGCTGCAAGATCCTGTTGGTCGAGGCGGATTCGGCATCCGACACCGACCTCGCGACCGCCGTGAACAC
>DATHCP010000034.1:0-20762 GCA_035490535.1 Actinomycetota bacterium
GAACTCGACGATGTTCCCCTCGCCCATGCCGTCGAGCCAGTCGAGGCCTTCAGCGCCGTAGGGTGCAGGTGTGCCGATGCACGCGGCCGAGATCACGCGGTCAGGAAGCAGCGCAGCACACGCGAGCGCGTGCGGTCCGCCGCCGGACTGCCCGGTGACGTAGAACCGTTCGGCGCCCACCGCGTCGGCCACCGCGGCGGTGTCGGCCGCGCACGAGGCCACGGTCCGCCCCGGATCGCGCGTGGACCCCGCGTATCCAGGCCGCGTCGCGGTGACCAGCTGCAGCCCCCGGGAGGCGGCGGTCGCGACGTAGGGACCGAACGGGAGGCCGATCGAGGGCGTGCCGTGATGCGCGATCAGCGGGATGCCGTCGGCCGGGCCGGCGGCCCGCACCTCGAGCATGCGGCCGCCCCCGACCTCGACGCGGAACGTACGGACGTCGTCCGGAGCGGTCACGACGTGACCGCGGCCGCGAAC
The DNA here is from genome assembly GCA_035490535.1 of Actinomycetota bacterium. GTDB lineage: Bacteria > Actinomycetota > UBA4738 > UBA4738 > HRBIN12 > AC-51. Next base: position 478 of record DATHCP010000034.1, read on the forward strand.
TCCTCGAAGTTCGCGACGTAGCGCGCCGCGTCGTCCTCCGTGTGCGCGACGGAGAGCGTCCACGTCTCCTGCTTCGTCCAGGGCGACTTGAAGACGCCGCGGTTCTGCTGGAAGAGCCAGGCGAGGTAGCTGATCCGCTCGTCGATCCCGATCGCGTCGCGGTACTCGCGCACCGGCTTCTCGGAGTAGATCACCGAGCCCTTCGCGCCGACGCCCGTGACGTGGCACGGCAGGCCGTAGGACTCGACGACGGCACTCAATCCGTCCTTCATCGCCTTGTCCACACGCTCGAAGCCGTCGTAGGCCTCCGGGGTCAGGATCTCGGTGAGCGTGACGCGGCTCGCGGCCATCGTCAGCGGGTTGCCGTTGAACGTGCCGGCCATGTCGTACTCGTTCTCGACGACCGGACGGAACAGCTCGTGCGTGGCGCCGATCGCGCCGCACGGCGTGCCGCCCCCGATCGCCTTCGCCAGGCAGATCACGTCGGGGGTGACGCCGAAGCGCTCGGTCGCCCCGCCGTAGGCGAGCGTCGCCCCGGTCTTGACCTCGTCGAACGCGAGGTACGCCCCGTGCTGGTGGCAGAGATCCTTCAGGCCCTGCAGGTAGCCGGGCTCCGGCAGGATCACGCCGCAGTTCATCATCGCCGGCTCGACGATCATGCCGGCGATCCGGCCGGGGTTCTCCTCGAAGGCACGCCGAGCCTCGGTCAGGTCGTTGAACGGGACGACCCGGACCAGGTCCGCGAACGCCTGCGGGATGCCGAGCGCTTGCGGAACCGTGTTCGGGTGCTCGCGCGGGCCGATCAGCGAACGATCCGGCGCGACGCTGAACATGATCGAGTCGTGGTGACCGTGGTAGCTCCCCTCGATCTTGATCAGCATGTCGCGGCCGGTGTTGGCCCGCATCAGGCGGATCGCCTCGAGGGTGGCCTCGGTGCCGGAGTTCGCGAAGCGCCACAGCGGCAGATCGAAGCGGTCGGCGAGGTTCTCCCCGATCACATCGAGGTCCTTCGTGGGCTGGGCGAAGTGGGTGCCACGCCGGGCGGCACGCTCGATCGCCTCGACCACCTTCGGATGGGCGTGGCCGACCACCATCGCGCCGTAGCCCAGGTGGAAGTCCAGGTACTCGTTGCCATCGATGTCCCACAGGCGGTTGCCCAGGCCGCGGTCGACGAAGATCGCGTGCGGCGGGGAGTCCTGCCAACTGGATGCCACGCCGCCGGCCACGTAGCGGTCGGCGATCGCGCGGTACTCGATCGAGGCGCGGTGCTTCGGTTCGAGCTTCGCCTCTTCGTCGGCGATCAGTTGATCGACCCTGTCCAGGTCGAACCCGGTCGGGATCCGCGGAGCCATGGGGTTCTCGCCTCCTCGCGAGACGGCCGCCCGGGACCAGGGTCCACGGGGTTTGAACGGCCGTTCAGGAACCGCTGAGATGGTGCCACACGACCCCCTGCCCAGGCAAGCTGCGCAGGTCCGGTTGGTATCGTGGCATCGCGCGAACGCGCGCGTGGCGGCCGTAGCTCAGTCGGTTAGAGCACCGGGTTGTGGTCCCGGGGGTCGCGGGTTCGATTCCCGTCGGTCGCCCTCAACGCTCGGCGGCCTTGTACTTCCACGTGAAGCTGAAGATCGCCCCGATCAAGATCAGCAGACCGGCAAGCGTCACGACGACCGCCCCGATCGCCCAGCTCGCGGAGAGCGTGTTCGCGGCGAACGCGGTCTTGAACGACTCCGAAACCGTCGTGGTGCCGAGCCCCGTCGCCGCTTGGTAGGCGTCGGCGTTCGCGATCCGCGTCGCAGCGTCCTGCGGCGAGAAGATGCAGTACAGGCCGAACGCGGCGAGCTCCAGGCCCATCAGGAACCCGACGATCGACCAGAAGATCCGCCAGCCGCGCCCGCTCGTCACGGCCACACCCGCGCCGGCGATCATCGCGAGGATCGCGCCGAAGAACAGCGTGGTCCCGATCGACGTCGAGATCGCGCGGATCGACGTCGAGCCCGCCTGCCCGGTCAGCTTGAGCACCCGGAGGTACATCCCGAAGAACCCGACCGCGCCCCCCAGGACCATGCCCCAGACGCCGGGGTTCGACCTGATCCGGTCCCACATGCCGCCCTCCCACAGACGATGACCGCGCGAAGCGTACTCCTGTGCGGCGCAGTTGGTATCCTGCGGCGGGCCTCTAGCTCAATCTGGCAGAGCAACGGACTCTTAATCCGCAGGTTCGGGGTTCGAGTCCCCGGGGGCCCACTCCTTCACCAGCGTGAGTGCCGCATCACCCGCGTCTCCACACGAGCTCGTCGCGCACCCGCTCCGCGATGATGTTCGCGGTGCCTTCGGTCCCGACCAGCATCGTGGTCATCGGCCCGTCGACCGGCCGCGGCCCGACCGTCCACTCGATCGCGAAGCTGAGCACCTCGCCGGCGTTCTCCCGTAGCCAGTTCAGCCGCCGGAAGGCCTGCCAACCGTTCGCGTCCTCGATCAGCGTCACGCGGATCGCCCAGCACCCGGCGGGTGGATCCAGGACCGCGGCTGCAGCGCCGACCCCGTCCATCCTGCGCAGGGCGGCGGCCAAGATGAACTCATCGGGTGTGCTGCCCACGCCGCGGAGCCTCCGACGAGAGCACGCTCCGGGTCAAATCGGGTTGGGCGTAGAGTCCGGGCGGATGGGTGAGCACGAGCCACTCGAGGTTCCCGAACCGATCGGGCCCTGATCCGTGAGCAGGCATCGAACGATCGTGGTCGCCGTGGTCGTGCTCGCGGTGGTGTTGTTCGCCTGGGCACGCGCCGGCTCGATCCGGCAGACGCCGGGGCCGCGTCCCGCCGTCGTGAGCACGCAGGATCCGGGCCGCCCGTCCCCGTGACTTCCCGTGCGGACGTGGTCGCACGGCTGACCGCGGCCGGATGCGTCGCCGCAGAGGCCGAGGCCGACGAACTGGTGGGGACCTTCGCGGACGACGCCGGGCTCGAAACCGCCGTCGAACGCCGGGAGCGGGGCGAGCCGCTCGCGTGGATCACCGGATCGACGACGTTCCTCGGCCGCAGACTCCGGGTCGATCCGGGCGTCTACGTCCCGCGGATGCAGAGCGAGGAGCTCGCCCGGCGCGCGCATGTGCTCCTGCACGACGGACGTGCGGCCGATCTGTGCACCGGCGCCGGCGCGATCGCCGCCCACCTCGTGGCGGCGCACGCCGGGACCGTGGTCGGCGTCGACCGTGATCCGAGGGCGGTCGCCACGGCACGCCGCAACGGCGTGCCGGCGTTCGTCGGCGATCTCGGCGCTGCGCTCCGGTCCGGCGCCTTCGACGTCGTCACGGCCGTCGCGCCCTACGTGCCGACCGACGAGATCCGGCTGTTGCCCACCGACGTCCGGGCGTTCGAGCCGCGGCACGCACTGGACGGCGGTGCCGACGGGCTGGAGGTGGTCCGCCGGGTGGTCGAGGACGCCGCACGGATCCTCCGACCCGGCGCGTGGCTCCTGCTCGAGCTCGGCGGCGACCAGGATCGCGCGCTCGGTCCCGCGCTCGACGAGCGGGGCTTCGGCGACGTCGAGTCGTGGACCGACGACGAGGGCGACCTTCGGGGCCTCGCCGCGCGGCTCGGCCGCTGAGCTACTCCTGTGGCGGCTCCGGCGGCTCGGCGCTCGCCCGCTCCATCCGCTGCCGCCCGACGCGGAAGCCCACCTTGTTCAGCACGACACCGGCGACGATGAACCCGACGCACAGCACCACGTTCATCCCGTGCAGCCGCCCGTTGATCGCGTAGGACACCAGGTCGAAGACGCCGAAAGCGATCAGCGGCAGGCTCAGGAAGAAGTACCAGGGGTAGGGTGGCCGCTGCGGCGTCTGCACGGTGGAACCTTACGGGCCCGAGGACTCCGGCGCCGTCAGATCGAGCCGCCAATCGTTGCACCGGAGCGTGTGCCCCGGCGGGTACTCGAAGTCCTCCGCGCCGAGAAGCGTGAAGCCGAGCCGCGCGCACAACGCGTTCGACGCGGCGTTCTCGACGGAGGGATACGCGTGCAGGAACCGGTGCTTCGCCTCGGCACGGGCGTGCGCGATCGCCAGCCCCGTCGCAGCGGTGGCCACGCCGCGGCCCTGGTACGCCGGTAGGACGAACCACCCCGCCTCGTACACGTCCTCGTCGCCGCCGGCGCGGTCCCAGTACCCGACCGAGCCGAGCGCCTCGCCCGTGGTCCCGTCGACGATCCGGAACATGCGCCCGGTACCCTCGGCCTCGAGCCGCTCGAACAGGGCCTGCCGGTCGGCGAGCTTCTCCTCCGACTCGGGGCCGCCCACGAAGCGGGTCATCTCCGGATCCCCGAGCGTGGCCCGCAGCAACGGCAGACCGTCGGCGCCCCAGGGCTCGAGCCGGATCCTCGGCCGATCCACGCGCCGATGCTCGCATCTCCCGTAGCCTGGAGCGATGCACGCCAACGACGCGACCGATGTCCGCGAGCTGTGCGAGCGCTGGGGACCGGTGCTCGAGCGGTTCTTCGAGGACCACGACCTGTCCGTGTCCCAGCGCGCCGGCGCGCCGACCCAGGCAGAGGTGATCGCCTCGGTCACGGATGCGGGGGGCGCGCTGGAACGGATCGAGGCGGCGCAGCGGGGCGGCGCCCACGCCGACGGGCTCGCGGCGATCCTCGATGACCCGGCAACGATGCGGACGCTCGAGGTGGCGCTGGTCCGGATCCGGGCATGGTCCGCCCAGGACTGATGGGCACCGAGGCCGAGGCCAGGTCGCGGGCGGCCGAGCTCTACCGATCGGCGCCCGCGGACTTCATCGCCGGGCGCAACGCCCTGGCGGCCGAGCTGAAGGCGGGCGGTGAGGACGATCTCGCGTCCGCGGTGAAGGAACTCAAGAAGCCGAGCGTCGTGGCCTGGGCGGTCAACGTGGCCGGCTGCGAGCATCCCGACGACGTCGCCGCGCTGCTGCGCGCGGGCGACGACCTCCGGCGAGCCCAACGGACGGCGATCTCCGGCGGCGGCCAGAAGGACCTGGTCGAGGCGACCCGGACCCGTCGCGCCGCGGTCGCCGCGCTGACCGACGCGGCGACCGCGGCGCTCGGGTCGCGCTCCGGCCCCCACCGCGACGCGATCGCCTCGACGTTCGAGGCGGCCTCCGTCGATCCGGAGCTGGGCGAGCGACTCCGGGAGGGGACGCTCGAGCGCCAGGCCACGCCCGGAACCGGCCTCGGCGTGCCGGAGGGGTTCCAGCTCCTCGAGGGCGGAGCCGCCGGGCGGAAGCCGACCCGCACGACGCGGACCGTGGACGACGCCGAGGCGAAGGCCGCCGAGCGCGCCGCGTCGGCGGCGGAACGCGAGGCCAAGCGTGCCTCGACGAAGGCGTCGCAGCTCCGTGCGAAGGCGTCGGCGGCCGTCGAGGCGGCGGAGGCCGCCGAGGCGGAGGCCCGTCGCCTGGCCGACGAGGCACGGACCTTGCGCCGTCGCGCCGATCGCACCGCCCGCTAGGTCAGCTCCGCAACCCGGGCTCGCAGACGCCGGAGAAGATCGGGGGATCTGGGACCTGCTCGGTCCACAGTGCCGTGGTCATGAGCGACGCGCCCGGCCCGATCCCGCTGACCGGGAACACGTCGCCCTGGACCCCGCTCGCGGAGACGAGGCGGCACGACCCGTCGCCCTCCTCGTCGCCAAGGTTCGAGATCTTCACCTGCACGCAGGCCGTGGCGATCACGCCGACGTCGCAGGGCACCGGGCTGATCACCGTCATCTGGAACGCAGGGCCGGTCGAGGGAGCCGGCGTGCCGAGGCCGGTCCGGGAGCAGGACGCGAGCAACAGCGCGGTCGCCACCGCGACGACGAGCCGGCTAAACCTCGGGCGTCCTCTCATCGATCTGGAGCTCCCGCACGCGCAGGCGGCCGACCTCCAGCTCCTCGATCTGCAGATGCTGGATCACGGCGCGCTTGATCGCCAGCCGGCTCACGGCCAGCGCGCCGATCGACGCGGCACCGATCGCGATCGCGCCCACCGCGACCGCGCCGACCGCGCGGAACGCCTCCGCCGACGCCAGCGAGGCCCGCGGCCGGACCACCATCGCCTCCGAGGTCGTGCTCATCGCTCCGCTCCTTCCGCTCCTGCCCTTCCGGCGGTGGTCAGGACCTCGACGATCCGCTCCAGCGCCCACGCGAGATCCTCCCGCTCGACCACGAGCGGTGGGGCCAGCCGGATCGTGTGCTCGTGGGTGTCCTTCGCCAAGATCCCGCGCGCCATCAGCCGCTCACATGCCGCGCGCGCGGTGCCGGCGCCGGGCTCGAGGTCGATGCCGATCCACAGGCCCCGGCCGCGGACCTCGCGGACCGTCGGGATCGCCGCGTCGCGCAGCGACGCCAGCAGCCACGAACCGAGCTCCGCCGATCGCGCCTGGTACACGCCGCTGCGGAGCAGGTCGATCACCTCGATCCCGATCGCGCACGAGAGCGGGTTGCCGCCGAACGTCGAGCCGTGCTCCCCCGGCCGGAACACCCCCAGGACGTCGCGGTCGGCCACCACCGCCGACAGCGGCATGATGCCGCCGCCGAGCGCCTTGCCCAGGATCCAGACGTCGGGCTCGACGCCTTCGTGCTCGCACGCGAACGTCGTTCCGGTGCGGCCGAGGCCCGACTGGATCTCGTCCGCGAGCAGGAGGACGCCGCGCTCGGAGCAGAGCTCGCGCGCGGCCGGCAGGTACCCATCGGGCGGGATCACGACACCGGCCTCGCCCTGGATCGGTTCCACGAGGAACCCGACGGTGTCGTCGTCGATCGCATCGCGCAGCGCGTCGAGGTCGCCGTAGGGGATCGATACGAACCCGGGCGTGAACGGGCCGAACCCCTCGCGGGCCGAGGGATCGGTCGAGAAGCTCACGATCGTGACGGTCCGGCCGTGGAAGTTCCCGTCGACCGTCACGATCTTCGCGCGGTCGGGCGGCACGCCCTTGACGTCGTAGCCCCAACGGCGCGCGGTCTTGATCGCGGTCTCCACGGCTTCGGCGCCGGTGTTCATCGTCAGCACCAGGTCCTTGCCCGCGAGCGCCGCGAGCTCGCGGCAGAACACCGGGAACGTGTCGTTGTGGAAGGCCCGGCTGGTCAGCGTCAGCCGGTCGAGCTGGCGATGCGCGGCCTCGACCAGGCGCGGATGCCGGTGGCCGAAGTTGAGTGCCGAGTACGCAGCCAGCATGTCCAGGTACCGGACGCCTTCGACGTCGGTGACCCACGCTCCCTCGGCCTCGGCGATCACGACCGGGAGCGGGTGGTAGTTGCGTGCCGCGTGCCGCTCGGCCATCGCCAGCAGCTCGACCGTGCGCGACCCGTCGGCGGCGTCGTGCGACGCGCTCCCCGTCACCACCTCCGTGCGTTCCACGGCACGGAATCATCCCAGGTCACGACCGCCACAGCGCATCGGGGCGCCGGGGCGATCCGGGGTATCCTCCGCCGGATGGTTCGGCCCTCCCGGAGCTCGCGTCGAGCGCGGACGCCGCGGCTCCTGGTCGCCGCGCTCCTGGCGACGGTCGCCGTCGCCTGCATCGCGTCGAAGGACGACCCCCCGCTCCAGATCCCCTCACACCTCGAGCCGGGAGCGGACGTCGCGCCGGAAGCGGTTCCCGATTCGTCGCCGCAGAAGATCGCCCAGGCCCGGACGCACATCAAGCACATCGTCTTCTTGATCAAGGAGAACCGGACGTTCGACACGATGTTCGGCCGGTTCCCCGGCGCGGACGGCGCTCGCGAGGGCACGACCTGCGACGGGAAGATGATCCCGCTGGCCCACGCCAAGGACCGGGTGCCCGATGTCGGACACAGCTTCATCGACGGGTTGGTCTCGGTGAACGGCGGCAAGATGAACTGCTTCGCGCAGGCGGGCTACATCCAGTACCGCGGCTCCGACATCCCCAACTACTGGCGGTACGCGAAGCGGTTCACCCTCGCCGACCGCTTCTTCAGCTCGGTCTACGGGCCGACCGGGATCGAGCACCTCTGGACGTTCGCGTCGCAGTCGGGCCGCTTCGTCGACCACGAACGTCCCGGGCAGCTGGGGACCGCACGCAGGGAGTTCTGCGACGACCCGGCCGAGACCGCGTACTCCTTCCCGACGATGACGCCGCAGCAACAGCAGGCGATGTACACGCTCGAGGCCCAGGGGGCGTCCGCCGCCGGACAGGTACGCGCCGCCCTGGTCGAGCGGTGGCCCTGCACCGACATCGCGGTGCTGCCGGACCTGCTCACGCGGGCCGGGATCTCCTGGAACGAGTACCGGGGTCAGAACGAGTTCGTGCAGCCGCTCCGGATGGTCCGGCATGTGCGGTTCTCACCGATGTACCGCCACGTCGTTCCGGAGAGCCGCTTCTTCTCCGACCTCGATGCCGGCCGGCTCCCCTCCGTGTCGTGGCTGACGCCCGGCATGTCGCAGTCGGACCATCCCCCCGGGAGCATCTGCTACGGGGAGAACTGGTCCGTCGCGACGCTGAACCGCATCATGCGGAGCTCCGCGTGGTCCTCCACGGCGGTGATCCTCACGTGGGACGACTTCGGCGGCTTCTATGACCACGTGCCGCCCCCGCACCTCGACCTCTACGGACTGGGCCCCCGCGTGCCCGCGATCATCATCTCCCCGTGGGCGAAGCGCGGGTTCATCGACGGCGACACGATGGAGTTCGCCTCGGTCCTGCGTCTGATCGAGACGGTCTTCCACCTCCCGACGCTGACCTCGCGCGACGCCGACACCAGCGACATGCTGTCGGCCTTCGACTTCTCGCAACCGCCCCGGCCACCGCTGCTGCTCCACGAGCGCACGTGCCCGGGGCACGCGAAGGCGTAGCCCTCAGCAGCCGGAGACGACGAGCGACGACGCCTGACCGTTGCCGTCGACCTGGTTCCCGACGGCCCAGACCGCGCCGCTCGAGCCGAACGCGACGGACGACAGGGATCCTTGGCCCGCGGCGTGCGTGACGGTGGGGAGCTGCCACGCGCCGCCGGTGCGGAGGACGACGAGCGGCTGCGGATGCCCTCCGACGAAGCGCCGACCGACGATCGCGAGCGTGCTGCCGTGCGCGGCGATGTCGGTGAAGGCCGCTCCGGATAGCGCGAGCGGGGTTCGCACGACCACCCACGCGCGACCCGTCCATCGCTCGATCAGCGGGCTGAACGCATCGCCGCGGGAGATCCAGCCGACGGCCCAGACGCCGGAGGGGGTCACGGCCACACCGGAAAGCACGGCATCGCCCGGGCCGACGTGCGGCGTCGGGACCGTCGTCCACGCCGAGCCGTTCCAGTGGAGCGCGAGCGTCGTGTAGATCCGCCCCTCGACGGCCCAGCCGACCGCCCACGCGTCCTTGGCGCCCCGCACGGCCACATCGTTCAACGCATCGGAGTTCCCGAGGTTGGGGCTCGGCGTGGTGCGCCAGCCGGCCCCGTTCCATCGCTCGACGAGCGTGCGGAAGCCCGCGTCGGTCCCGTGGCGCCCGACGGCCCAGACGAAGCTCCGCGAGACGGCCCCGACGCCGGACAAGCCGTCCTCGAGGGGGCCCGGATCCGCCACGTGCTGCTCGGTCCACGACGCGCCCTTCCACGACAGGATCAGCGGCGCCGCTTGCGCGATCGTGCCGACGGCCCAGCGATCGTTGGACGCCGCGCCACCGACCTCCCCCATCTCGGTGGACAAGGGGGTCGAGACCTTGATCGCGCGAGCCCGCCACGCGGCGGTCGTGCCGCTCGCGTACATCGGCTCGCCCGACGATCCCGCGTAGCGGGTGCCGATCACCACCATGCCGTGTCCTGCCGGCACGACGCCCGACAGGATGTCCTTCGAGCCGGAGGAGCCCTTCACCTCGGTCAGCTGGCAGGTGGCCGCGGCGGAGATCGCGACGGGCGAGCTCTTGCACGCCACGCCGATCGTGAGCACCGCGAACGCGATCAGCGGCACGACTCCCCGACGTGTCACAGCCGGGGATGATAGTGCGGGTCGTCGGGGCGCTCGCTCAGGATCAGGTGGCCGGTCGCTGTGCGACCCACGTTCCCGAAGGCGCCCGCCACACGACCACGCCGCCCCCCGTGTAGACGGGTTCGCCACCCGCGGACCGCAGGAGCGGTCCGAAGACGTCCATCCCCTGCTGGGCCAGGACCACCGCCGTGACGTCGTGCGCGTTGAGGTATCCCACGAGGTCGTCGGTCGAGTCGAAGCGCAGATCCAGCGGGTTCAACGCCAGCCCGTGGCTCAACCGCTCGCCCGCGTACGCCGGCGGCACCGGCCCGAGGTACCCCTGCGGCATCCGGAACGCGAAATCGGCGTCGTCCTGCCAGAGCAGCTCGTCCCCCTTCGTCACCGGGATCGCGAACACGACCTCGTCGGGGCGCAGCACGTCCCGGAAGGCGCCACTCGTGAAGAACTCCGGAACGACCTGGGGCTGGTGATCGACCTTGGACATGCTCGGGTACAACATCACGGCACCCACGAGGACCAACCCCCAACGGAGCGCGGCCGTCCGCGCCGGAGATCGCGCGAGCCAGATCGCGGCGATCACCGAGACGGCAAGGGCGGAGTAAGCCGGGAACCGGTCCGGCAGCGCGTTCTTCAGCAGCGGCAGGTTCGTCGCCAAACGCCACGGCAACGGCACCGAGGCCGTTCCCAGCACGTGCAGCGTCGGGCCCAGGGCGATCAGCGAGACGACGGCGACGAACGCGAGCAATCCCCACGTGCCCGTCCGCCGCCGCTCCGTGACCGCGAAGCAGACGAGCATCACGACGAGGGCGATCGAGAGGTAGCCGCCGTCCTCGATCGGGTGGGCCAGGAACCGCGCACTGAGGTCCCGAGCGAACGCCGGCGAAACGAGGAGCTGCCCCCGCGGGATCACGAACCCCCACAGGTCCACCGACGCCTGATCGAGGTCGTGGAAGATGTCGGGCGGCTGGTTGCGGATCGCCGCGATCAGGTACGGCGATACGACGAGCGCCGTCAACACGTACGCGAGACCCGTGTACAGGATCGACGCCAGGACCCGCCGCCGCTGCTCGCCCGCGGCGATCACCGCGATCACGAACGCGATCCCGCCGAACAGCGCCGTCGTGGCGAACAGCTCCGTCGAGCTGAGGAACAGCACCACGAGGACCACCGTCAGCCACAGGACGAACGCCACCCTGCCGAACGAGCCCTCGACGTATCGGACCACGAGGTACACGGCCAGGGGCACCGGGAAGATCAGGGCCAGGTTCACGTGGCCGTGGAGCTGCCCGGTCAGGTACGCCGAGTAGGCGAAGAGGTATCCGCCGACGAGCGAGGGCCAGAACGCGTGCGACACCCGGTTGCAGAGGAGGTAGGCGGCCCAGCCAGCGAGGGCGGCCGACAGCAAGAGCAGGACGTTCGTGGCCACGAGCGTGCCGTACAGCGACCGGAGCGGCAGGACCGCGAGGCCGCCGATCGGCGAGAACGCCGCCCAGGCCAAGCTCGTGCCCGGAACGGCGTAGACCTTGGTGGTGTAGAGCGGATCGGATCCGTGCAGGACGCTCCAGTGCATCCAGCCGACCGCCCACTGGTAGAACTTCGCGTCGCTGTAGCCGTTGCCGACGTACCGCGTCCCGAACGAGCCGAGGATCGGGAGCGCCCAGGTGAGGATCGCGGCGATCGCGAACAGCACGAACGCGATCACCCCCCGCACCCACGGCCGCACCGTCTGACCGAACCGCGTCAGGCGCGGGAACCAGAGGTCCTCGACCTCGTCGTCCCCGTCCGTCACGTCGACGACCTCGTCGGGACCGGGCTCGTGCAGCTCGACCTCGCCGGTCGGCGGCGGCTCCGCCATCAGGCCTTGCGTCCCGCGGCGAGGTACTGGGCGCCCATCGGCAGCCAGGTCAGCCGGCGTTCGATCGACCGCAAGAGCTCCACGTGCCAGGGGAAGAACAGGACGTAGGGCGTCTCGACGAGCCGCAGATCGTTCCCGGTCAGGAGCGCGCGCGCCTCCGATCGACGCAGCAGCACGACGCCCGCATCGAAGTCGCACCGGCTGACCGCCACCCGGGTGAGCGGATTCAGGGGGTTGTGCTCGATCACCACGACGAGCCCGCCCGGCCGGACCACGCGCCGCATCTCGGCCACGAACGCGGAGCGGTCGGGAGGGTCGATGTGGTGCAGGACGCAGATCGCGAACACCAGGTCGAACCGATCGTCGGCGAGCGGGAGCGTCCGCCCGTCGAACGACTCGTAGGAAGCCCACGGGTTCGCGATCGCCGCCTCTGCCGTGGCGCCGTCGGAGACGTCGACGCCGTGGATCGACCCGAACCGCCCCTCGAGGGCGGCATCCGTCAGTCCCACGCCGCAGCCGACGTCCAGCACGTCGAGCCGCCCGGGATCCCCCAGCCCCCGCGAGGCGAGGTCCACCAGCAGCTCGGCCTTGACGTCGGTGAAGAACCCCACGTCTTGACCGGAGAACCCGATCGAACGCTGGACGTCGTCGCGGTACGTGTGGCGGTGCCGGTCGAAGTCGGCGCTCATCGAGGAGGAACCGTGGGCGCGTCCTCAGCCGGGGAGGCGTCTTCGAGCGCCAGCTGTGCCTCCCGCGGGCGCGCGGGCCTCGCGGGATCGCGTTCGTACCCCTGCGTCTCCCGTACGAGGTAGAGCGGACGTCCCCGCACCTCGTCGTGGATCCGCGAGATGTACTCCCCCATCAGGCCGATCGTGAGCAGCTGCACGCCGCCGAGGAACGTGATCGCGAAGATCATCGAGGTCCAGCCGGGCACCTCGAGCGCGCCCGAGAACTTCAGCAGGAGCGTGACGACGGCCGCCGTCAGCGACAGGAACGACAGCACGAACCCGATCCGCAACGCGATCCGGAGCGGCTCGTTCGAGAAGCTGATGATGCCGTCGAACGCGAACTTCATCATCTTGCGCAGCGGGTACTTGGTCTCGCCCGCGAACCGCGCGGGACGCGCGTACTCGACGGTGCACTGCCGGAAGCCGACCCAGCCGAACATCCCGCGCACGTAGCGGTTCGTTTCCCGCATCATCCGGAACGCGTCGAGCGCCTTGCGGTCGACCAGCCGGAAGTCGCCGGCGTTCCCCGGGGTGTCCACGTCGCCCAACCTCGCGAGCACGCGGTAGAACCATGACGCCGACGCGGTCTTGAAGGCCGACTCGCCCTCGCGCTTGATGCGGACCGCGTGCACGACCTCGCACCCTTCCCGCCACCGTCCGGCCATCTCCAGGACCACCTCGGGCGGATCCTGCAGGTCGGCATCCATCACGACCACGGCGTTGCCGGAGGCGAAGTCGAGGCCGGCCGTGATCGCCGTCTGGTGACCGAAGTTCCGCGAGAGCTGGACCGCGTGGAAGCGCGGGTCGCGGCTGCAGATGTCGCTGATCAGGCCGTAGCTCTTGTCCTTGCTGCCGTCGTCCACGAGGATCACCTCGGTCGGTCCGTCGAGGCGCTCCATCAGCGCGGTGAGGCGGCCCACCAGCTCGGGCAGGCACTCTTCCTCGTTGTAGATGGGGATGACCAGGGAGTATTCGGGAGTTCCCACGCGTGCACCCACGTTCGGTGTCGGCCCGGATCCTTCGGGCGAGGGCGCGCCCATCATACGGGTGGCACCGGGCGGGATTCACCCACCGGCCGTCGTTCCCGCGGTCGATCCGTTGCGCCACACGGAGACGCCCCCTCCCTCGTAGACCGGCGCGTACCCGGCCGACCGCACGGCGGTCTCGAAGGTCGGACGCGCCAGATCGTCCATCACGATCGCGCCGACCTCCCGCTCACGCATGAAGCGCTTCAGCTCGTCCGGCCCGGGGACGAACGGCAGCTTGTCGTGCACGGCCAGCCCCCGGAACAGGCGGGGCGACGCGTAGGCGTCCGGAAGCGCGCCGATGTAGCCCTCCGGCATCCGGAACGCGAAGTGCGCGGTCTCCTGCCAGGCCATCTCCTCCCCGTTCGCGTCCGTGATCACCAGGACGTTCTCGTCGGGGAAGAGCTGCGACGCGTACGTGCCGTCGCGGAAGAACGACGGGGTCCGATCCATCGGGTTGGGGTCGGTCTTGGCCGCGGGGAGCAGCATGACGGCGCCGACCAGCACGAGGGCCCACCGGACCCACCCGAACCACCCCCGTCCACGGGCGACCCAGAGGGCGGCGATCACCCCGACCGCGAGCGCCGTGTACATCGGGAACCGCTGGGGTGTCGCGTTCCGCAGGATCGGCGCGTGGGCCAGGAGCGCGCCGGGCCACCAGCCGTGCTCCACGCCGGCGACGTGCAGGATCGGTCCCATCGCCAGGACCGACGCGATCAGCACGAACGCCACGAGCGGCCAGGTCCCGCGACGTCGACGCTCCGTGATCGCGAACCCGATCACGGTCAACACCAACGCGACGCCGAGGTACGCCGCGTCCTCCTGAACCCGGGCGGTGAACCTCGCCGACGTGGACAGGAACGTGCGGCCTCCGATCAGCAGGTCACCCCTCGGGACGAGGAACCCCAGCGCGTCGGCCGCGGTCGGACCGATCGGCCGGATCGGACCGCTCGGCGCGTTCCGCAGGGTCGGCTGCACGTAGGGGACGAACATCACCGCGACGACCGCGAGGAACGCGGCGCCCGTGAGCACCGCGGTGCGCAGGATCGCGGCCCGACCCGGGCCGAACGCGATCGCGAGCAGGAACGCGATGCCGCCGAAGACCGCCGCGGTCGCGAACAACTCGGTCGAGATCGAGAACATCGCCAGGAGCACGCCGAACGACCCGGCGAGGAACGTCAGGAGGCCCAGCGAGCCCTCCAGCCGACGGATCACCAGGTACACGACGAGCGGGATCGGGAACATCAGCACGAGGTTCACGTGCGAGGCCATCTGTCCGACCATGTAGGTCGAGAACCCGAACAGGTACCCGCCGACGACCGAGGGCCAGAACGCGTGGGTCAGCCGGTTGCACACGAGGTAGGCGGCCCATGCGGCGAGCGCGGGCGCCAGGAGCATCAGCAGGTTGTAGGACACGAGCGAGCCGAAGGTCTTCGTGATCGGCCACATCACGATCGCCGGTCCCGGGATCACCGCGGTCCAGGTCAGGGTGACGCCGTCCGGGGCGAAGACGCGGTCGGTGAACATCGGCGATCGGCCGTGCTCCAGTGCCCACGGCACCCACCCCAGCGCCCATCGGAAGAAGTCCGCGTCGCCCCCGCCCGAGACGTAGACCGAGCTCAGATGGCCGATCACCCCATGACCCCAGATCAGGATCGAGAGCGCGAGGAACAGCAGGAACGCCGCGAGCGCCCGGACGGCGCCGTGCGCCCAGATCCGTTCCGGCCATGCGGCGACCTCGTCCTCTTCCGGGATCTCGAGGTCGTCGGTCATCGGCCGCGCGGTTGACATCCCGGGCATCATCTCGCAGCGAAGCGGTTCGGGCGGGAACGCCCTATCCCGGGAACCTCGCCTGGACGCCCCACCCTCCGAAGTCCTCCGACACCGCGACCACCAGCTCGTTGGCGCCCTCGACGAGTGGCAGATCGAGCGAGTCGTGCCACCCGATGCTGCCCAGGAACCGGTGGTCCCACGAGCGGTACGTCGCGTCGCCCCGATACAGACGCACACCGTTCAGGAACACGACGGCGCGGTCGCTGAAGCCGAAGTCGATCCGACGCCGCGCGTCGCGGTCGGACCGGATCGTCGCGCGCGCGTACACCGTGTTCCGCTCGCCGTCGACCGGATGCAGGCGGGAGAGGTTCGCGAGACCGGAAGGCTCGGCCTCCAGCGTCGCCCAGGTGCGGCCGTCGAGCTCAGGGGCGATCCCGATGTCGGCCTCGGGGAACGGATCGGATACCTCCCACGAAGCGACCGCACGCGGGTCGGCGGGCGGATCGGGGATCTGCGGAACCGTCGCGCCCTCGGCGAACCGGAGCTCCGCGAGCATGAGGTCCTCACCGCCCACGATCACGCCGAAGGCGCCCGCCGTCGCCGGCAGCCGCAGCGGCGCCTGCAGGACCTCGTCGCCGTCGAGGTGCACGAGCGCCGCCGAGTCCGCGAAGGCGACCCGGATCGTGAACCAGTCGCCGATCGGGTACCGCACCGCGTTCCAGAACCCGGGCCCGTGGTACAGCTGCCAGCACGACATCCCGTTGCACACCGGCGTGTACTGGATCGCGTCGGGGAAACCCACCTGATGCGGCCGGCAGAAGAACGACTCGTAGTTCCGCCCAACCGCTCGCCAGATCAGCCCGTGGAACGACCGCGCGGCCGGAACGCAGACGTCGGCCTCGAGCACGCCGTCCCGCGATCCGGTGCCCGCGACGGTGACCAGGCGCGCGCCGTCGTCGCTGGAGAGGCGCACGCATCGCCGTCCGCGGTGCTCGACGACGGGAGGCGGCGCGCCGCCCCACGACCACCGCCCGCGATCGAGCGGGCTGATGACCTCCATACACGGACCCTACGGGACCGCGCGGACACGCCGCCGACCCGGGTACGCTCGGCGCGACGCGAGAGTGGCGGAACCGGTAGACGCGCCGGACTTAGGATCCGGTGGCCGAGAGGCCGTGGGAGTTCGAGTCTCCCCTCTCGCACCTGCTCAAGCGGTCACGCGATAGAGGCGCCAGCGATCCGGCACCCCCTTGAGCTCATGCTCGCCCGCGTCCTCGAACGTCAGGCCTGAGCCGGCGACGAGGTCCTTCACCGTCTGAGAGACGAGCACCTCGGACGCGCCGGCGAGCGCCCCGACTCGGGCACCGATCACGACGCCGAGGCCTGCGACGTCCGCACCCTCCAGTGCGATCTCCCCCGTGTGGAGCCCGGCACGGATCTCGATGCCCAACGGCGGCACCGCGTCGGCGATCGTCGTCGCGCATCGCACGGCACGGGCGGGACCGTCGAACGTGACGAGGAAGCCGTCGCCCATCGACTTGATCTCCCGACCCCGGTACCGGGAGATCTGCGAGCGGACGATCGCGTCGTGCTGAGCACGGATGTCCTGCCAGCGCGCGTCGCCGAGGGAGGCGGCGCGGGCGGTGGAGTCCACGATGTCCGTGTACATGACCGTCGCGAGGACGCGGTCGAACTCCGCCTGCTCGACCCGGATCGAGTCGGCGAACGCGGCGATGTGCGGCACGAGATCGTCGAGGGGATAGAGGTGATCGTCGCCCGGCAGCTCGATGAACCTCGCGCCGGGCGTGCGCGCGGCGATGTATCGAGCCTGCACCAAGGGTTCGAGGCGATCGCCCGTCCGGTGCAGCACCAGGGTTGGGACCTGGACGGTCGGCAGGATGTGCCGGATGTCCGTCTCCTCGACCGCGCGGTCGCGGGCGATCGCATCGCCCGGGCTCGCCGACAGCCGGAGGTAGCGACCGAAGGCGCGCACGAGACCCTCGTCGTTCGCGAGCGACGGCGACACCAGTTCGACGAACTCGCGGACGAACGAGGGCTGGCCCCACTCGCGCTCGACGCGTTCGTACCAGTCCTCGAAGTCGTCGTGGCTCCACAGCGCCTCGTAGTCCGGTGACCGGGTTCCGCGCGCGAGGGCACCGTGGACGATGACGCCCGACGTGCGCTGGGGATGTGTCGCGGCGAACGTGAAGCACAGGGCTGCGCCGCTCTCGATCCCGAAGATGAACGCTCGCTCCGAACCGACCGCGTCCATCACCGCGCGGATGTCGTCCATCTGCGCCTCGATCGTGGCCGCTCCTCCCGCCCACACCCTGTCCGACGTTCCGCTGCCCCGGCGATCGAACAGGATCACGCGGCCGACGGACGTCAAGGCACGCACGAAGGACACGAACGGCGGGAAGTCCCACGACGCTTCGATGTTCGAGTAGTCGTAGGGCACGAAGACCAGGTCGATCGGCCCCGAGCCGACCACCTGGTAGCCGACGTGGATGCCGTCCGCGGTCCTCGCGTAGCAGGTCTGCGGGATCTCCACGCTATCTCACCGCCCGCGAGGACGGCCCCATCGGAGCGCACCCTCCGACCACGGAGTCGCTGCTCATGCGGTCGCTGCTGGTGGACACCCACAGGACGCTACGCGAGCCGGTGCGGGAGCCGCAACGCGTGCTCTCCCCCCCTGCTTGCCCACATCTTTGCGCACGACAGGACGACACACACGGGCACAGGACGACACCAGACGACACTGGACGACACGCAGAACCGAGATCCGTGCGTAGCTGGACCAGCCTTAGGATCCGGTGGCCGAGAGGCCGTGGGAGTTCGAGGCTCCCCTCTCGCCGATCCCGAGCTACGGGTCTGCGCATTCCGGACATGAGCGTCGTTGGGATCGGCTCCGGCACGCTCGGTGCGCGCCCGCGGAACGATCAGCCGATCGCGAGGCGCGAGGCCATGTCGCTCGCGGTCGGGTCCTTCGGGTCGCTCGTGTGGAACCGGCAGTAGACGACGTACGTGCCGGACGAGCTGGGGATATCGATCAGCTTCTGCTCCCTCGGCCCGAGCGTGACGTCGAGACCGACGGCATCGATCGTGAACGTGTGCGCGAAGGGATCGTCGTTCGTGACCAGGATCTGGGTCCCGCCCGAAACGTCGTAGCTCGACCGGTCGAACTTGAAGTCCTTGAAGACGACCGTGGCGGACGACTTCGAGGCGTCGACCGTCCCGCTCCCCGCGACGCTCATGACCGCCGAGAGCACCCCGAGCACCCCGACCACCGCCGCGACGATCACGATCGCCCGTCGCTCCCCTCGCTCGGGCTTCGCGGACGCATGACCGCGTCGCTTCGCGACCATCGCCGCGACCGAGCCCACGATCGCGATCACGGCACCCGGGACCACCAGCACGGCCGGCACGAAATCGAAGAAGCTCGCGGGGAGCGAGACGCCGAACGCGGTCCAGAACATCCCGCCGAGGGCGAGGAGCGCGACGACGATCGCGGCGACCTTCGACCACGTGCCGAAGCGCGTCACGGCGTAGGCTCCGGCCAACGGCAGCACGATCAACGCGATGAACAGCGCGAGCTCCCCGCCGGCGTCGAGCCCCCAGACCACCGTGGCCGCCAACAGGAGGAACGCGGCGAGCCCGATCATCGCCAGCCCCAGCGCGGCGAACCTCGACCATCGCGCCGGCTGCGTCTCCCCGGGCGGTACCTCGGACAGCGCCTCGGTGCTCATCGTTCCTACTCCCTCTCTCTCGTGGGATGCCTCATCCGCACGGTAGCCCTGGCCGCATCGGAGGCACGGCCCGGGAAGCACCACAACCACCAGGGGTGCTGACACGCTTCGCCGGTCTGCGACGCCGATCGTGGCCGCGAGCAGGCTAGGCGGGCGGTCGGCGGGACGCGTTCATCGCGGCCTTCCGCCAGGGCGCCACGCCGTCGACCTCGATGTCGATCGCGAAGCTGAGCGCGATCCGAACCACGACGATCAGCCCGAGGGTCATGGCACTGGTGAGCGTCGGACTCACCACGATCGTCCGGATGATGTCGGCGACCACGAGGATCTCCAGGCCGAGCAGGATCGCACGGCCCAGACGTGCCCGCACGTCGTTGAACACCTGCGATGCGGCTCCCCCACGAGCGAGCTCGACGATGCAGCCGCCCAGCGCGACGAAGCCACCGCCGATCAGGATCACGACGCCGATCGCCTCGAAGACCTTCACGGCATCGCTCATGACGCGTTCGAACATCGCTCCTCGACCCTACCCTCCGACCGAGCCGCAGGGAACGACCCGCCGGGAACACGGCCGCCGAGCCGTTCGCTCAGCATCGGCTACGTCGGAGGGTAAGGGTGATGACGCCGATCGGAGCGCGTGGACCTATGCCGTCGGCGCCGGATCCAACGGGTTCCACGGACCTGCCTCCCCGCTGAACGCCTGGAGCTCCGTTCCATCCGGACGTGCGATCGCCAGTGAAGGGGACTTGACGCTTCCGATCGTGAACGCGAGGCGTGTCCCGTCCGGTGACCAATAGGGGCCCGCGTCGGATCCGAGGCGGACCGGGATGTTGGCGCTGATCAAGGTGAGACCCGAGCCGTCGGCGTTGACCACGCCGAACGATCGGTCGGATTCCCCCCGAAACGCCAGCCGGGTCCCGTCGGGCGACCACTGGAGCGACCACGGTGCCCGGCCGGCCTGGTCTTCACCGACGATCCGACGCTTGTCGGTCCCATCGATGTTCATCACCCAGAGGCTGTTCTGCACGTCCCCATGCCCCAGGAAGAACGCGAGGCGGGAGCCGTCCGGAGACAACACGGGCTGATACAGCCCGTCCATGGCGTCCAGGGCGAGGCGGCGGCGTGGCGACCCACCATCGGCCGCGACCGAGTAGATGCCACCCGGCCCCTCGTAGACCACCTGAGAGCCATCGGGTGTGAACGAGCCGCCCGGGTACACGGAGAA
>DATHCP010000035.1:0-13371 GCA_035490535.1 Actinomycetota bacterium
AAGCGGCCGAGGCGGGCGAGCTCACCAGCGAGGAGACGCTCGCGACCAGCACGATCGCGCCCGCGCCGCGCTCCAGCAGCGCCGGCAGCGCCGCGCGGGCCAGCAGCAGGGGACCGGTGACGTTCACGTCGATCGTGCGCCGCCAGGTGTCCTCCGCGACGTCGCCGGCGGTTCCGCCGAAGCCGACGCCGGCGTTCGCGACGACGACGTCGAGCCCGCCGAAGGACGTCCGGGCAGCCTCGACCGCCGCGGCGGCGTGGGTGGCGTCGGTCGCGTCGCCGGGGACCGCGACGCCGCCGATCTCCTCGGCCACCGCCGCGATCGGCTCGGGCCTGCGGCCGGTGACCACCACGCGGGCGCCTTCTTCGGCGAAGCGCCGCGCGGTGGCGGCGCCGATCCCCGTGCCGCCTCCGCTGACGATCGCGACCTTGCCGTCCAGCCGCATCGCTAGTGGAACGGGAGGTAGTAGCCGAGCTCCCATGCGCTGACGTCCGTGGAGTTCGGATCGGCGCCGGAGGCGACGTAGCGCTCCCACTCGGCACGCTTGAGGATCACGAACGACGCGACGAGCTCCTCGCCGACCGCCTCGACCAGCTCGGTGTCCGCCTGCAGCGCGTCGAGGGCCGCGTCGAGCGTCGGCGGGATCCGCACGTCGGTGTTCGGATCCTCGGCGACGGGCTGCGGCGGCGGGAGCTCCAGGCCGTGCTCGACGCCCAGGCGCGCGGCGTGCAGGATCGCGGCGGCCGCGAGGTACGGGTTCGCGGCCGCGTCCGACGTGCGCTGCTCCAAGCGGGTGCCGGCGCCGCGCGCCGGCGGCACGCGCACCGTCACCGAGCGGTCGTCGTGACCCCAGTTCGCCCAGTAGCCGTTCAGCATGTCGGGGAGCAGCCGCTTGTACGCGTTCACGTGCGGTGCGAGCAGCGCGGCCATCCCGGTGTGGTGCGCGAGCAGCCCCGCGATGCTCTTCCGCGCGAGGTCGGACAGACCCTCGGGGTCGTTCGGATCGTGGAACGCGTTCGAGCCGTCGGGGCGGCGGAACGAGAAGTTCACGTGCAGGCCGCTGCCGCCGCGATCGGCGAGCGGGCGGCCGAGGAACGTCGCGAGCTTGCCGCGGCGCTCGCAGACCTCGCGGACCAGCAGCTTGAACAGGAACGCCTCGTCGGCGGCCGGGATCGCGTCGGCGTAGCGGATGTTCACCTCGTAGGCGGCGTTGTCGTACTCGCTGCACCAGCTCTCCACCGGGAAGCCGCACGCGAGCGCGGTGTCGACGACGTCACCGATCGTGCCCGAGGGATCGACCGACATCCCGGTGCCGTAGACGCGGTGCCCGGGGATCGACACGGGCTGCCAGCCGCCGGCCTCGCCCGGCTCCAGCAGGTAGAACTCGAGCTCGAAGGCGACCTGCGGCTCCAGGTCGAGCGCGCGCCAGGCCTCCACGGCCCGCCGCAGCGCGTGCCGGGTGTCCCAGGGGGCCGGCTCGCCGTGCAGCTCGACGTCGGCGATCCCGAGGAGCGTGTCCGGCTCCCAGCCGGGCCGCAGGGAGTCCCGGTCCAGGAACGCCTCGACGTCGTGCAGGCCGACGTCGAACTGCGTTCGGGGGACCGGGAGGATCTCCTTGTCGTGGGTCAGGGGGTACACGCCGACGCAGAAGGCCGCCATGCCCGCGGCCGCCCAGTCGCCGAACAGGTACTTGCCGCGCTCGAGCCCGTGGATGTCCGGATACAGCAGGCGGAGCCGCTTGCCCTGCGTGTCCATCCCACCTCCGTCCCGCGGCCCTTGCGCCGGCCCGCGACCGGGTCGCACGATACCCCTTCGGCCGAAGGAGGACAGGTGGGCGTCGGCGACACGATCACCCTCGAGCAGCTCGAGGACGATCCGTACCCGGTCTACGCGCGGCTGCGGGACGAGGAGCCGGTGAGCTGGGTGCCGGCGGTCCAGCTGTGGCTCGTGACCCGGTACGACGACGTCCGCGAGGTCGACCTGTCGCCGGAGCGGTTCACCGGCGCGACCGACCCCTCCACCTTGAACCGCACGATGGGCGTGAACATGCTGGGCTCCGAGGGCCCGGACCAGCAGCGGATCCGGCGGATCGTCGAGGGCCCGTTCCGGCCGCGCGATGTCGAGGAGCGAACCCAGGGGAGCATCCCGGCGCTCGCGAACGAGCTGATCGACGGCTTCGCCGGCCGCGGCGAGGTCGACCTGTTCACCGCGTTCTGCGATCCGATGTCGGTGCGCTCGCTCCGCACGATGCTCGGCCTCGACGAGGTCCCGTGGGAGGACCTGCTCGCCTGGAACCAGGGCATGATGCCGGGCCTCGCGAACTTCGAGGGCGATCCCGCGAAGCAGGCGCCGGCCGACCGGGCCAGCGCCGAGCTCGGCGCCGCGATCGAACGGGTGCTCGACCGCCTCGCGGAAGAGCCCGACGGCTCGGTGCTCTCCCACATGCTCCACGCCGAGGGCGAGCGGATGTCGCGCGACGAGATCGTCGCGAACACGAAGCTGATGCTCTCCGGCGGCCTGCAGGAGCCGCGCGACCTGATCGCCCTGGCGGTGTGGGCGCTCGGCTCGCATCCCGAGCAGTTGGACGCGGTGCGCGCCGACCGCGCGCTGATCCGGGGCGCCATCGAGGAGACGCTGCGCTGGGCGGGGCCGGTCGGCACCTCGACCCGGCAGACGACCGCGGCGACCACCCAGGCCGGCACCGACCTTCCCGCCGGCGCCCTGGTCGGGGCCGTGCTCTCCTCGGCGAACCGCGATCCGCGGCGGTTCACCGACCCGGACCGGTTCGACCTGCGCCGCAAGGAGGGCGCGCACCTCGCGTTCGCGATCGGCACGCACGTCTGCCTCGGCGCGTGGTTCGGCCGGCACCTCGCGCGCGTGTCGCTGGACATCCTGCTCGATCGGCTGCCGGGGCTGCGGCTCGATCCGGAGCGTCCGGTCGAGGTCCGCGGCTGGGAGTTCCGCGCGCCGGTCTCGACATGGGTGCGGTGGGACGCGTGAGCGGACGCCGGCCGTTCCGCGCCGAGACCGTGGGGAGCCTCCTGCGGCCGCCGGAGCTCCGGGCGGCGATCGACGCGTTCTACGACGCGGGGCACTCCGCGGCGCTGGACGAGGAACGCGCCCGGGACCGGAGCGCGCTTACCGCGATCGAGGACGCCGCGATCCGCGAGGCGGTCCGCCGGCAGCTCGACTGCGGCCTCGACGTGGTCACCGACGGCGAGTTCCGCCGCTGGATGTTCATGAACAGCTTCTTCGACGCCGTGGCCGGCGTCCGCACGGACAAGACCGTGACGTTCCGCAACGACCGCGGCGAGGACGTCGAGCTGCGGATCCACGAGATCGCCGAGCGGTTGCGACCGGTCGATGCGCCGGCCGCGCGCGAGGCCGCGTTCCTGCGTGATGTGACCGACGGCGCTCCGTTCAAGGTGACGTTCCCGGCCGCGTCGATCTTCACCCATCCGCTGACGACGGTCTCGGGACCCGGTGGGGGCGGCTACGCGTCGGTGGCGGACTACGTCGAGGACGCGGTCCGGATCGAGCGCGATCTGGTCGCGCAGGCGGTCACCGCCGGCGCGTCGACGATCCAGTTCGACTTCCCCTTGTACCCCTACCTGGTCGATCCGGCCTGGATCGCGCGGTTCGAGGAGGCCGGGCATCGGGTGGCGGACCTGCTGGATCGCGCGCTCGCGGCCGACCGCGCCGTGCTCGACGGCCTGCCGCCCGGCGTCGGCACGGCGCTGCACATCTGCCGCGGCAACTACCGCTCGTCGTGGATGTGCGAGGGATCGCTGGACCCCGTGGCCGAGCGGGTCTTCGACCTGCCCTACGACGCGTTCCTCGTGGAGTGGGATGACCGGGGACGGGACGGCGGGTTCGAGCCGGTCCGGTTCCTGCGGCCCGGCTCGTTGATCGTGATGGGCATCGTCTCGACGAAGACCCCGGTCCTGGAGGACGAGGACGACGTGGTGCGCCGGATGGAGGAGGCTGCGGCGATCGCCGGCGGTATGGACCGCCTCGCGATCAGCCCCCAGTGCGGGTTCGCCTCCGTGATGGTCGGCAACGAGATCGACGAGCACACCCAGTGGCGCAAGCTCGAGCTGGTCGGCCGGGTGGCGGACCGGCTCTGGGGCTGAGCCCGCTCAGGCCGTCTTCGACGCGATCCAGTCCCCGCCGGTCGATCCGGAAGACGTGACGACCTGGTAGGTGCCGGACATCGACGAGCCGTGCGCCGTCCCCGAGTAGCGGATCACGGTGGAGCCGACGGTTCCGAACGTGATCTGGTCGCCGTGCACCGAGCCGTGGATCGGCACGGCCCCCTTCGTGGAGGACAGGTCGATCGTGCCGCTGAGGTCGGAGCCGTTCTCGGTCCACGTGAGCTTGAAGGTCCCGGTGTACGCGCCGTTGTACGTCCCGGACCACGTGCCGGTCAGGTCCGCGTTCCCCGATCCGCTCGGGCTCGTCGTCGTGGTGGCCGAGGCCGACGTCGCCGGCACCGTGGTCGCGGGCGGCGCCGTGGAGCTGGAGGACGACGAGCACGCGGCGAGGCTCAGGAGCGCCGCGATCGTGATCGCCGGGACCACGCGACGCCGATCCGTCGCGGACCGATGACCGTGTCGCATCGCCGACCTCCGTTCCTCTGCGCCGGCCCGAGCCGGCCGGAGCCTACGCTCAGCGTCGTCGCAGCGCAATGGCCCGAGCGGTCAGTGCGTCCGCAGCCGCACCGGCATCCGCTTGATGCCGTTGACGAAGTTCGAGCGGATCCGCTCCACCGGGCCGGCTGGCTCGACCGAGGCGAGGCGGGGCAGGAGCTCCTCGAACAGGATCTTCGTCTCCAGGCGAGCCAGGTGCGCGCCCAGGCAGAAGTGGGGACCCCCGGGACCGAACGTGACGTGGTCGTTCGGGGAGCGCGTGACGTCGAACCGACCGGGCTCGGGGAAGATCTCCTCGTCGCGGTTCGCGCTGACGTACCAGGTCACGACCTTGTCCCCGGCCGAGATCGCCTGCCCGCGGAGCTCGGTGTCGCGGGTCGCCGTGCGGCGGAAGTGCATCACGGGGCTCGCCCAACGCAGGATCTCCTCGACGGCCGTCGCGATCCGCTCGGGCTCGGCCTGCAGCAGCGCCAGCTGCTCGGGGTGCTCCATCAGCGCGAGCATCCCGGCGCTGATCGTGTGGCGTGTGGTCTCGTTGCCGGCGATCATCAGCAGCGCGAAGTAGTTGTGGTACGCGCGCTCGTCCAAGATCCCCTCGGACTGCGCGACGACGAGCGCCTGGATCACGTCGTCCGCGGGCTCCTCGAGCCGCTGGTCGCGCTGGCGGTCTGCATAGGCGAACACGTCGCTCGCGACCGGTGAGCGGAACGGGAAGTTCCGGTAGGCCTCCGTGTCGACCCGGTCGACCACCGCCGCCGAGAGATCCGGGTCCTGGTTCGCGATCATCTTGTCGCCCCACGAGATCAGTTGCGGCGCATCCTTTTGCGGAACCGTGAAGATCGAACACAGGAACCGGATCGGGAGCTCCCGGCTGATCTCGGCCACGAAGTCGAACGGCTCGTTCGGCTCGAGCGCCCGGTCCAGCACCGCGCGCGCGACCTCCCGGATCCAGTCCTCGTAGACGCCGACGCCGCGGGCACTGAACCGCTTCGAGCAGATCCGCCGGAGCTCCGTGTGCCGCGGCGGATCGGTCTCGAGCATCGACTTCCGGATCCCCAGCTGCTCCTCGTCGAGTTCTTCGAGTCCCACGGCGCCGATCTCGGAGGAGAAGGTCTCCCAGTCCATGTGGACCGCCGTGAGGTCGTCGTAGCGGGTCACCGCCCAGAAGCCGGCGTTCGGCTCGGGCTCCGGGTGCCACACGACCGGATGCTCGTGCCGCAGCCGCTCGAACCACGCGAACGGAACCCCGTCGACGTAGCTGTCGGGGTCCGCCAGATCGATCGTGTCCAGCGCGTCAACCATGCGAGGCGAGCATACGCCGGGCGCTCAGCGACGGGGCGGCCGGATCCCCCGGAACTCCCAGTCGCCGCCGAACGCGGTCGAGACGACCTCCTCGGAGGTGCTCGGCTGGGCTCCGACGTCCTCCCGGACCGGGACAGCGCCCTCGACGATCCGGTTCCGGAGGGTGCCGAGGCCCTCGACCTCGACCTCGACGACGTCGCCCGGCTCGACCGGCCGGGAGTTGGCCGGTGTCCCCGACAGGATCACGTCGCCGGGCTCCAGCGTGATCGTCCGGGCCAGATCGGCCACCAGGTAGTGCATGTCCCAGATCATCTCGTCGGTGCTGCCCGACTGGACCGTCGCGCCGTTCACGCGGGTTTCGATCCCCTTGTCGTGGAAGTTCCAGCCCTCGATCAGGCCGGGGCCGAGCGGGCACAGCGTGTCCGAGCCCTTGACCCGCAGCATCGAGCCGGCGTCGGTGTCGCGGAAGTCGTGCAGCCCGAAGTCGTTCGCCACGGTGTAGCCGCGGATCCGGGGCCCGACCTCCTCCGGCGACACGTGGAACGTCCGCTCGCCGATCACGATCGCGATCTCGCCCTCGTAGTTCAGGAACCGGCACCGCGGCGGCCGTACGACGTCCCCGTCGTGGGCGTTGAGGGCGCTGACCGGCTTCGTGAAGTACGTGGGCGCCGCGCCGAGCGCCGCCTGGAACTCCGCGCGACGGCTCTCGTAGTTCAGGTGGACGCAGAGGATCTTCGTGGGCTCGACCGGCGGCAGGTGCGTCGCCTCCTCGGCGGGGACACGCCGCCCGTCGGGCGCGACGAGGTCCTCGCCCTCGCGCAGGACCGGAACGGCCGCACCGTCCAGCACGATCCGCCGGGTTTCCACGGGCCGTAGGATAGGCCGCGTGCCGGAGCTGGGTGGGTTCATGGCGCCGCGCTCGCCGGAGGGCCGCGCCTCGATCGTGCCGGCGCCGCCGTGGCACTACTCGGGCGACGTCCTGACGTTCGAGTACCGGGCCTCGCCCGGGGCGGTCGCCCGGTGGCTGCCGCCGGATGTCGAACCCGCCGAGGACGAGCCCGACGCGGTCGCCGTGATCTTCGCCGATTGGCAATCGTGCTCCGATGCCGGCGAGGAGCTGCTCGATCCGGTCCGCGGCCAATACAAGGAATGCTTCGTCGTCGTGCGTTGCCGCTACGCCGGCGAGACCTACTCGCGCTGCATCCTGATCTGGGTCGACAAGGACTTCGCGCTCGCGCGAGGGTGGTTCCAAGGCTATCCGAAGAAGCTCGGCTCGATCTGGATGTCGCGACCGGTGACCGTGGGCCGCGCCGGACCGCGCCTGGAGCCGGGGGGAACGTTCGGGGCGACGCTCGCGGCGAACGACCGCCGGCTGCTCGATGCGCGCTTCACGATCACCGGTCCCAGCGAGGGCGGCGGGTTCGTGAACGCGCTGCCGATGCTGCACTCCCGTTGGCTGCCCTCGATCGACCCCGCGGCGGGGGACGCGCTGACCGAGCTGATCACGATGCGCTCGCGCGACGTCGAGCTCGGGCCCGCGGTCACCGGGACGTTCGACCTGACCCTGCACGACGCACCGGGGGAGGAGCTCTCGTCGCTGCGCCCGGCGGAGCCGATCGCGGCGTATTGGCGGCAGGTCGGCGCCACGTTCGCCGGCGGCGAACGGCTCGCGTGACGCGGTAGCCTGCCGCGCGTCATGCGACTCGTTCGGTTCCGCCACGGTGAACGGATCGCGACCGGCGCGATCCCACCCGGCGAGGAGACGATCCGGGTCCTCGCGGGGACCTTCTTCGAGGATCCGGTTCCGACCGGCGAGGAGATCGCCCTCGGCGACGTGCTCCTGCTGGCCCCGGTCCTGCCGAGCAAGCTCGTGTGCGTCGGCAAGAACTACGCGGCCCACGCCGCCGAGTTCGGGATGGAGGTCCCCGAGGAGCCGCTGCTGTTCCTCAAGCCCTCCACCGCCGTGATCGGGCCCGGCGACCCGATCCAGCTGCTGCCGATCAGCGACCGGATCGACTACGAGGGCGAGCTCGCGGTGGTGATCGGGCGCTTGGCCCGCAACGTCCGCGCCGAGGACGCCTCGCGGTTCCTGCTGGGCTTCACGTGCGCGAACGACGTGACGCTGCGCGATCTCCAGCACGCGAACGACCAGTGGGCGCGCGCGAAGGGGTTCGACGGATCGTGCCCGCTCGGCCCGTGGATCGAGACGACGGTCGATCCCACCGACGTCGTCGTCGAGACGCGGCTGAACGGCGCGGTGGTCCAGCACGCCAGCACGGCCGACCTCGCGTTCGGCGTAGCCACGCTGATCGAGTACATCACCACGTTCATGACGCTGCTCCCGGGCGACGTCCTGCTGACCGGGACGCCCGAGGGGGTGGGCCGGCTGCAGGCCGGCGACGTGGTCGAGGTCGAGGTCGACGGGGTCGGCACGCTGCGCAACGGGGTGACGGGGCCGTGACCGGCGTCCGGTGTCGGTTCGCTCCGGCGCCGTCGGGGTCGCTGCACGTGGGCAACGTCCGCAGCGCGCTCTTCTCGTGGCTGTGGGCCCGTCGGAACGACGGCACCTTCATCCTGCGGGTGGAGGATACGGACGCCTCGCGCGTCACCGAGGAGGCGTTCCGCGGGGTCCTCGAGGACCTGCGGTGGCTCGGCCTGGACTGGGACGAGGGGCCGGAGGTCGGCGGCGCCCACGGGCCCTACCGGCAGTCCGAGCGCCTCGGGATCTACGACGAGATGGTCGGACGCCTGCTCACGGACGGCGCCGCGTACCGCTGCTACTGCACGGAGGAGGAGCTCGAGGAGCGCCGCGCGGCGGCCCGGGCGCGCGGCGAGCCGCCGGGGTACGACGGCCGGTGCCGCCGCCTGACCGACGCCGAGCGGGCGGCGTTCGAGGCGGAGGGACGCTCGAGCGTCGTGCGCTTCGCGATGCCCGAGCACGAGTGGGTGCTCCACGACCTGGTGAAGGGTGAGGTCCGGTGGGCCGCTTCGGACCTGCGCGACTTCGTGCTCCAGCGTTCCGACGGCTCGCCGGTGTTCCTGCTGGCGGTGGCGGTCGACGACATGCTGATGGAGGTCACGCACGTCGTGCGCGGCGACGACCTGCTGGCCAGCGCGCCGCGGAACATCGCGGTGATCGCGGCGCTCGGAGGGACGGCCCCGGCGTACGCACATCTGCCGCAGGTGCTCGGGCCCGACCGCAAACCCCTGTCGAAGCGGCACGGATCGACCAGCGTCGAGGCGTTCCGCGAGCAGGGGTTCCTGCCGGAGGCGCTCGTGAACCACCTCGCGTTGCTCGGCTGGTCCCCGGGCGAGGACCGGGAGATCGTTCCCCGGCAGGAGATGATCGAACGCTTCGACCTGGCACGCGTCTCGAGCAACCCGGCGGCGTTCGACGTCGAGAAGCTCACGTGGATCAACACGCAGTACCTCCAGGGCCTCGACGACGACGAGCTCGCGGCCCGTTCGGTGCACCTGTTCGCGGCCGCGGGGCTCGGCGTGGACCCCGCCATGCTGCGGCGGGCGATGCCGCTGGTGCGTGAGCGCGTGCGGACGCTGCGTGACGTGGTCGATCTGCTGCGGTTCCTCTTCAGCGACGACGTCGCGCCGAACGACCGGGCCGCCGCGCTGATCGCCGGCGCCCCGGCCGGCTACCTCAAGGAGGCGGCCGCGGCGCTCGATGCCCTTCCCACATGGGACGCGGCGACGATCGGAACGGCGCTGGACGAGCTGGCGACGGGAGCGGGGCTGAACCGCACGAAGGGCTGGCAGCCGGTCCGGGCGGCGGTGACCGGCTCGAACGTGTCGCCGCCCCTGCCGGAGTCGATGGAGCTGCTCGGTCGCGAGCGCTGCCTCGGACGGATCCGGGCGGCCGCGGCATGAGGGGAGCGCTGGCCGGAGCGGTGGCGGTGCTCTCGCTGCTGGCCGGCACCGCGGCGCCGCCCGCGCAGGGCGTGGCCCATCCGGCCGCGACGCACGCCAGTGCCGCCGCCGGAACCGTCGCCCGGCCGCCCATCGTGTGGCGGCCGATCCCGTTCCCCGCGCGGCGCAAGGCGGAGATGGCCGCGTACTCCGCCCGGCACTACGGCACGCGGACCTGGCGCCTCACGGATCCGAAGGTGATCGTCGAGCACTACACCGCGGGTCTGACCTTCCAAGGCGCGTGGAACACGTTCGCGTCGAACGCCCGGCACGACGGCGAGCTGCCCGGCACGTGCGCGCACTTCGTGATCGACCGCGACGGCACGATCTACCAGCTCGTGCCGCTGGGCACCCGCTGCCGGCACGCGGTCGGCATGAACTACACCGCGATCGGGATCGAGCACGTGGGCACCAGCGACGCGATGGTGCTCGGCGACGCCGCGCAGATGCGCTCGTCCTTGCGCCTGACGCTGTGGCTGATGCAGACCTTCCACATCCGGATCCGCAACGTGATCGGGCACAACGAGACGCTGTACAGCCCCTTCCGCCACGAGCTCGTGCCCAGCTGGCACTGCCTGGTGCATGCCGACTTCCCGCATGGCCCGATGACCGTCTACCGGCATCGGCTGCGCGCGCTGGCCGCGACGCACGGCCTGTCCCTCGGTCGCGGCCCTCGTTGGGTCAACGTCTACGGGTGCTGAGTCCTTGCGCCGGGCGGAGCGTGGGCGCAGGATGCAGGGGTCGCACGGGGGGTTCCGGGATGGGGAAGGTCCTCGCACTGCCCGAGCGCCAGGACGTTTCCGGCGCATGGCATCAGGTGCTCCGTGACGTCTGCTACGGGTGCGGCTGCCACTACCTCCTCGCCGAGGACGACCGCGACCTCGTGTGGGAGCCGGGCGCGGAGCGGGAACAGGCGTGCTCCGACGACCGGTGCGAGTGTCACATGCACGCGCTCGTCGGTGAGCGGCGGGACTAGGTCCGGGCCGCCATCGCCAGCAGTTGCACCGCCGCCGCGGCGTCGATCGTGCGGCGTCCGTCGTAGGTGCCGATCCCGCCGCGCGTGAACGCGCCGGTCGCCGGATCGAGCGCCTCGGCCGCCATCCGATCGGTGTGCTCGTGCAGGGCGACGGCCGCCGCGGCACGTGCCGAAGGCTCCTCCAGCAGCGCGCGGAACCAGATCGCGAGGAACGGCGGTGGCTCGCGCCACCGCCGTTCGCCCCGGAAGACCTCGAGCGACGCCGCCGCGATCGCGACGGCGTCGCTCGACCGCCCGAGTAGCCGGAGCGCCGAGACGGTCGCGCCCTGGTTGTAGGACCACACGGTCGGCTCGATCCTGCCGCGGTCGATCCGGTCGGCGATCAGCCCGTCGCCGGTGCGGAGGTTCGCGAGCAGCCACGCGATCGCGCGGCCCGCGAACGCGTGGTCGTCGGGGCCGCCGGTGCGCAGCGCGAGCTCCGCGGCCGGGGCCGTGCTGCACGCGTTGCGGGTCGTGCGGCCCTCGACCCAACGCACGCCGCCGGCGGGGTCCTCGCCCGATCGCACGAACCGCAGCAGCGCCGCGGCGCGTTCGCGATCGGCGGCGCCGCTCGTCAGTTCGGCGAGCCGCAGCGACACGAGCCCGAGCCACGCGTCGTCGTCGAAGTAGCGACGCCGGGCGCGCCACGACGGCGCGTACCCGCCGCCGCGGCGGTAGCGCTCCAAGAGCGTCGGGAGGCCGCCGAGCGACCCGACGGCGCCGACGTCGCAGGCCGCCCAGAGCACGTGGACCAGGGTCCACAGCGATGCTGGGCGATCACCGGGCGGATCCTCGAGGACCACGAGGCCGCGGCGCGTCCGCCGGACGGATGCGGCTTCGAGCGCCGTCCATGCCTCGGCGACGTGGGCTGGGTCTCGCACGCCGACACGATAGGGGCGCGCGAACCCCCGGCCGAACTGGCGGGTTGCGCTTCGCGCCCGTTGGGGGTATCCGTAGGTTCGGAACCATGGCCGATCTTCCCGATCGGGGCCGACGGGCTCCGCCGGGATCAGCTCGCTCAGGAAGTGAGGAGTGAGCAGTAACCGATCAGCGCTCGCGCACGCCCCCGCGGCGTCGTGCCTGGTGTGCGGCGCTCGGCTCGACGCCGAGCACGTCGAACCCGCCGGGCATGGTTTCGCCTGCGCGTTCTGCGGCGCGATCCAGGACGATGGATCGGGCGGGCAGATGCAGCCGCTGACCCTGGTCGAGGGATCGGTGGAGCACCGCGCAGACATCGGTCCGGTCCTGCACGAGGCGCGTGAGGAGCTCGGGCGGACGCTCGAGGAGGCGTCGACCGAAACGATGATCCGTCCCCGGTACCTCCAGGCCCTCGAGGAGGACGCGTCCCTCGATCCCTATCCCGGCAAGGTGTATCGGCGCTTCTTCCTCCGCGAGTACGCCGAGTACCTCGGGCTCGATCCGCGGCCGCTCCTGGACGCGACCGATGCGGAGGATGACGACGAACCGACCCCGCTGCCGCCGCTGCGCGGCACGCGTCCGCCACGCCGCGCCTGGCGGAGCGCCGCGATCGCGTCGTCGATCCTGCTGCTCGTCGTGGTCGGGGTGTGGGCGCGGACCCGGGGCTCGGCACAACCGACGTTCGCCGCGCCCCCGGCCTCGGCGCCCCTGACCACGCAGCACGCTTCCTCGACCGGGCCGCACGTGTCGAAGCCATCCGGGATCCACGCGAGCCTCGCGTTCAGCGGGCGAGCGTGGGTCGCCGCGACCGGTGACGGCGCTTCCCTGGGTGCGGGCCGGACGTACCTCCCGGGCGATGCAGCCCGGTTCGACGCCCGGCGCACGCTCACGCTCACGATCGGCAACGGCTCGGGCACCGAACTCACCGTGAACGGCCGGCCGGTCTCCACGGGCTCCACCGGCCAGGTAGTCCGCGTGCTCCTGAGCTGGGACGGGGGACGGCTGCTGATCCGGCGCGGCTAGGGCCGCGGCCGTCCGGACGAGGGATATCTGACCCGATCGGGCAAACAACCGGCGGCAACGCTGGTGACCAGGCTCCTGGGGCGGTACGGTGTGGCCCGTACAGATCGGTGGCGAACTGAGGGGAGAGGGTCGGCTGGAGCCGTCCGGAAGCCATCGGGGCCGGGAACGGTCGGAGGGGGTCCTGGGGAGGGCCGGTCTTCCGCACGCACGACCTGCTCAGGCGGGGTGCGCTGGGTCACGGTCCTGTTCGCTCGACGTGGCGCGGAGGAACGGGAGGTAGCACATGGTTCGCAAACGGGCCTTGGTCGTGATCGTGGGGGCGATCGCCGCGGTGCTCATCGGCGCCGCACCCGCCTTCGCCCACGATGCCCTCGTCACGGGGACGGTCACCTGCACGCCCGCCGGGGACCAGTTGGTCACCTGGTACAACCGCCAGGGCCCGCCCGGATGGGGGCCGACGAAGATCACCGCGTCCAGCCGATCCTCGGTCGCGATCGGCCAGACGATCCCCGGCACCGCTCCCGTGGCGGTCGGCACCGAGAC
>DATHCP010000036.1:0-71536 GCA_035490535.1 Actinomycetota bacterium
CGCGGCGGAGATCGTGCCGGTGCAAACCACCCTGCGCGGGAAGCCGATCGAGGTGATGGATGACGAGCACCCCCGACCCGATACCACGGCCGAAGCGCTCGCCGCGCTGAAGCCCGTCTTCCGCGAGGGCGGTTCGGTGACGGCGGGGAACTCGAGCGGCATCACCGACGGCGCCGCAGCGGTCGTCGTGATGAGCGCCTCGCGCGCCGCGGCCGAGGGCCGCGAGCCCCTGGCGCGGATCCGCGGGTGGAGCTGGGCTGGGGTGCCGCCGGAGATCATGGGGATCGGGCCGGTGCCGGCCGTCACGAAGGTCCTCGAGCGGACGGGTCTGCGGATCGACGATGTCGAGCTGATCGAGATCAACGAGGCCTTCGCCGCCCAGGTGATCGCGTGCGAGCGCGAGCTGAAGTTCGACCGGGAACTGGTGAACGTCGCCGGGGGCGGCATCAGCATCGGGCATCCGATCGGCGCCTCCGGCGCGCGGATCATCCTGTCCCTCGCCTACGGGATGCGCGAGCGGAACGTTTCGCTCGGCCTCGCGACGCTGTGCATCAGCGGAGGGCAGGGCCTCGCGGTCGTGCTGGAGCGATAGAGGGAGATCCGATGAGCGTGCACGCGGTGGTCCTGATCCAGTGCGAGATCGACGAGGTCGCGGAGGCCGCCCAGGCGATCGCGGACCTCGACGGCGTGTCCGAGGTCTACTCGGTCGCCGGCGAGTTCGACCTGGTCGCGATCGTCCGTGTCGCCGAGCACGACCACCTCGCGCAGGTGATCCCCGGTGGGATCGGCAAGGTCGAGGGCGTCGAGCGCACGGAGACGCTGATCGCCTTCCAGGTCTACTCGAAGCACGACCTGGAGCGGCTCTTCTCGATCGGGTTCGAGGGCGGCTGAGTCCTCAGGTCGCGGGATCGATCGCGACCGGCAGCGCCGTGCGGCCCCACGACGCCAGATCGTCCTCCCGCGAGCGGTACTTCTCCACGAGCAGCCGTCGCGCCAGCGCGTCCTCGTCGGTGGCGGGTGCGAGGACCCGCGCGGTCCCCACGCGGATCTCGTCCCCGAGCTCGATCGAGACGGCCGGCGTCGCGATCGCGTTGCGGACCCAGTCGGCGCCGTCGCGCCCGCCGGCGAGGAGGTAGATCGTGCCGCCCTCCAGCGCGAACCAGATCTCGATCCGGTGGGGCCGGCCGCTCCGTCGGCCGGTGGTGGTCAGGTAGGCGAACGGGAGCCGGGCGAGCTCGTCCGGGTTCACGTTCCGAAGAACGCCCAGGCGAGGAGCACGCCCACCACGACGATCGCCGCCACGAGGAACAGCAGGTCTCCCCGCTTGATCCTCCCCGGCTGCATCGCGTTGAAGCCCATCGCGGTCTCAGCCCTGGATCACGAGGTTCTCGCGCAGCCGGGCGAGCTGGGCACGCACGTGGGCGATCACGGAGTCCTCGTCCAGCACGAACGCCGGGCGCACGTCCGCGATCGCCTCGAGCGCCCGCTCGAACGCGTCGCCGTGCTCCTCGGTGTCCCGCATCGCGTCCACCAGGGTGAGCGCGTAGTCGGTGCTGAACGGCTCGCCGTCCCACGGACACAGTCCGCCGTTCGCGACGGCCTGCTCCAGGAGGAACTCGCGACCGCAACGCTTGCACGTTCCCTTGATCTTCACACCGGAACCTCCCGGGGCACCAGCCCCCTGGCTTCGAGCAGCTCGAGGAGCTCGTCGGCCACCGCGAACGGATCGGGGGGCTTGACGAACCACGCGTCGGCGCCGGACCAGCGCGCCAACCATGCGTCGTGCGGACGCTCCAGCAGGATCACGATCGCGCCGGCGAACGGCTCCGCGTCGTCGCGGAGCGTGCGCGCGAGGCCGAAGGCCCCGGCGCGCGACGCGAGCTCATCGGCCACGACGATCTCCGGGCGGTCCCGAAGCGCCGCGCGCGTGCCGAGCTCCCCGTTCGCGGCGGCTCGGAACCGGAGCTCGCCGCCCAGGCTCCGCTCGATGCTGCGCACCGTCAGGGCCATCAGCTCCCGCGTCGCGGGGTCCGGCGAAACGAGCAGGACGTCCACGGGCCGAGGCTATCACGGCCCTCCGCGCCGGTAGGCTGGAGCGATGACCGCCGACGTGTACCTCGACGCCGCATCGGCGACGCCGCTGCGCCCCGAGGCCCGCCAGGCGGTGATCGCAGCGCTCGAGGTCGCCGGCGACCCGCTGATGATCCATGCGCCGGGCCGCGCCGCCCGCTCGCTGCTCGACGACGCTCGCGTCGCGGTGGCGCGGACGATCGGCTCGCAGGCCGACGAGCTGGTCTTCACCTCCGGAGGGACCGAGTCGGTGGCGCTCGCGATCTGGGGTGGCGTCCGCGCGCAGCGCGAGGTCGGCGCCCGGATCGTCGTGAGCGCGGTCGAGCATCCGGCGGTGGGTGGCGTCTGCCACGTCCTGGAGTCCGACGGCTTCGAGGTGATCCTGATCCCCGCCGATGCGGACGGCCGCGTCGACCTCGACCGGTACGCCGCCGAGGTCCGCCGCCCCGGCACCCTGCTCGCGAGCGTTCAGCACGCGAACCACGAGCTCGGCACGATCCAGCAGGTGGCCGAGGCCGCTCGCCTGGCCCGCGAGGCCGGCGTCGTGTTCCACACCGACGCGTGCCAGACGGTCGGGCACTTCCCGGTCGACGTCGCAGCCCTCGGCGTCGACCTGCTGTCGCTGTCGGGGCACAAGTTCGGCGGACCGCCGGGCGTCGGCGCTTTGTACGTCCGCCGCGGGGTCGGGTTGAGCGCCTATCCGTGCGGGGACGACCGGGAGCGCAAGCGTCGATCCGGTATGGAGAACACGCCCGGCATCGCCGGCATGGCCGCGGCGCTGGAGGCCTCTGCGGCGTCGATGGCCGACGAGGCCGCACGACAGTGGAGCCTGACCTCGATCCTGCGGGAGCGGATCGCCGCGGAGATCGAGGGCGCCCGCGTGCTGGGGCATCCGACGCACCGGGTGCCGCACCTCGTGTGCTTCGCGGTGGACGGGCTGGACCCGGCGACGCTCGCGATGTCGCTGGACGATCGCGGCCTCCACCTGGGGTCGGGGTCGCTCTGCAGCGGGCGGCCGGAGGACCCCTCTCCCGTGCTCGAGCAGATCGGCCTGCCGCAGACGGCGGCCTTCCGGATCAGCCTCGGCCCGACCTCATCCGAGGCCGACGTCGAGACGTTCCTCACGGTCGCACCGGATGTGGTCGCGGAGCTCCGGCGGGTCGAGCGCTCGGCGGCCGAGGCGATGGCCCGGTTCCGGCCGCCGGCCGAGGGCTGACGCGCCTAGGACACCGTCCAGGTGTCGCCGCCGCGCAGCAACGTGTCGAGGTCGCCGGCGCCCAGACGTTCGGTCGCCCGCCCAAGTTGCTCGCGCAGGGCCTCGCCGTAGGTGGCGCGCTCCTCCTCGTGCAGCACGCCGATGCAGGTCGGTTCGTTCGGCCCGCGAGACAGGTGCGCCAGCGCGAACGCCAGCGACGGCCGCCCGTGCGTGTCGTGCACGATGATCGAAGCGGGATCGGACTCGGCGACCGCGGCGATCTCCAGCCGGCCGTTCTCGCCGACGCGGACGCACCGCGTGCCGTCGTCGAACACGATCGGCTCGCCGTCGACCAGGCGGATCTGGTTGTGCGTGCCCTGGCTCTTGTCCCGCAGCAGGTCGAACGCGCCGTCGTTGAACACGTTGCAGTTCTGATAGATCTCCACGAACGCGGCGCCCGGATGCGCGGCGGCTTGCCGCAACACCCCGACCAGATGCTGCCGGTCGTTGTCGATCGTCCGCGCGACGAAGGTCGCCTCGGCCCCGAGGGCCACCGCCACGGGGTTGAACGGGTGATCCACCGAGCCGAACGGTGTCGATTTCGTGATCTTGCCCTCCTCCGAGGTCGGCGAGTACTGACCCTTCGTGAGGCCGTAGATCTGGTTGTTGAACAGCAGGATCTTGAGGTTCACGTTCCGGCGCAGCGCGTGGATCAGGTGGTTGCCCCCGATCGACAGCGCGTCCCCGTCGCCGGTGACGACCCACACGCTCAGGTCGGGGTTCGCGGCCGCGACGCCCGTCGCGATCGCCGGAGCGCGCCCGTGGATCCCGTGGAACCCGTACGTGTCCATGTAGTACGTGAACCGGCCGCTGCAGCCGATCCCCGAGACGAACACGGTGTCCTTCGGCTCGATCCCGAGCTCGGGCATGAAACCCTGGACCGCGGCCAGGATCGCGTAGTCGCCACACCCGGGGCACCACCGAGGCTCCTGGCCGGACGTGAAGTCCTTCTTCGTCAGCGTCGCCACGCCGCCGAGATCCGCACCGCCGCCGTTCGCTTCAACCATCGAGCATCCTTCCGATCGCCTCCTCGAGCTCGTCGGCCCAGATCGGGAGGCCCTGGACCTTCGAGAAGGTGGCCGCGTCCACCAGGAACCGGCCGCGGATCAGCAGCGCCAGCTGGCCGGCGTTCATCTCGGGGATCAGGACCTTCGGGTACGCGCGGACGACCTCGTCCGTGTTCGCCGGGAACGGGTTCAGCCAGCGCAGGTGCGCGGTGGCGACCTTCTTCCCGGATGCGCGCACACGGCGTGCGGCCGCGCGGATCGTCCCGGCGGTGGAGCCCCAGCTCAGAACGAGCAGTTCGGCATCGCCGTCGGGGTCATCCACCTCCAGCGGGCCGATGTCGTCCGCGATCCCGGCGACCTTGGCCGCGCGGATCTGCGTCATCCGTTCGTGGTTGTCGGCCTCGTAGCTGATGTCGCCGGAGCCGTCCTCGCGCTCGAGCCCGCCGATCCGGTGCTCGAGCCCGGCGGTGCCCGGGATCGCCCAGGGACGCGCGAGCCGCTCGTCCCGCTCGTAGGGACGGAACGGGCCGCCGTCGGCCGCGGCGTAGGCCGGGTCGATCACGGGAAGGGTATCCACGTCGGGCAGGCGCCAGGGCTCCGAGGAATTCTGCAGGAAGCTGTCCGAGAGCAGGATCACGGGCGTCCGGTAGCGGATCGCCACGCGTGCGGCCTCGAGCGCGACGTCGAAGCAGTCTGCCGGCGAGGCCGCCGCGACGATCGGGATCGGCGATTCCCCGTGGCGGCCGAACATCGCCGGCAGCAGGTCGCCCTGCTCGGTCTTCGTCGGCATCCCGGTGGAAGGGCCGGCGCGCATCACGTCGACGACGACCATCGGCAGCTCGGTGATCACCGCAAGGCCCACCGTCTCCGCCTTCAGGTCCATCCCGGGCCCGCTGGTTCCGGTCACCCCGAGGTGCCCGGCGAAGGACGCGCCGAGCGCCATGTTCGCGGCGGCGATCTCGTCCTCGGCCTGGATCGTCAGCACACCGAAGTTCTTGTGCTTCGAGAGCTCGTGGAGCAACTCGGAGGCCGGCGTGATCGGATAGCTCGCGTAGAACAGCGGCACCCCGCTGCGCTGCGACGCGGCGATCAGACCCCACGCGAGGGACTGCGCGCCGGCGACGTTGCGGTAGGTGCCGGGCTCTGCGGGCGCGGCCTTCACCAGCACCTGATGCGCGAACAGCTCCGTGGTCTCGCCGAAGTTGTAGCCCGCGTTGAACGCGGCGACGTTCGATTCGAGGATCTCCTGCCGGCTGCCGAACTTGCGCTGCAACCAGTTCAGCGTGACGTCCACGGGCCGCCCGTACATCCACGACACGAGGCCCAGCGCGAACATGTTCTTCGCGCGCTCCGCCTCCTTCTTCCCGACCCCGAGGCTCTCGACCGCCCGGACGGTGATCGAGGTCATCGGAACCCGGTAGATCCGGTAGCCGTCCAGGCTCCCGTCGGAGGTCGGATCGTCCGTGTAGCCGGCCTTCTCCAGGTTGCGCTGGGTGAACGCGTCCTCGTTCAGGATGATCGTGCCACCACGCGCCACGGTCCCGAGGTCCGCCTTCAGCGCGGCCGGGTTCATCGCGACCAGGACGTCGGCATGGTCGCCCGGCGTCGTGATGTCGGTGGAGGCGAACTGGATCTGGAACGCGGAGACGCCGTGCACGGTGCCGGCCGGCGCTCGGATCTCGGCTGGGAAGTCCGGGAGCGTCGCGAGGTCGTTGCCCAAGATCGCGGTCGCGTTCGTGAACCGGTCGCCCGTCAGCTGCATGCCGTCGCCGGAGTCGCCGGCGAACCGGATCACGACGTGGTCGCGTTCTTCGATCGTCTTGGACATCTGCGGTGCGGGCGCGCTCCTTCGGGCGGGAGAGGTGCCGTCGCCATCTAGCGTACTGCGCCGTCGGGCGTTCGCCGGGGACCCGGTGTGCTTGGATGGCGTCATGCGCGAACGACAGCTCGGATCGCAGGGACCGTCCATCACCGTCGTGGGCTTCGGGGCCTGGGAGGCCGGCGGCGACGCGTGGGGGCCGAACGCGTCGGAGGCCTCGGTGATCCGGGCGATGCGGGCGGCGATCGACGCCGGGATGTCGTGGATCGACACCGCCGAGGTCTACGGCAAGGGCGTCTCGGAGACGATCGTCGGCAAGGCGGTGGCCGACCGGCGCGGCGACATCCTGCTCTTCACCAAGGTGGGGCCGTCGCCGGAGGGCACCGGGTTCCGGCCCGAGGAGGTCCGCCGGGCGGCCGAGGGCTCGCTCGGCCGGCTCGGCACCGACGTGCTCGACCTCTACCAGCTCCATTGGCCGGACGGGTCCGGCGTGCCGATCGAGGAGACCTGGGGCGCGATGGCCGAGCTCGTCCAGGCCGGGAAGGTGCGCTGGATCGGCGTGTCGAACTTCGACCGGGACCTGATCGAGCGTTGCCGTGCGATCCGCCACGTCGACTCGTTGCAACAGGACTTCTCCCCGGTGGTGACCGAGGACCGGGAGCTGCTCCGCTGGTGCGGGGAGGTCGGCACCGGTGTCCTCAGCTACTCCCCGCTCGGCGCCGGGCTGCTGACCGGACGCTACGCACGGGAAGACCTCGCGGCGATCGATGACTGGCGCCGGGGCGAGCTCCTGCAGGACGCCGACCACGTCGAGCGGGTCTTCGCACTGGTGGAAGCGATGCGTCCGCTCGCGGAGCGGCTCGGCGTGAGTCTCGCCCAGCTGGTCCTCGCCTGGAACGTGCACCAGCCCGGGGTGACCGGGGCGATCGCCGGCAGCC
Organism: Actinomycetota bacterium; assembly: GCA_035490535.1. Taxonomy (GTDB): domain Bacteria; phylum Actinomycetota; class UBA4738; order UBA4738; family HRBIN12; genus AC-51. The sequence continues at coordinate 7,090 of DATHCP010000036.1, forward strand.
GCGACGCGGATCACGTGCGAGCCAACGCCGAGGCCGGCGAGATCGAGCTGGACGCCCGGACGTTGTCGGAACTGGACGAGCTGGTCTTCGGTCCGTAAGGACGCGGCTCAACCGGTGCCGCGCTCCACCTGGCGGATCCGCGCCGCCATGCCGTCGAGCAGCTTGATCGCCATCCTGGGCTCGTCCTTCAGGGCGCCCAGGAGCGTCCTGCGGAACAACCGCAAGACGGTGACGGGCGTGACGGCCGTGATCGTCGCCGACCTCGGCCCTCCGTCGAGGGCCGAGAGCTCCCCGAAGAAGTCCCCCGGCAGGACCTCCCCGACCTTCTTGCCGCCCCGGGTGATCTTCCCCCGTCCCTCGAGGACGACGAACAGGGTCTCGCCCAGCAGCCCCTCCTCGACGATCTTCACACCCGGCGCATAGGTCTGGCGATCGGTCTCGCGGGCGAGCCGCTCGAGGTGCTTCTTCGACAGGCTCGCGAACAGCGGCACCACGCTCAGGGCCGAGACGGTCTCCCGCTGGGTCCGGCGGGCCGACTGCTCCCCGCGACGGCCCCGCGCGCCGCGACCCGCCTCCCGCAACACGGCATCGGCGGCGCTCTGCGGCATGGGCGCAGCCTACCCGGGCGGGCCCGCCGGGCGCCAGCGCGGGCGGGAACGGCACGTTCCGCCGGTAGTCTTGACCGGATGGACGTTCGATCCCGCCTCGAGGACCTGCTCGCCGAGCGCATCGTGCTGCTCGACGGCGCGTGGGGCGTGCTCCTGCAGGGCAAGGGCCTCTCCGAGGCCGACTTCCGCGGGGAGCGGTTCGCGGGCCACGGCCGGGACGTGAAGGGCGACCCCGACCTCCTGAACCTGACCCGGCCGGACGTCGTCTCGGAGATCCACGAGGCCTACTTCGCGGCCGGCGCCGACATCACGACGACGAACACCTTCACCGCGACCACGATCGGGCAGGCGGACTACGGGCTGCAGGACGCGGTCCGGGACATGAACCTCGCGGGGGCCCGCCTCGCCAGGGAGGTCGCCGGGCGGCACGGCGGCCTGGTCGCGGGCTCGCTCGGGCCCCTGAACGTCACCCTGTCCCTGTCCCCCAAGGTGGAGGACCCGTCGTTCCGCACGGTGACGTTCGACGAGGTCTACGCCGCCTACGCCGAGCAGATCGAGGCCCTCCGGACCGGCGGCGTCGACCTGCTGCTGATCGAGACGATCTTCGACACCCTGAACGCGAAGGCCGCGATCGCGGCCGCGCTGGACGTCGCTCCCGAGCTCCCCCGATGGATCTCGGTGACGATCGTCGACCGGAGCGGCCGCACCCTGTCGGGCCAGACCGTGGAGGCCTTCTGGACCTCGATCGCCCATGCCGATCCGGTGATCGCCGGGGTGAACTGCTCGCTGGGCGCCCGCGAGATGCGGCCCTCGGTCGAGGCGCTCGCGACCGTCGCGCCGGTGCCGGTGGCGAGCTATCCGAACGCCGGGCTGCCGAACGCGTTCGGCGGCTTCGACGAGACGCCTGAGATCACGTCGACCCTGCTGGCGGAGTTCGCGGCGGCCGGCCTCGTGAACCTGGTCGGCGGCTGCTGCGGCACGACCCCCGAGCACATCCGCGCCATCCACGACGCGGTCCAGGGCATGCGCCCGCGCGCGATCCCGTCCGCGAGCCCGTTCACCTCCTTCGCCGGCCTCGAGCCGTTCCGGATCACGCCCGAGACCGGCTTCGTGATGGTCGGCGAGCGCACGAACATCACCGGCTCGAAGCGCTTCGCACGGCTGATCGAGTCCGGAGACTTCCAGGCGGCGGTCGACGTCGCCCGCGATCAGGTGGAGAACGGCGCGAACCTGATCGACGTGAACATGGACACCGACCTGATCGACGGCGCGGCGGCGATGACCCGGTTCCTGAACCTCGTGGCCACCGAGCCCGAGATCGCGAAGGTCCCGGTGATGATCGACTCCTCGAAGTGGGAGGTGCTCGAGGCCGGGCTCAAGTGCGTCCAGGGCAAGGCGGTCGTGAACTCGATCAGCCTGAAGGAGGGCGAGGAGGAGTTCCTCGCCAAGGCCGAGAAGGTCCGCCGCTACGGCGCCGCGGTCGTCGTGATGTGTTTCGACGAACGGGGCCAGGCCGACACCGTGCCGCGCAAGATCGAGATCGCCGAGCGTTCGGTCCGGCTCCTCGTCGAGCGCGCCGGCTTCGAGGCGGCCGACATCATCGTGGACCCGAACATCCTCGCGGTGGCGACCGGCCTCGAGGAGCACGACGAGTACGCGAAGGCCTTCATCGAGGCCACCCGTGAGATCAAGCACCGGCTGCCCGGCGTGAAGGTCAGCGGCGGCGTCTCGAACCTGTCGTTCTCGTTCCGGGGGAACGAGCCGGTCCGCCGTGCGATGCACTCGGCGTTCCTGTACCACGCGATCGCCGCCGGATTGGACATGGCGATCGTGAACGCCGGCCAGCTCGACGTCTACGAGGACATCCCTCCGGAGCTGCTCGAGCACGTCGAGGATGTGATCTTCAACCGTCGTTCCGACGCCACCGAGCGTATGGTCCGCTTCGCCGAGACGGTCGAGGGCAGCGCGCTGGAGAAGGAGGAGGACCTCTCCTGGCGCGACGCGCCGGTCCAGGAGCGCCTGTCGCACGCGCTCGTGCACGGGATCGATCGCTGGATCGAGGAGGACACCGAGGAGGCTCGCGGTCACTACGATCGCCCGCTCGAGGTGATCGAGGGACCGCTGATGGACGGGATGCAGATCGTCGGCGACCTCTTCGGCGCCGGCAAGATGTTCCTCCCGCAGGTCGTCAAGAGCGCGCGAGCGATGAAGAAGGCGGTCGCCTACCTCGAGCCCTTCATGGAGGACGAGAAGCGGCAGCTGATCGCCTCCGGCGGCACGGCCCGCCCGCAGGGGAAGGTGATCCTCTGCACCGTCAAGGGCGACGTGCATGACATCGGCAAGAACATCGTCGGGGTCGTGCTCGGCTGCAACAACTACGACGTGATCGACCTCGGCGTGATGGTGCCGGCCGACGTCCTGCTGGACACCGCGATCGAGCAGGGGTGCAACGTGGTCGGGTGCTCGGGGCTGATCACGCCCTCGCTCGACGAGATGGTCCACGTCGCCAAGGAGATGGAGCGTCGCGGCCTCGACCTCCCGCTGCTGATCGGCGGCGCGACCACGTCGCGGCAACACACCGCCGTGCGGATCGCGCCGGCTTACGGCCGCTCGGTGATCCACGTCACCGACGCCTCGCGCGTCGTCGGCGTGGTCTCGGCGTTGCTCGACCCCGACCGGTCCGCGACGCTCGACGAGGAGAACCGGGCGCTGCAGGCCCGCCTGCGCGCCCAGCACGAGGAGCGTGAGAAGACGCCGCTGCTCCCGATGCGGATCGCCGCCGAGCGGAGGACCCCGATCGCCTGGGACCCCGCCGACCTGGCCGAGCCCGCGTTCACCGGCGCGCGGTCGGTGGAGCCGGCGCTCGCGGAGCTGCGGCCGTACATCGACTGGACGTTCTTCTTCGCCGCGTGGGAGCTGAAGGGCTCATACCCGCAGATCCTGGACCACCCGAGCTACGGCGCCCAGGCACGCGAGCTGCTCGGCGACGCGAACGAGCTCCTCGACCAGATCGTCGCCGACGGCGCGATCCAGGCGCGCGGAACCTACGGGTTCTGGCCGGCGCATAGCGAGGGCGACGACATCGTGCTGGCGAACGGCGTGTCGCTCCCGATGCTCCGCCAGCAGGAGGACCGGGGCGCCGAGACCCCGAACCGGTCCCTCGCGGATTTCATCGCGCCGATGGACACCGGGCTGCGCGATCACCTGGGGGCGTTCGCGATCACCGCCGGGATCGGCGCCGACGAACTCGTGAAGCGCTACGAGGCCGAGCACGACGACTACCGGGCGATCATGGTGAAGGCGCTGGCCGACCGGCTGGCCGAGGCCGGCGCCGAGTGGCTGCACGAACGCGCGCGCCGCCAGTGGTACGCCCCGCGGGAGCAGCTGGGCGCCGAGGATCTGGTGGCCGAGCGCTACCGCGGGATCCGGCCGGCGTTCGGGTATCCGGCCTGCCCGGACCACTCGCTGAAGCGGAGGCTGTTCGACCTGCTGGCCGCGCGCGAGGTCGGTATGGACCTGACCGAGCACGGCGCGATGCTGCCGGCCGCCAGCGTCTCGGGGCTGTACCTGGCCCACCCGGCGGCGCGCTACTTCAACGTCGGGCGGATCGGGAAGGATCAGGTCGAGGAGTACGCGCGTCGGCTGGGCGAGAGCACGAAGGAGGCCGAGCGCTGGCTCCGGCCCAACCTGGCCTACGACCCTGACTGAGCCGGGGCGCCGTCGGGCCGGTCCGTCGTCGCGTGGTGGATCGCCTTCGTCAGCTCGAGGATCTGCCGCGACAGCTCGATCAGCTGCTCGTTCTGCGCCTCCTCCATCTGGACGATCTTCCACTGGTTGTCCGCAAGCACCTGCCGCTTCTCGTCGGCCCGGTTCTGGCTGATCATCACGAACGTCGACAGGAAGATCGCCTCCAACGACACGATCATCGTCAGGAGCCCGTAGGGGTACTTCTCGACCCGGAGCCCGATCCACAGCGCGAACCAGATCGCGGAGAAGTACACGAACGCCATCGAACCGGCGAACCGGGTGATCGTGTCGGCGATGCGGTTCTGGACGTTCGAGGCTCGCTCCGACAGGTGTTGCTGGAGCGCGGGATGTTCGACCGGGCCGGTCGACGGATGCAGGCTCATACCGATCCTCCTCGCCGGGGACGTGCGGCGGATGCGACGCTACGCCGGTCGCGGCGAAGGATCGGGAGGCGGGACGGCGCTAGTGGAAGGAGTGCCCGCAGGCGCAGCCGCCCTGAGCGGCCGGGTTGTCGATCGTGAAGCCGGTCTGCTCCAGCGAGTCCACGAAGTCGACGGTGGCCTGCGAGAGGTACGGCAGGGACATCTTGTCGATCACGACCCGCACGCCGTGCTGGTCGCCGGCGTCGTCCTTGTCGGACACCTGGTCGTCCAGGTACATCGCGTAGCGGAGGCCCGCGCAGCCACCGGGCTGGACGGCGACCCGCAGCGCGATGTCGTCCCGGCCCTCCTCGGCCAGCAGTTCCTTCACCTTGCCTGCGGCTGCGGGCGTGAGCGTCAGCATCGGGTTCCTCCGGATCGGGTCGGTACCGGGCCAGTCTACCCGCCCCGGCCGCTGGGTCCTAGCCGCCCGGCCCCTCGGCGAGGTCGGCCTCCACGGCCCCGGCGAGCTCCACCAGGCGGGTCGGCGGCAGCGGGAAGACCGCGTCGGGGCTCCCCGCGGCGGCCCACACCTCGTCGAAACGCAGGAGGTCCCGGTCCACGAAGGCGGCGAGCGGGGCCGGATGCCCGAACGGCGGGGTGCCACCGATCGCGAAGCCGGTCGCATCCCGGACCTCGTCAGCCGATGCACGGCGGCACGCGCCGGCGCCGGCCAGCGCGGCGAGCTTCCCGGTGTCGACGCGGTTCGCGCCCGAGGTGAGCGCCAGCACCGGCCGGTCGTCCGCCACGAACACGAGCGACTTCACGATCTGCGCCACGTCGCAGCCGATCGCCCGGGCGGCGTCCTGCGCGGTCTTCGTCCCCTCGGGGAACCGGTGCACGTCGGGCGCCAGCCCCAGCGCGTCGGCCGCTGCCAGGAACCGCTCCGACCCGCCGCTCACGCCGGAACCTCGGCCCACGCGGCGGCCAGCTCGGCCGCCACCAGCTCCACCGACGCCGCGGCGTCCGCAAGGGCGCGCTCGGCGCCCACGCGCTCGGCCAGCGAGCGCACCTCCGCGCCGTCGGGACGGACCGACGCCGCGCCGCAGACGATCGCGACCCGGACCCCCGCGAGCCGCGCCGCCCGGAGCACCGCCGACGGCACCTTGCCGGCGAGCGAGCTCGCGTCCAGCGACCCCTCGCCCGTGATCACCAGGTCGGCGTCCCCCAGCGCCTCCGCGAACCCCACCGCCTCCATCACCGCCTCGGCGCCCGGCCGGAGCACGGCGCCGCAGAACGCGATCAGGCCGTAGCCGGTTCCCCCCGCGGCGCCGGCTCCCGGGACGTCGCGCGCATCGACGCCCAGATCGCGCCGGACGACCTCGGCGAGCCGCTCCAGCGCCGCGTCGAGCTCGACCACGTCGCGCGCGGACGCGCCCTTCTGCGGCGCGAACACCACGCTCGCGCCACGCGGACCGCACAGCGGGGCGTCGACATCGACGAGCCCGGTGATCGCCACCCGGTCCAGGTGCGGGTCGCGGCCGGCCGCGTCGATGTGGGCGAGCGACGCCAAGGCCGCGCCGCCCTCCGCGAGCTCGCGGCCGCGTTCGTCCCGGAAGGACACGCCGAAGACCCGCGCGAGCCCCACGCCGCCGTCGTTCGTTCCCGAGCCGCCGAGGCCCACCAGCACTCGTTCCACGCCGCGGTCGAGCACCGCGCGCAGCGAGGCGCCCACACCGGCCGTCGTGGTCCGCCGCGGATCCCGGCGATCCGGCGGCACGAGCCCGAGGCCCGCGGCGGCGGCGAGTTCCACCACACCCGTCGAGCCCTGGAGCCCCCCGGCGGCGTCGACCGGATCCCCGCACGGGCCCGGAACGGTCGTCGTGATCCGCTGCCCGCCGGTGGTTCCCGGCGGAACGAGCGCGTCGAGGGTCCCCTCGCCGCCGTCGGCCAGCGGCAGGAGCCGGATCTCGTCGGTCGGCCGCGCTCGGGACCAGCCGCGTCCGATCGCGGCCGCGGCCTGGAGGGCGCTCAGCGTGCCGCGGAACTTGTCCGGGCAGACCAGGACGCGCACCGGCCGACTGTACAATCCCCGCCGAACCGGGCGGGTGGACGCGGAACGTACCCGATGGACGGCCGAAGGGCGCAGCATGGACGTGGTCACCGACGTCGGCGAACGCAGCGGGCACGGCCTGCGCGTCGGCCAGGAAGCCCTGCTCGGCATCGCGCATGCCGAGCGGGAGCGGCTCGGGCGCATGATCCAGTTCGCCGATCCCGCCACCTGGGAGCAGCCGAGCGCGGCCGCCGGCTGGTGGAACCGCGACGTGATGGCCCACCTCACCGCGAACGACACGGCGGCCGCCCAGCTGTTCGCCGGCCAACCCGCCGAGGAGATGGACGGGTACCGGGCCCAGCTCGAGGACGGGTCGTTCACGGTCGACGGCTGGAACGCCTGGGCGGTCGGCCGGCGCACCGGCCTCGAGACGCGGGAGGTCCTCGAGACGTGGGGTCGCGCCGCGGAGGCGATGCTGGTCTACGCCGCGCGCCTGGATGCCGGGGCATGGCGCGACACCCGCTTCCCCTGGATCGCCGGCGAGCTCTCGCCGCGGTTCCTCATCCAGTCCACCGTGATCGAGTGGTTCCTCCACGGGGAGGACATGCGAGCCACGAACGGTGTGGCCAGCGGCTGGCAGGTGGGCTGGCAGCACTGGCCCGTGCACCTGACGATCGACATGGCCGTGCGGCTGCTCCCGTGGGCCCTTGGACGGGAAGGCCGGGACCTGTCGGGCAAGAGCGCGGCGTTCGAGCTGATCGGCGCAGGTGAGGGGACGTGGCACTGGGGACTCGGCCCCGGCGAGGTCCCGGCGAAGGACGCCGAGCCCGACGTGGTGATCACGGGGCGGGCGCCGCAGTTCGCGCTGGTCGCCGGGCGGCGGATCCCGGTGGAGGACGCACTGGCATCGGGCAACGTGGTGCTCGGCGGCGACCTCGACCTGGCGAACGTCGTGATCCGCGCGATCCGCGCGTATCCGTAACGCGACTCAGCGCCGCGTGAGCAGCAGCCGGCGCACGCGTCTCGGAACCGCGCCGAACCGGTACTTGTAGGCGTAGTCGCCCTTCAGCAGGTCGAAGGCGCCACAACCCTCCTCGATCGCGATCCGGATGTCTTCCGCCACCAGGACCATGCCGGGCGCGAGCACCCCCCACCGCCGGTCGAACGCGGAGTTGTACAGGAACGACGTGCCGTCGTCGACGAAACCGATCGTGCCGGCCGCGAGTTCGCCGCCGACCTCGATGAACGTCAGCCGGAAGATCCCGGGCGGCAGGAACGCCTCCGCGAGCCGACGGAAGAAGATCTCCATCCCGGGCACCATGAACACGCCCTTGGGGCCCTCGCTCAACCGGTGGAGCTCGACGAACCGGTCCAGCAGCTGCCCGATCGACGCCGCGTCGGCGGCGACGATCCGGAACGGACCCGCTTCCGCCTCGAGCTTGTTCGCCTTGCGCTTGATCTCGTGGCGGAGCTTGGACGGCAGGGCGGCCAGGTACCCCTCCCAGCTGCCCGGCAGCGCCAGGTACGGAGCGACCCCGTTCTGGTCCTCGGTCTCTTCGACCGCGAAGCCGGCCGAGGGCGCTGCGGCGCGGAGCGCCGCGAGCCACGGGTCGTCCTCCGCCAGCCCACGCAGGTCGGCATCGGCCCAGTCCCCGCGTGCGGCGAGCGCGCCCAGCAGCTGGGCGGCCGCCTCGTCACGCGCCTCCGGGATCCCGACCGGGCCCATGTAGTCCGTCACCTCGGTGCCGCCGAGGAACCGGAGCGTCTCCCCGACCCGCTCGAACGCCACGGCCGCCAGGAACGCCCCGTCGTCACCCTCGGCGAAGGCGAGCAACAGGTGCTCCGGCGTCTCGCCGAACTCCTCCCAGTAGAGCTTCAGATAGGCCGGCCGGTGGAAGAACGTCCCGCTCGGATCGGCCTGGACCAGGTGCGACCAGTCGCGCCGCTGGAAGTCGCGGCCGTCGTCGCTGAACACGATGCGCACGGCCGCCCATGCTACGGCGGCGCCGACGCGGCGAGGAACCTAGCTGATCGCGTGTGCTTGGGTCCCGGTGGCCTCGCCGGTCCCGGCGAGGGCTTCCTGGAGCACGTCCCAGGCCAGGACCGCGCACTTGATGCGGATCGGGTACTTCACGACGCCCTTGAGCGCGACGAGGTCGCCGAAGCGCTCCTCATCCGGCTCCGCCTCGCCGGCCATCATGCCGCGGAAGTCCTCGGCCAGCGCGAGCGCGCCCTCGACACCCTGGCCGGTCACGGCCTGCGTCATCATCGACGCCGAGCTCTGGGAGATCGAACAGCCGGCCCCCTGGAACGTGACCTCGCGGACCGTGCCGTCCTCGACGTGCGCGAACACGGTGATCTCGTCGCCGCACAGCGGGTTGTTGCGGGTGCAGCGCAGCTCCGCGCCGGGCAGCTCGCGCTTGTTCCGCGGGTTCTTGTAGTGATCGAGGATCACTTCCTTGTAGATGTCGTCGAGCGCCACGGCGCCTGTCCTCCCTCGCTCCTCGGATGTCAGAACGCGAAGATGTCGCCGGCCTTCGCGAGCGACGACACCAACGTGTCCACCTCGCCGGTGGTGTTGTACACGTAGAAGGACGCACGCGCCGTCGCCGGCGTCCCGAACCGCCGCATCACGAGCTGCGCGCAGTGGTGCCCGGCGCGGATCGCGACCCCATCCTCGTTCAGGATCGTGGCCAGGTCGTGCGGATGGACGTCCTTGTACCAGAAGCTCACGGCACCGCCGCGGATGTCGGTGTCCTTCGGGCCGAAGACGGTCGCGCCGGCCTCGAGCAGCCGGTCGATCGCGTAGCGCGTGATCTCGACCTCGTGCGCCCGCACCTCGTTCATGCCGAGCGCCTCGAGGTAGTCGACCGCGGCGGCGAGCCCGACCTGCTGCGCGACCTGCATCGTGCCCGCCTCGAACCGGTAGGGAACGTCGTTCCAGGTGGCCGAGTCGTGGAAGACCTCGCGGATCATGTCGCCGCCGCCGAACATCGGCTGCATGCGGTCGAGGTGCTCGCGCTTCGCGATCAAGCCCCCGCTGGCGGTCGGACCGAGCATCTTGTGCCCGCTGAACGCGAAGAAGTCGGCGTCGAGCGCGTCGACGTCCTGCGTCAGGTGCGGGGCCGCTTGCGCGGCGTCCACGACGACGGTCGCGCCGACCGCGTGCGCCGCGTCGATCAGCTGACGCAGCGGTGGGATCGTGCCGAGCGCGTTCGACATCGCGGTGACCCCGAAGATCTTCGTCCGCTCCGTCAGGAGCTCCCCGAGGTTCGACAGATCGAGGAGCCCGTCGTCGGTCAGGCCGATGTAGCGGAGCGTCGCGCCGGTGGCCTGCGACACGAGCTGCCAGGGCACGATGTTCGAGTGGTGCTCCATCTCGGTCAGGAGGATCTCGTCGCCCTCGTGGAGGGTCGGCCGAGCCCAGCCGTGGGCGACGAGGTTCACCGACTCGGTCGTGCCGCGCGTGAAGACGAGCCTGGAGGGATCCCCCGTTCCGAAGAACCGCGCGATCTTCTCGCGCGCACCCTCGTACGCCTCGGTCGCCTCCTCGCCCAGCGTGTAGATCCCGCGGTGCGCGTTCGCGTTGTGCCGGCGGTAGAACTCCGCCTCGGCATCGATCACCGCGTTCGGCTTCTGCGAGGTCGCCGCCGAGTCCAGATACACCAGCGGCTTGCCGTCGAACTCCCGCTCCAGGATCGGGAAGTCGCGCCGGATCGCGTCAACGTCCAACATGTCGTCTCCTAGGTCCGCACGTCCTGCGGGTCCTCCTCGGCCGCGGCGCCCTCCTGCAGCCCCAGCTCCCGCCGGATCCCCTCGTACCCCTTCTCCTCCAGCCGTTGGGCCAGCTCCGGCCCCCCCGACTCGACGATGCGCCCCTGCATCATGACGTGCACGAAGCCCGGGGTGATGTAGTTCAGCATGCGCTGGTAATGCGTGATGATCAGGACGCCGAGCTCCGGGCCGACCAGCTCGTTCACGCTCTCGGCAACGAGCTTCAGCGAGTCGATGTCCAGGCCCGAGTCCGTCTCGTCCAGGATCGCGACCTGCGGCTCCAGGACGGCGAGCTGGAGGATCTCGTTGCGCTTCTTCTCCCCGCCCGAGAAGCCCTGGTTCACGTAGCGCTGGACCATCACGTCCTCGACACCGAGGCGATCCATCTGCGCCTTCATGTGCTTGCGGAACTCCAGCGCGCTGACGTCGGTGCCCTTGATCGACCGGTACGCGGTCCGCAGGAAGTTCACCACGGAGACGCCGGGGACCTCGGTCGGGTACTGCATCGCCAGGAAGAGCCCCCGCTGGGCCCGCTGGTCCGGGGTGAGCGCCGAGATGTCCTCGCCGTTGAAGCGCACGCTCCCCTGGGTGGCCGTGTAACCGGGCCGGCCCATGATCACGTTGCTGAGCGTCGACTTGCCCGAGCCGTTCGGTCCCATCAGCGCGTGGATCTCGCCCTGGCGCACGGTCAGGTCGATCCCGCGAAGGATCTCGCGGCCGTCGACGTCCGCATGGAGGTCCCGGATCTCGAGCGTCGCCGGAGCGTCGCCGTTCGTCGTCATCTGCTTCCCACCTCGATCAGCACGTCCTCATCGGTCAGGGTCACGGGGAACACGTCGACCGGCTTGATCGCCGGCAGCGAGCGCGGCGCGCCGGTGTTCAGGTCGAACGTGGACCCGTGCTTCGGGCATTCGATCGTCTCGAGGTCCGCGTCGACCTCGCCCTCGTCCAGGTAGTAGTGCTCGTGCGAGCACACGGCGTCGACCGCGCGGTAGCCCTCCTCGCCGAGGTTCACGACCGCCACGAGCCGCCCGTCGACCTCGAAGCGCCGGGCCTCGCCGGCCGGCACGTCCGCGGGACCGCATACGCGCACCTCGGTCACGCCACGTCCTCCTCCGGCGCACGGCCGAGCTCCTCCTGGATCGCGAGCTCGGCACCGTGGCGCACCTCCTCGAGGCTGACGCGGTCGAGCACCTCCTGGAAGAAGCCGGTCACGATCAGGCGCTCGGCCTCGTCCCGGGGGATCCCCCGGCTCTCGAGGTAGAACAACGTCTCCTCGTCGACCGGGCCGACGCTGGCCGCGTGGCCGCAGCGGACGTCGTTCGCCTCGATCTCCAGGTTCGGGATCGAATCCGCTTTCGCGTGCTCGCTGAGGACCAGGTTGCGCGAGGTCTGCATCGCGTCGGTCTTCTGCGCGCCCGGCCGCACGTGCACCCAGCCGCTGAAGACCGCGCGGCTCGCGTCGCGGAGAGCTCCCTTGTACAGCAGCGAGCTGGTGCAGTTCGGCGCCACGTGGTCCTGGACCGACCGATGATCGAAGTGCTGCGCGCCGTCGGCGAAGAAGATCCCGAGCATCTCCGAGCTCCCGCCCTGCCCGGCCAGGACCGTCTCGGCCTCCGCGCGTGCCAGCGATGCGCCGAAGCCGATCGCGAGCGAGCGGAACTCCGCGTCGCGGCCGACCGTCGCGCGCTGGACGCCGAGGTGCGTGACCCCGTCGCCCCATTCCTGGATCGAGGCGTAACGCACGCGCGCGCCGTCGCCCACCGTGATCTCGACGATCGCGTCGGCCAGCGCGCCGCGGAGCGGGCGGGAGGCGTACCGATCGATGAACGTGACGTCGGCGCCCTCCTCGGCGATCAGCACGGTGTGCGGGAACACGGCGGTGCCGTCGGCGTCCAGGTGGGTGAGGGTCTGCAGGGGCAGCTCGACCCGCACACCGCGAGGGACGTGCAGGAACGTGCCGCCCTCGCGGAACGCGCCGTGGAGCGCCGTGAACCGTGTTCGTCCGGTGGGCACGAGGGCGTGCAGGTGCTCCCGGACGAGCTCGGGCGTCCGCGCGGCGGCCTCGTCCAGGTCGCAGAACGTCACGCCCAGCGCCTCGAGGTCCTGGTTCGACGTGGTCCGGGCGGGACGGCCCACCTCGGCCGGCGCGAACGCCAGCTCGAACGCCGTCAGATCCGTGTAGCGCCACTCCTCGGTCTCCGGCGAGGGCGGCGGCATCGCCCGGAACTCCTCGAAGGCCCGCTCGCGCAGGTCCCCGAGGAACGCCGGTGCCTCCGGGAGGGTGCGCAGCGTCCGTTCGTCGAACGTCCGCGTCGCGGCGGTGTTCACCCGACCGAGCCCTCCATCTGCAGCTCGATCAGCCGGTTCAGCTCGACCGCGTACTCCATCGGGAGCTCGCGCGTGATCGGCTCGATGAACCCGTTCACGATCATCGCGGTGGCCTCGACCTCGGAAAGGCCGCGGCTCATCAGGTAGAACAGCTGGTCCTCACCGACCTTCGACACGGTCGCCTCGTGGCCGAGCGCGGCCGTCTCGTCCTCGACCTCGATGTACGGGTACGTGTCCGAACGGCTCTCGTCGTCCAGGATCAGCGCGTCGCAGCGAACGTTCGACCGGGCGTGATGCGCGTCCGGCTCGACCCGGACCAGGCCACGGTAGCCGGTGCGTCCGCCGTCCTTCGAGACCGACTTCGACGTGATCACGCTGGTGGTGTGCGGCGCGGCGTGGATCGCCTTGCCGCCGGCGTCGGTGTGCATCCCCTTGCCGGCGAAGGCGACCGACAGGACCTCGCCGCGCGCCCCCTCGCCCAGCAGGTAGATCGAGGGGTACTTCATCGTGACCTTCGAGCCGATGTTGCCGTCGACCCACTCCATCACCGCGTCCTCGTAGGCGGCCGCGCGCTTCGTCACCAGGTTGTAGACGTTCGTCGACCAGTTCTGGATCGTGGTGTACCGCACGCGCGCGCCCTTCATCGCCTTGATCTCGACGACGGCGGAGTGCAGCGAGTCGCTGGAGTAGATCGGCGCCGAGCATCCCTCGACGTAGTGCACGTAGGAGCCCTCGTCCGCGATGATCAGCGTGCGCTCGAACTGTCCCATGTTCTCGGCGTTGATCCGGAAGTACGCCTGCAACGGGATGTCCACCTGCACGCCGGGCGGCACGTAGATGAACGAGCCGCCCGACCACACGGCCGTGTTCAGCGCCGCGAACTTGTTGTCATTCGCCGGGATCAGCGTGCCGAAGTGCTCGCGGACCAGGTCCGGGTAGTCACGGACGGCGCTGTCCATGTCGGTGAACAGCACGCCGATGTCGTCGAGCTCCTTCTTGATCTTGTGGTAGACGACCTCGCTCTCGTACTGCGCGGAGACCCCGCCGAGGTACTTCTTCTCGGCCTCGGGGATCCCGAGCTTGTCCCAGGTCCCCTTGATGTCCTCCGGCAGGTCGTTCCAGTCCTGCGCCTGCTTCTCCGTGGAGCGGATGAAGTAGAAGATGTTGTCGAAGTCGATGTCGGACAGGTCGGCGCCCCACCACGGCATCGGGCGCGCCTCGAAGTGCTTCAGCGCCTTCAGCCGGGCCTTGCGCATCCAGTCGGGCTCGTCCTTCAACGAGGAGATCTCCTCGACCACCTGGGCGCTCAGCCCGCGCTTGGGCTCGAAGACCGGGTGCTCGGGGTCCTTCCAATCGAAGCGGTACCCCTTGCTGAGTTCCTTGAGGTGCTCTTCCTGGCTGATGGCCACCGAGGTTCTCCCCTCCTGAGCTGGCACATCGAGCGTACGCTCGGGCGACGCCCAAAGTCTATCGGATGGGTCGGATTCCCCTCCACGACCGGCCGCCGAGCTGTGCCATCCTGCGCCCCGTGATCGCCGGCGCGCCCTCGCCCGCCGTCACGCCCGAGGCGTGGCACGACTTCTTCATCGCGACCACCGGCGCGGCGGCCGCCCTGGCGGGCCTCGTGTTCGTCGCGATCTCGATCAACCTGACGCAGATCCTCCGGTTCCCCTCGCTCCCGGGGCGCGCGCTCGAGACGATCTTGCTGCTGATCACGGCCCTGCTCGTCGGGATCTTCGTGCTCGTGCCCGGCCAGAGCCCGATCGCCCTGGGGATCGAGCTGTCGGTCCTGGCGATCGGCGTCGTCACGTGGAACGCGTGGATCCAGATCCGGACCGGTCGCGTCCCCCAGGCCCCGGCTCGCGCGACCGTGATCCGGACCCTGGAGGTGGCCGCCGCGCTCCCCCTGGTCGTCGCAGGGGTGGGCCTGCTGGCCGGGGGCGGCGGGGGCCTCTACTGGACGGTGCCGGCGATCGCCCTGTTGCTGGTCGTCGGCGTCGCGAACGCCTGGGTGCTGCTGGTCGAGATCAACCGCTGAGGCGGGACGGCGCGCGGCCGCCCCGCCCCGCGGCGTTCAGCCGGCGGGTACGACCTCGCGGAGCCGCCCGCTCCGCACGTCGTACACGAAGCCCGAGACCTCGACCCCGTCCGGCAACGAGGCGGTCGAGCGGATCTTCTCGACGTCGTCCCGGACGCTCTGATCGAGGTCGGAGAAGGTGAGGAAGTCGGTGTCCCCGACGTCCACGCCCTTCTCCTCCTTGATCTTGTCTCGGAGGGCATCGTTCGTGAACTTCTCCATCCCACAGTCCGTGTGGTGGATCACCACGAATTCCCGGGTGCCCAGCAGCCAGCTCGAGATCGTCATCGAGCGGATCGCATCATCCGAAGCGCGACCACCCGCGTTCCGCAGCACATGGGCGTCGCCGATGTCGAGCCCGAGGACCCTTGCCGGATCGATCCGTGCATCGATGCACGTCAGCACGACCGCTCCGCGCGCGGGTGGGATCTCCAGATCCCCGCGCTCGAAACCGTCGGCGAACGTTTCGTTCGCCTCCAGCATCTTCGCGACTTCGGTCATCCCTCAGCCCCCGAGCTCGACCGGCGCCCCCACGAGGGAGCCGTACTCGGTCCAGCTGCCGTCGTAGTTCTTGACGTTCGGATAGCCCAGCAGCTCCTGCAGCGCGAACCACGTGTGCGAGGAACGCTCGCCGATCCGGCAGTACGCGATCACCTCACGGTCCGGGGTGATGCCTTCGGCCTCGTAGAGCTCGATCAGCTCGTCGGCCGACTTGAAGGTGCCGTCGTCGTTGGCGGCCTTCACCCACGGGATGTTCTTCGCGCCGGCGATGTGGCCGGGCACCTGCGACTGCTCTTGCGGCAGGTGATCGGGGGCGAGCTTCTCGCCGCGGTACTCCTCCGGCGAACGCACGTCCACGAACCCGATGCCGTCGCCGACCTTGTCGAGCACCTCATCGCGGTACGCACGGATCTCCGGGCGCTCGGCGCCGGCGATCGTGAGGCCGGTCGGGTCGTACGTGGGCACCGCGTCGGTCAGTTCACGCGCCTCGAGCTCCCACTTCTTGCGGCCGCCGTCGAGCAGCTTCACGTCGTCGAAGCCGCGCAGCTTGAGGAGCCAGTAGGCGTAGGCCGCGAACCAGTTGTTGTTCCCGCCGTACAGCACCACGGTGGCGCCCGGTGCCACGCCGGCCTCGGACAGCAGGCCCGAGAAGCCGTCACGGTCGAGGTAGTCGCGGCCGACCTTCGTGTGCAGGTCGGTGGTCCAGTTCCAACCGACGGCGCCGTCGATGTGACCGGCGTCGTACGCGGCGGTGTCCTCGTCGACCTCGATCACACGGACGTCGGCGTCGTGCAGGTGCTCGGCGAGCCAGTCGGTGGAGACCAGGACGTCGGGCTTGGCGTACTCAGCCATCGTGGAGAACCTCCTTGGGAACGGTGGTGCGGGCAGGGGAAGGCGGTGTGCGGATCCCTCAGGGTCGACAGCACAGCCGCGAGGGGATCATCAGACCCACCAGCCCACGGCACCGCGTGCGGATCACCGGATCGCCCTCCCGTCGGATATCGCACCCGTTCTACCCGTGTTGCAGGTGCAACGTCAACACCCCGAAAGGTGGGGGTCTGGATGGACGAAAGACCGAGGCGAGCTAGAAGATGCCCAGGGCGGCCTTCGCCTCGTCGGACATCAGCTCCGGCGACCACGGCGGCCGGAAGACCAGCTCGGGGCGCACCTCCCCGAGGCCGTCGATCGGAGCCAGGAACGCGCGCATCTGATCCTCGATCAGCGGCCCGATCGGGCACCCCATCGTGGTCAGGGAGTACGCGATGTCGACATCGCCGTTGTCCTGTACGTCAACCTCGTACACCAGCCCCAGGTCGACGATGTTGATCCCGAGCTCCGGGTCGTAGACCTGCGTGAGCGCCTGCAGCACCCGATCGCGCAGCGACCCCTCGCCCGCAGGCGCATCCTCGCTCGCCTCGGGCTCGCGTGTGGCCAGTTCCTCGTCCACAGTGAACTCCCCCCTGTCGGGGCATATGCTTCCCTCCACGATACTTCCCCGTCCGCCGAAGGAGACCGATGACGCCGATCCGCGCGCTCATCGTGGATGACCACCCGGTCACCCGCGAGGGGCTCCGCACCGCACTCGAGCTCTCCGAGGACGCCGTCGTCGTCGTCGGAGAGGCCGGCAGCGGTGAGGAGGCGGTCGAGCGGGCGCGGGAGCTGTTCCCCGACGTCGTGTTCATGGACGTGCGGATGCCCGGCATGGACGGCATCGAGGCGACCCGCCGGATCCGGGAGGCCTCGCCCGAGACGAAGATCATCCTGATCACGATCGACGAGTCCCGCGGCGCGATCTCCGAGGCGATCCAGGCGGGCGTCTCCGGGTACCTGCTGAAGGACGCGTCTCCCGACGCCCTCGTGGATGCGGCCCGCAACGCCGTGGAGGGCAACGCCGTGATCCACCCGCAGCTGACGAAGACCTTCATCGAGGAGGCCCAGGCCGCCTCCAGCGACGAACCCCGCCCCGCGCCGCTGTCCAAGCGCGAGCGCGAGATCCTGCAGAAGGTTGCCGACGGCGCAACCACCCGCCAGGTCGCCACCGAGCTCGGGATCTCGCCGCACACGGTCAAGACGCACCTCGAGCGGATCTTCGAGAAGCTCGGCGCGAACGACCGCGCCCAGGCCGTGGCGATCGCGATCCGCACCGGCATCGTGCACTGACGTCCGGCGTCCCCCACTCAACCTTCCCCCGTGCGGGCCGATATCGCAAGGCAGATGCCCATCGTCCTCGTGTGCGACTCGCCGGACGAAGTCGCCCGCCTGCGCTACCACCTGTTGCGCGAGGCCGCCGATCTGCCGGTCGAGGTGACCTCCGACGTCTTCCGCGCGGTGGAGTCGACCGCGCGGACCCGTCCCGACATCGTCGTGGTCGAACTCGGCCTCGAGGGACTGGGGGGGACCGAGCTCGTGAAACGTCTCTGCGCCTCCTCGCCGACCACACGCGTGATCGCTCGCTCGTCGATCCGCGAGCCGCGGCGGATCGCCGAGACCCTGGCCGCCGGCGCCCATGGGTACGTCCTGCAGGCCGAGGGTCCCGAGGGGGTCCTGGCGGCGATCCGGGCCGCCGAGGCCGGCCACGTGGTGCTGCCGGGCGAGATCGCGACGGCTTTCGGCGAGGAGGTCTCCCGCGCGGTGCTCCGCGCGAAGGAGCTCGAGGCCGAGATCAACGACCTGCGCGCCAACGTCGGGCAGGGCACCGCGGCGAAGGGCGACTTCCTCGCCAACATCTCCCACGAGCTGCGCACGCCGGTCACGGTGGCCAAGGGGATCGCGTTCGTGCTGCGGAACCCGAGCGTCCCGCCCGCCGAGCGAGACCAGTTCCTGGAGCAGCTCGGCGCGTCGCTGGACAAGCTGATGGGCATCGTCGACGAGCTGATCACGATCGCGGAGCTCGAGCGCGGCACCTTCGAGCTGGAGCTCGCGTCGACCGACCTCGGCCCGCTGATCCGGCACGCGGTCGATCAGGTCGCGCGCGAGTATCCCTCGGTGCCCGTGATCGCGCAGGTTCCCGACGAGCTCGCCGCGATGGCCGACGGCGCACGGATCGGGGGCGTGGTCCGCGAGCTCCTCGACAACGCGTGCCGCTACTCCCCCATCGGCCGCACGGTCGAGGTGGTCGCACGGGAGCTCGACGAGGGCGTCGTGGTGGGCGTGACCGATCACGGCGAGGGGCTGGACCGCGCCGTCGCCGCCAAAGCCTTCGAGCAGCCGTTCTCCACCGGCGAGGCTACCCTGCGCAAGGAGAAGGCAGGCGTCGGGGTCGGTCTGCACCTTGCCCGGCAGATCGTGATCGAGCACGGCGGCGTGATGTGGTCCGATCCCCTCCCGGGCGGCGGCACGCGGATCTCCTTCTGCATCCCGGCTCGCGAGGGCGAGCGCCTGGACATGCCCCCCGTCGGAGCCGCCTGATCCCTCCGTTCGGGAGGTGGCGCGGCCGGGCGGCCGGGCGTATCCTCCGCCGCGGGAGACAGCACCGGGTGCGCAAAGCCATCGTCGGGATCGCCGTGTCGCTCGCCGCCGCGAGCTGCTCTGGCGCCGGCGCCCGCCCCTTGGCCGCCGGCCCCCTCGTCGAGATGCACCCCACCTCATCCCCGTTCGTCCGGGTGACCGCGGGCGCGGTCAGCGGCCTGGTGCCCGACGGCTGGAGCGCCGTCGCCGTCGATCCGGCGGGGTACCACGAGGGCTTCATCGCCTCGCCCCATCCGATCGGCGCACCGGTGTCCCAGACGATCAGCCAAGGGATCTCCGCGACCTGGGTCGACGCGACGCAGATCGGGGTGCCGAGCGACCTCTACTACCTGGCCGCGACCGGCCCGCTCCTGTCGCGGCTGCAGGATGCCCCCGGCTGCCGCGCGTCGTCGCAGCAGGTCTTCGCCGACCACGTGCCCGCCTTCATCGACGGCGACTACACGTCGGTCGGGGACTTCGTCGCCGAGGGCGAGGGCATCTGCCGGGCCGACGGCCGACCGGCGACGCGCTGGTCCTACTTCATCGCCGCACCCGGCTTCGGGCCCGCCGGGAGCGTCGGGATCCCCGGGTCGGGGCTGTACGTCGTGGTCGCCGTGACGAAGGACTCGCCGAAGGCCGAGTCGCTCCTACACCGACTGCTCGTGCACGTGCGCTTCGGCGCGGCGGGCATCGGCGACTTCGAGCGCGCGGTCGGTCCCCCGCTCCGCTCGATCTAGCGGCTCGGCTCCGTCGAGCGGCTCAGCGCGGACTGCGGTCGACGAACGGCGGCCGGACCACCGTCGCGGTCCCCCGGCGCCCGCGAATGTCGACCTCGACCTCGTCGCCCACCTCGGCCGCGTCGGCCGGCCACAGGTAGGCCAGCGCGATCCCCGTCTCGAGCAGCGGTGAGTACGTCCCGCTCGTCACCTCGCCGATCAGCAGGTCGCCCGAGAACACCGGGTAATGCGCACGAGGGATGTGCCGCCGCTCGTGCATCCGCAGGCCGCGCAGCCGGCTCGGCAGCCCTTCCTCCTTCTGGCGAGCGAGGGCGGCGCTGCCGCGGAACGAGCCCTTGTCCGTCGCGACGGCCCAGGCCAGCCCCGCCTCGAAGGCCGTCGAGGTCTCGAACAGGTCCTGGCCGTACAGCGGGTAGCCCATCTCCAGGCGGAGGACGTCGCGGGCCGCGAGCCCGCACGGCGCCCCGTCGAACACCGAGGCCGCCTCGAGCAGCTCGCGCCAGAGCTCGATCGCGACGTCCTCCTCGGTGAACAGCTCGTAGCCGACCTCGCCCGTGTACCCCGAACGGGTCACGATGACCGGGCGCCGGTGGTAGTCCGACTCCGCGCACTGCATGAATCCCAGGTCGTTCGCCTCGGGGAAGAGCTTCGGCACGACCTGCGGCGCGTCGGGCCCCTGCACCGCCAGGAAGCACCAGTCCTGGTGGTACCGGAGGTGCACCCGCTCCGGCGCGGGCGCTTCGGCGAGGATCTGGAGCACCCGCTGGGTGTTCGCCGCGTTGGGCACGACGAAGTACCGGTCCGGCTCGAGGCGGTAGACGATCAAGTCCTCGATCACGCCGCCGCCCTCGTTCAACACCAGGTTGTACTGGGCCTCGCCCAGCGCGATCGCCGACACGTCGTTCGTGACGACGCCCTGCAGCAACCCGATCGCACCCGGTCCGGTCACCTCGACCTTGCCGAGGTGCGTCAGGTCGAAGACCCCGACGCGCTCGCGCACGGCTCGGTGCTCCGCCAGCGCGCCGGCGTACTCGATCGGCATGACCCAGCCGCCGAAGGGTCCCAGCTTTGCACCGAGGGCCGCGTGGTCCGCCTCGAGCGGGGTGTGCTTGAGGCCCTCCAGCTCGCTCATGCGCGCATCGTACGTGGGCGCGACGGTGGGTGCGGACGGCGGCGGCTAGACTGGCTCGTCGCATGGTGGGTGCGTACGACATCGCGGTGATCGGGTCGGGGACGGGTGGCTACTCGACCGCGCTCCGTGCCGCGCAGCTGGGCAAGCGCGTGGCCCTCGTCGAGAAGGACGAGCGGCTCGGTGGCACCTGCTTGATCCGCGGATGCATCCCCACGAAAGCGCTGCTGCAGTCGGCGGCCGTGATGGACACCGTCGATCGCGCGGCCGACTGGGGCGTGAAGGCCTCCGGCGAGCCCGACTGGTCGGCCATCCTCGCGTTCGAGGAACGGATGGTCGACAAGCTCGTCACCGGCCTGACCGGTCTCGTGCGTGCCCGGGACATCGACGTGATCCCCGGCGTGGCTCGCGTGCTCCCCGGGCCCGCCATCGAGGTCGCCGGCGACCGCGTGGATGCGACCGACGTCGTGATCGCGACCGGTTCGCGACCGAAGCTCCTGCCCGGGATCGAGCTGAGCGCTCACGTGATCACCAGCGACCAGGCGCTCCGCTACGACCGGATCCCGTCCTCGGTCGTCGTGATCGGCGCCGGCGCGGTGGGACTCGAGTTCGCTTCGTTCTATCGTTCCTTCGGCGCCGAGGTGACGCTCGTCGAAGCGCTGCCGCGGCTGGCGCCGCTCGAGGACGAGGACATCTCCACGGCGCTCGCACGGGCGTTCCGCCGACGCGGCATCACGGCCGCCGCCGGCGCCGCGGTCCGATCGGTCGCCGAGACCGGCGAGGGTGCCGCGGTCACCTACGAAGTGGACGGCGCCGAGCACACCGTCGAGGCCGACGTCTGCCTCGTCGCCGTCGGACGCGGCCCGGTCTCCGAGGACCTCGGCCTCGCGGAAGCCGGCGTCGCCCTGCACGAGCGCGGGTTCGTGCTCGTGGACGACCAGCTCCGCACGAGCGCGGCGCATGTCTGGGCGGTGGGCGACGTCGCCGCCACCCCGCTCCAGCTGGCGCACGTCGCGTTCACCGAGGGGATCGCCGTGGCGGAGCGGATCGCCGGCATCGAGGTGCCGGCGATCGACTACGCCGTGATCCCGCGGGTCACGTACAGCAGCCCCGAGATCGCGAGCGTCGGTCTCACCGAGGCCCAGGCCCGGGAGGCCGGCCGCGAGATCGTCGTCGAGAAGCTCGACCTGCGGGCGATCGGCAAGGCGAACATCCTGGGTGAGGGCGGCACCGTGAAGGTCGTCGCGGAAGCCGAGGGCGGGCCGGTGCTCGGCGTGCACATGCTGGGGCCCCACGTCACCGACCTGATCGCGGAAGGGATGCTGATCACGGCCTGGGAGGCGACCGCCGCCGACGTCGCCGCGCTGATCCACCCCCATCCGTCGTTGTCCGAAAGCGTCGGCGAGGCGATGCTCGCGCTGGCCGGCAAGCCGCTGAACACGCTCTGAGGAGACGATCGTGGCCACGAAGCTCGAACCCGACGCGGCGGCGAGCGGCCGTCCGCTGCCGGACGACCGCCTGAAGGAGATCTACTACCACCTCCAGATGGGCCGCTACTTCGACGAGCGGATGGAAGCCCTGTACCGGCAGGGCCGGCTTCCCGGCGCGATCTACTCGGGCCGGGGCCAGGAGGGGACGCACGTCGGCGTCGCGTTCGCGCTGGATCCCGATGACTCCCTGTTCCCGACGCACCGCGACCTCACGGCACAGCTGACGAAGGGGCTCGACCTGAACCGCGTGATGGCGCAGTACTGGGGCCGGATCGACGGGTATCTGCGAGGACGCGACGGCAACAGCCACATCGGCGACTGGTACGGGCACCGGACCTTCGCTGTGATGTCCCACCTGCCGATCGCCTACCCGGTGGCCGTCGGCGCGGCGCTCGCGTACCAACGTCGCGGCGATCGCCGGGTCGCGATGGCGATCTGCGGCGACGGCGCCACGTCCAACGGCCGCTGGCACGAGGCGATCAACACGTCGGCCGTGCTGCGCCTTCCCAACGTCTGGGTCGTGAACAACAACCAGTTCGCGTACTCCACGCCGAACGCGAAGGAGTTCGCGGTGCCGACGATCGCCGAGCGCGGGGCGGGCTACGGGATCCCCGGCGTGCGGGTCGACGGCACCGACGTGCTCGAGGTCTACGCAGCCGCGAAGGAGGCGGTCGACCGGGCGCGGGACGGCGGCGGCCCCACGCTGATCGAGTCGGTCTCCCTTCGCTGGCGGGGCCACGCCGGCCACGACCCCGCGAAGTACGTCCCCCGAGAACTGCTCGAGCACTACATGCTGTCGAAGGACCCGGTGAAGAACTTCGCGATCTACCTCCGGGAGCAAGGCGTCGCGACCGACGAGGACCTGGCCGCGATCGACGCTCGGATCGAGCGCGAGTTCGAGGAGGGGTACGCGTTCGCGCAGGCCTCGCCGTTCCCGGAGCCGGGCGACGTGACGAAGGGCCGGTGGGTCGAGGACGGCTACTGGACCCACGATCCAGGCCGCGGCGGCGGGACGGAGACCGGATGACCGCCACGGTCGAAGCGGGCGCCGCCGGCCACGGGGCCGAGCCGAGGGGCAAACGGGACGACGACGGCCAGGCCACGTACCTGATCGCGATCGCCGAGGCGCTCTGGGAGGAGATGGAGCGTGACGAGCGCGTCTACATGCTCGGCGAGGACATCGGCGTCTACGGCGGCGCGTTCAAGGTGACCGAGGGCTTCATCGACCGGTTCGGGCCCGAGCGCGTGATGGACACGCCGATCGCGGAGGAGACGATCGTCGGGATGGCGGTCGGCTCGGCGATGGAGGGCCTGCGTCCGGTCGCGGAGTTCCAGTACGCCGACTTCATGTCCAGCGGCTTCGACGAGATCTCGACCGTCCTGTCCCGCTACCACTACCGCGCCGGCGTGCCGCTGCCGGTGGTGCTGCGCGGCCCCTCCGGCGGCGGCGTGCGCGCCTCGAGCTTCCACTCGATCAACCCGGAGCCCTGGTACGCGTACGCTGGCGGCCTCAAGATCATGTGCCCGGCGTTCCCCTCGGACGCGAAAGGCCTGCTGAAGTCGGCGATCCGCGACGACAACCCGTCGATGTTCCTCGAGCACAAGTGGATCTACCGGCGGATCAAGGAGCAGGTCCCCACCGATCCGGAGTTCCTGGTCCCGATCTCCTCCGCCGAGGTCAAGCGGGAGGGGACCGATGTCAGCGTGATCACGTACGGGGCGATGGTCCACAAGGCGCTGGAGGCGGCAACCTCGCTTGCGCAGCGCGGCGTCTCGGTCGAGGTCGTGGACCTCCGCACGGTCTATCCCTACGACGAGGAGACCGTCCTGCGCTCGATCGAGAAGACCGCGCACGCACTCGTCCTTTACGAGTCCTACCGCTTCCTCGGGATAGGCTCCGAGGTGGCGGCGATGATCGCGGAGCGAGCCTTCGAGCACCTGGACGCCCCGGTGGTGCGTCTCGCACCGCCGAACATCCCGGTGCCGTTCTCCCCTCCACTGGAGGACGCGTTCCTGCCGCAGGTGGCCGACATCGAGGCCGCGATCGACCGGCTGGCGACCTGGTGAGGAGGACGAGGGGATGACGTCGATCCAGATGCCGCAGCTCGGCGAGACGATCGTCGAAGGCACGATCCTGAAGTGGCTCAAGCACGAGGGCGACCCCGTGGCCCGCGACGAGGCGCTGTTCGAGATCTCGACCGACAAGGTCGACACCGAGGTCCCCTCTCCCGTGGCCGGCACGGTCACGAAGATCCTGGTCGAGGAGGGCGCGACGGTGCCGGTGGGCACCGTGGTGATGGAGGTGGCCGAGGAGGGCGTCGCGGCCGTCGCATCAACGGCGCCGGCGGCTCCCGCGGAAGCGAGCGCTCCCGCGCCGGCTCCGGCCGTGGCGCCCGCTCCGGCCGTGGCGCCCGCTCCGGCTCCCGTGCAGGCCGCCCCGATCGCGGCCCCGGTGGCGGCCTCGCATCCCGCCATGGCCCAGCCCGCGGCGTCGATCCCCGACCGGGGGCCGAGGTCTCAGATCCTCTCGCCGCTCGTGCGGCGCCTCGCCCGCGAGCATTCCCTCGATCTCGGGCGGATCGAGGGAACCGGGACCGGCGGGAGGATCACAAAGAACGACGTCCTCTCGGTGATCGCGGCCGGCGGCGGTCCCGCCCCGGCAGCGGCTCCCGTGGGGCTGCTCGCTCCCGCCGTCGCCGCCGCGCCGCAACCGGGGTCCGTTCCGGCACCGCCCGAGACCCCCGCCGTCGCGGCGGCATCGGCGCCGGCGCTGCTCGGTCCGGGCGATGAAGCGGTTCCGATGACCCACATCCGCCGCGCGATCGCCGACCACATGCTCGCGTCCACGCAGACCACGGCGCGCGCCTGGACCCTGGTCGAGGTCAACGTCGACCATCTCGTCCGGCTGCGCGAGCGCGTGAAGGGAGCCTTCGAGGACAAGCACGGGGTCAAGCTCACGTACCTGCCGATGGTCGTGCGCGCCACGGTGGACGCCCTCCAGGCGTATCCCGACGTCAACGCGCGGCTCGACGGCGACACGATCGTGCGCCACCGCGGGGTCAACATGGGCATCGCGGTCAGCTACGACGCCGGACTGATCGTTCCGGTGATCAAAGGCGCCGACGGCATGAACACGGTTGGGGTGGCCCGCGCGATCGCCGACCTCGCGTCCCGCGCTCGGGCGCACCAGCTCACCCCCGACGAGGTGCAGGGGGCGACCTTCACGATCACGAACCCAGGTCCCTACGGCTCGATCGCGAGCGTCCCGATCATCAACCAGCCGAACGTCGGGATCGTGTCGTTCGACGCGATCGTGAAGCGTGCCGTGGTCATCGACGACGCGATCGCGATCCGCAGCATGGTCAACATCTCGATGTCGTGGGACCACCGTGTGATCGACGGCGAGCTGGCCACGCGCTTCCTCGCCCGGGTGCGCCAGAACCTCGAGACCTGGGACTTCGCCGAAGACCTGGGCCTCTAGCGGTGCCACGCTCGGCCTGGCTGCTCCGACCCACCTCGCCGGTGCCCTACGACGTCGCGAACGACGCGATGCACCGGCTCGCGGAACGGCGCCTCGCGGGCGAGATCCCCGACACGCTGATCCTGCTCGAACACCCGCCCGTCTTCACGGCCGGCCGCCGCGCCAAGCAGGACGAACTGCGGTGGGATCCGGCCGACGTGGCGGCTCGCGGCGGGATCGTGCGGCGGATCGACCGCGGCGGATCGTTCACGTTCCATGGCCCGGGGCAGCTCGTCGGCTACCCGATCTTGGATCTCGGCGCGAAACCCGACGCGGGCGTCTACCTGCGGCACCTCGAGGACGTGGCGGTCGCCGCGGGGGCGGCCCTGGGCGTGCCCATCGGGCGGCGGGCCGACGTCCAGACCGGCGTGTGGTCCGGCGACGAGAAGGTCTGCGCGATCGGCGTCCGGCTCCTGCGCGCCCGGGTCACGCTGCACGGGTTCGCGCTGAACTGCGACACCGACCTGTCGTGGTTCGACGGGATCGTCGCGTGCGGCCTGCCCGACCACGGAGTGACGTCACTGTCCCGTCTCGCCGGCCGGTCCGTCGGGGTCGGTGAGGTCCGGCCGCTCGTCGAGCGCGCGTTCGCCGAACGGTTCGACGTGTCGTTCGCGGACGCGCCACGTGAGGTCGCCGGGCCGTTCGCCGCGGCAGCCGATGTCGCCTGAGCCACGCGTCCATCCGTCGGCGGCCGCCGGCTTCGAGCGCGCCGTCGCCGACTACGAGGCCGGGCGGCCGAGCTTCCCACCGGAGGCGGTCGCGCTGCTCACCCGGGAGCTGGGGCTCGCTCCCGGCAGGACGTGCATCGAGCTCGGACCGGGGACCGGCAAGCTCACCGAGCTCCTCCGGCCAGCCGGGGCGCGCATCGTGGGGATCGAGCCCGTCGCGGCGATGCGGGCCGCGTTCGCACGCAACCTCCCGGGCCTCGGCCTCGTCGGCGGCGTGGCGGAGGAGCTCCCCTTGCGGGATGGGTGCGCGCAGGCCGCGGTCGCCGCGCAGGCGTTCCACTGGTTCGACGGCCCGAGGGCCCTGCGGGAGCTCGCGCGGACGCTGGTGGACGGCTCTTCGCTCGGGCTGATCTGGAACGTCCGCGACGAGGACACGCCGTGGGTCCGCGCGATGACCGAGACGATCGAGCCGTACCGCGGCACGACGCCGAGCCACCGGTCGATGCGCTGGCGCGAGGCGTTCGCCGGAACCGACGCGTTCGCCGATCCCGAGCGGACGTCGTTCCCCTACGTGCATCGCACGTCCCCCGAACGGACCGTCGCGCGGGTGCTGTCGATCAGCTTCATCGCGATCCTGCCGGACGAGGAGCGCGCCGCGGTCGCCGACCGGATCCGCGAGATCGTTCCCGCGGGCGGAACGATCGACGTGCCCTACCGGACCGACGTCTGGCTGTCCCGCCGGTCGTCGGCGACGATCGCGTAGCGGGTCCGACGGCGCAGGCGGCCGAGCGGCCAGCGCGCGGCCCGCTCGACCGCCCACTCCACGTCGGCGAGGCGGTGCAGCCGCGGCGCACCCCATCCGGCCGCCGTCACCGCCTCGAGGAACGGGCGGGGAGAAGAGGCACCCGCGAGCGGCAGCCGCTCCAGAACCTCCGGCGGATAGTCGTCGTGATGGTGGGGCGCGATCCCCCATGCGCGCTCGAGCACCCTGGCGACCGCATCGTTCACCGCGACGGAGAGCCCCTCGCCGGGCCACGACCCCTCGAAGAGCACGAGCCGCCCGCCGGGCGCCACGTTCCGCCAGGCGGCGAAGGCGCCCGCCGGATCGGGGAGCGTCCACGCGACGTGGCGTTCGATCACCGCGTCGAACGGCCCCGCCGGCGGCTCCTCGGCGGCCCCGACCAGGAAGGTGAGCTCCAGACCGCGTTCCTCGGCCTTCCGGCGGGCGCCGGCAAGCATCTCTGCAGAAAGATCCAGCGCCGTGACGTGATGACCGAGGTCCGCGGCGAGCAGCGACATCGCACCGGTGCCGGCGCCCACGTCCAGGACGTGCGCCGGCGCCGGCGGGAGCAGCGCGCGAAGCGTGGCGTTCCACGCCGCGGCCTGGACGGGGTCGGACAGCCCGTGGTCGGCCGACCCGTCGTAGTGATGGGCGTCGGCATCCCACCAGTCGCGGATCGCGTCCCGCAGCTCGCTCATCGCACCCGCGCCCGGTCGATCGCGGCCGCCAGCGCCTCGGGCTCCAGCGAGCCGAGGTAGAGCTCCTTCCCGTCGTGCAGGACGACCCGCACCGCGCGATCGCCCGACATCGAGTACGCGCGCGCGCCGGACCGGCCCATCCGGATCCCCCAGCCGCCGAACTGCCGGACCGGCCGGTACGTCACCACCTCCGCCTCCCGGATCGTCGCGAACGGGATCGTGCGACGAGCGAGCGGCACCCACCGGATCTCGACGGCAGTCCTGGTCACCACGACCTCGAGCTTCGCCACGAGGGCGAGGGCCGCGACCGCGAGGCCGGCTGTGATCGCGACCAGCGCGACGAGCGACGCCGGGCCGGTCTGCCCGGCGACCGCGATCGAGACGACGTACAGGACCGCGCCGCCGGCGGCGAGCAGGAGCAGCGGCACGCGCCACGACGAGGGCATGCGCTGGGTCTCTCGGAAGACGACGTCGTCCACGCTGCCCGCGACGCCTCCGTTCAGAAGAGCGCCGCGGCGAGCGACCGCCGGTACGGCGGCACCAGTTCGTCGTCGTCCCCGAGGACCGCGAACACGGTCAGCATCGCCTGCCGGGCCGAGTCGCGGTCGTCCTGGAGCGATCCGACCATCCCGTCGAGGGCCTCCCGCCAGCGGCCGGCCGCGGCCAGGCGCTTCGCGGACGCGAGCGTGCCGGTGCCCGGCTCCTGCCCCCAGTCCCGCACCTCGATCGCCGCGTGCAACCGTTCCGCCTCCGGGTTCGGGAGGGCTCCGGCGACCAGCGGCCGCGCCTGGTCCAGGTCGCCACGCTCGACGAGGATGCGCGCCAAGCCGATCGCGGCCTCCTCGTTCGCCGGATCCTCGGCGAGCGTCTCCCGGAACCCTCGTTCGGCGTTCTCGAGGTCGCCCGCCTCGACGGCCTCCTCCGCCTCCCTCACCTCGAGCTCGGCCTCGGTGGGCAGGATCGAGTCGACGAAGCGGTTCACCTCGGACTCGGGGTAGGCCCCGATGAACATCGAGACCGGCTGACCGTCGCGGAAGGCCACCACGGTCGGGATCCCCTGGGACCGCACGGCCCGCAGGAGCTCCTGGCCGACGACGTTCGCATCGACGTCGATCTTCGCCAGGGTGAAGGCGCCTTCGCGCTCCCCGGCGACCTTCTCGAGCATCGGGCCGAGCGTGCGGCAGGGTCCGCACCACGCGGCCCACAGGTCGACGACCACCGGGCGCTCCTTCGAGCCCTCGACGACCACCTGCTCGAAGGTGGCGTCCGTGACGTCGACGACGTGGTCCATGGTCGCACTCATCCTAGGGTTCCTTCCGGGTCATGATGCGGCCCGAACGGCCGCATGGTCCTCAACGCCCGGCGGCTCCGCGGGATTCCGACCCCGCCCGAAGCGGCGCAGACGCAGCGCGTTCGCGACCACCGAGACGCTGGACAGCGCCATCGCCGCGGCCGCGAACATCGGCGAAAGCAGCCCGGCCACCGCGAGCGGGATCATCACCGCGTTGTACGCGAAGGCCCAGACGAGGTTCTCCGCGATCACGCGATACGTCCTGCGGGCCAGCGCGAGCGCGTCGGCGACCGAACCCAGCGAGCCCCCGAGCACCTGGACGTCGGCAGCAGCGAGCGCGACATCGGTGCCGGTGGCCATCGCGACCCCCACCGTCGCAGCCGCGAGCGCCGGCGCGTCGTTCAGGCCGTCGCCGACGAACGCGACACGCCGTCCGTCGCCTTCCAGCCGGCGCACCTCGTTGACCTTGCCCTCCGGGAAGACCGCCGCCAGCACCCGCTCCACCCCGACCGCGGCGGCCACCGTGTCCGCCGTCGCCCGGACGTCGCCGGTCACGATCTCGGGTTCCATCCCGAGGGCGCGCAGGCGTGCGACCGCGCCCGGAGCCTCGGGTCGCACCCGGTCGGCCACGGCAAGCAGACCCACCGTGCGTGCGCCGCGACCGACCGCGAACGGCGTGAGGCCGCGCGCGGCCAGCTGCCCGGCGTCGGCCGCCAGATCCGGATCGAGGTCGACCGGACGTCCGACCGTGACCTCGACCCCGTCGACGAACGCCACCGCCCCGGCACCCGGCCGGACCTCCGTGGCCGCCGCCGTCGGCAGGGTGATGCCGCGGGTCCGCGCCGCGTCCACGACCGCCCGGGCGATCGGGTGTTCCGACCCAGACTCCGCCGCGGCCGCGAGCCCAAGCACCTCGTCGTCGGATGATCCCGGCGCGGGAACGATCGCGGCCAGCGTCATCGCGCCTTCGGTGAGGGTGCCGGTCTTGTCCAGGAGCACCGTGTCCACGTCCCGCGCCCGCTCGAACACCTCGCCGCCTCGGAACAAGATCCCGAGCTCCGCCGCCCGGCCGGTGCCGGCCATCACGGCCGCCGGTGTGGCAAGGCCGAGCGCGCAGGGACATGCGATCACCAGCACCGCCGTCGCGTGCAACAGCGAGGTTCCGACCCCGACGTCGGACAGGACGGCCCATCCGACGAACGTGGCCGCCGCGATCGCCAGCACGACCGGAACGAACACGGCCGAGATCCGGTCGGCCAGGCGCTGGACCGGCGCCTTCGATCCCTGCGCGGCCTGGAGCAGCCTGACGATGCCGGCAAGCCGGGTGTTCGCGCCGACCGTCGAGACGAACACCACGAGCCGACCCGTGCCGTTGATCGACGCCCCGACGACCTCATCGCCGGGCTCGACGTCCACCGGCACCGACTCCCCCGTGAGCAGCGACAGGTCGACCCACGACACGCCCTCGCGGACCACGCCATCGGCCGGGATCTTCTCCCCCGGCAGCACGACTGCGAGCATGCCGGGGAGCAGCTCCTCGATCGGGATCGTCCGCTCCCGCCCGTCCTCGAGGACCCTCGCCGTGGTCGCTCCGCGTTCGAGCAGGACCCGCGAAGCGTCGCTGGCCGCGATCCGCGCACGGGCCTCGAGCGTCTTGCCCACCAGGACCAGCGTCACGATCACCGCAGCGGTGTCGAAGTAGCGGTCGGCGGAGCCGCGCAGGATCGACGCGACGCTCAGGCCGTAGGCGGCAAGGGCGCCGACCGCGATCAGCGTGTCCATCGTGGTCGAGCCGTGCCGCGCGGCGCGGGCCGCGCCCCGCAGGAACGGCCACCCCGGATAGACCAGGACCGCGGTGGCGAGGATCCACGTGAGCAGATCGTTCGCCGTGCTCGCCGGCACCACGAAGGTCAGTACGAGGATCGGGATCGTCAGCGCGAGGCCGACCACCAGCCGGCGTCGGTAGTCGGCAACCTCGTCGGCGGCCGACCCCTCCCCCGTGTGCCGGTGGGCGCCGTAGCCGACGCCCTCGACGGCCAGGACGAGGGGGCCAGGATCGCGCACCTCGCCCTGCACCGTCGCGGTGCGCGTCGCCAGGTTGACGGCCGCGGCCCGGACGCCGGGGACCTCGCACAGGGCGCGCTCGACCTTCTGCACGCACGAGGCACAGGTCATCCCCTCGATGTCGAGGACGAACTCGCGGTCGTCGGTCCCGGTCGCCACCGCCGGCCTACTTCGAGAAGCGCGAGACGGCCGCCATCAGCTCTTCGACCTTCTCGTCGCTCGTGCCCTGTTCGATGCTCTCACGGACGCAATGCCGGACGTGATCGTCCAGCAGGCCCAACCCCACCGCGCGCAGCGCCGCGATCACCGAGTTCACCTGCGTGAGGATGTCGATGCAGTAGGTGTCTTCGTCGACCATCCGCTGCAGGCCGCGCACCTGCCCCTCGATCTTCCGAAGGCGTCGCTGGACGTCGTCCTTCTTCGTCGTGTAGCCGTACATCGGACCTCCTTGCCGCATACCCTGGTGGGGTTCCCTCACATCGACCGGCCGGCGGGGTCCCCGTCCACGTAGTCCTCCGGCGCCTCCTTGAAGCGCTGGAGGCAGCCGACGGAGCAGAAGTAGTAGGTCGTTCCCGCGTGATCCCAGGCTCCCGCTGCCGTGGCGGGCGTCACCGTCATCCCGCAGACCGGATCGATCATCGTTCCTCCTCCGTTCAACGCCGAGCACCGCAGTATACCCCTAGGGGGTATAGGTGTCAGGGAAGCTGAGCCGTTCGACCGATCGAAGGCCGGGAGGGCTCGTTGTAGACTCCCGCGGAGGTTGCGAGGAGAGACGACCTGACCACGCGGCTGACCGACGCGACCCACGAGGAACTCGGCCTGTCCGTCGACGACCTCCTCGAGATGCACCGCCTGATGCTGCTGGCCCGCCTGATCGACGAAGCGGCGCTGCGGCAGAACCGGATGGGCCGGGCGCCGTTCGTGGTGCCGGTCTCCGGTCACGAGGGCTGCCAGATCGGCACGGCGTGGCCGATGCGGCTCGGCACCGACGTCTGGGTGCCGTATTACCGCGACCTCGGCGTGGTCCTCGTCGCCGGCATGACCCCGGAGGAGGTCTTCCTGGGGATCTTCTCCAAGGCCGGCGACCCCTCCTCGGGCGGTCGGCAGATGCCGGCGCACTGGGGATACCGTCGGCTGGGGATCGTGAGCCACTCCTCCCCGATCGCCACGCAGGTCCCGCACGCCGCCGGGATCGCCTACGCGATGCGCTACCGCAACGAGGACGCCGTCGTCGGCTGCTGGTTCGGCGAGGGGGCCACCAGCGAGGGCGATTGGCACGAAGGCCTGAACTTCGCGGCGATCCACCGCGTGCCCGTCGTGTTCGTCTGCGAGAACAACGAGTACGCGATCAGCGTCCACCAGGACAAGCAGATGGCGGTACGGGACGTCGCCAGCCGGGCCGAAGGCTACGGGATGCCCGGCGTCGTGGTCGAGGGCAGCGACGTGCTCGCGTGCTTCCGCGCGATGCGCGAGGCGCACGATCGAGCCCGAGCCGGGCAAGGCCCGACCCTGATCGAGTGCAAGACCTACCGGTACCTTCCGCACACCTCCGACGACGACGACAAGTCGTACCGATCGCGCGCGGAGGTCGAGGAACACAAGCACCACGATCCGATCGACCGGTTCGTGGGGTACCTGATCGGTCGCGGGCTGACCGATCACGAGCGGATCCAGTCGCTGCACGACGAACTGAAGGCCGAGGTCGATTCGGCCCTCACCTCGGCGTGGGACGCCCCCGACCCCGACCCCGCCTTGGTCGGCCGCCACGTGTTCGCCGAGGACGACCGGTGAGCGAGAAGACGCTCGTCGCCGCGATCTCCGACGCCCTGCACGACGAGATGGCCGCGGACGACCGGGTGATGCTCCTGGGCGAGGACGTGGGTGCGCGCGGCGGGGTGTTCAAGGTCTCGGAGGGCTTCCTCGAGGAGTTCGGGGAGGACCGCGTGATCGACACGCCACTGGCGGAGTCCGCGATCGTCGGGGTCGCGATCGGGATGGCCCTGCGCGGGCTGCGGCCGGTCGCCGAGATCGAGTTCGCGGACTTCATCCATCCGGCCTTCGACCAGATCGTCTCGGAGGCTGCCCGGATGCGCTACCGCACGAACGGCGACTGGGGGTGTCCGATGGTGATCCGCGCGCCGTGCGGCGGCGGGATCCACGGGGCGCTGTACCACTCGCAGTCGATCGAGGCGTTCTACGCGCACGTCCCGGGGCTCAAGGTGGTGATGCCCTCCACGCCGGCCGACGCGGCCGGCATGCTGCGCTCGGCGATCCGCGACCCCGATCCGGTCCTGTTCCTCGAGCACAAGAAGTGCTACCGCCTGATCAAGGGCGAGGTGCCCGACGACGGGGCGACGGTTCCGATCGGGCCCGCGGACGTGAAGCGGGAGGGCGGAGACCTGACCGTGGTCACCTACGGCTTCGAGCTGCATCGGTGCCTGGAGGCGGCGGCGCGCCTGGCCCTGGACGAAGGGATCGAGGTCGAGGTCGTCGACGCGCGGGCGCTCGCGCCCCTGGACACGGAGACGATCCTGGCGTCGGTCCGCAAGACGTCCCGGGCCATGGTCGTCTACGAGGACAACCGCACCTACGGCGCCGGGGCCGAGATCGCCGCCACGATCGCCGAGCGAGCGATGTTCGACCTCGATGCCCCCCTCGTACGGATCGGCGGTCCCGACATCCCGGCGATGCCCTACGCGGCCCCCTTGGAGCATGCCTTCATGGAGCCGGAGCCGGATCAGCTGTACGTCCGGATGCTCGAGCTCGCCCGATTCTGAGCGCTCCCCCCGCCCGACCCGCCGCGTTCAGGGCCTCCCCCCGATGCCCGATACCTAGGGGGACGTGAGCGGACCCCGACGAGACCCCACCGGAGAGCGGTCGGGCGGCCGGCGCGACGTGCTGATCGTCGCGCTGGTCGTCGCCGTTCTGTTCGCGCTTGGCGTGACCCTGGGGATCTTCAACCGCTTCGAGGAGTCGGTCGCCGCCCTGCACCACCTCGACGAGGTCCTCGGCTTCGCGGTGCTCTCGCTCGGCGGGGTCGCGGTGATCGCGGCCCGGCGGTCGAGCCAGGCGGAGCGGCGCCAGCGGATGTGGGAGGAGACCGACGCCCGCCTGCGGGCCCTGATCGAGGAGTCGCCCGCCGTCTCGTACAGCTGGGATCCGAGCGCCCGGCGCAACCTCTACGTGAGCCCCCAGGTGGACCGGATCTTCGGGGTCTCGCCGGAGCGCTACGCCGACGCGTGGGTCGACATGATCCATCCCGACGACCGGGACCGCGTGGTCGCGATCTCCGAGGAGAGCGACGAGACCGGCACGACGATGAACGTCGAGTATCGGGTCCTTCGTCCGGACGGACGGATCGTGTGGATCCACGACGAGGCGAACTACGGGGGCTTCGACACGGAGGGCAAGCCGCACCTCGCCCACGGCGTGATGTACGACATCACGGCGCAACGGGAGGCAGACGAGCGGGCCGCCGAGGCCGAGGAGCGGTTGCGTGAGGCCGAGGAGCGCTGGCGCACCCTCCTCGAGCACCTGCCGGTCGTCGCGTACATGATCGACTCCACGCCGGACCGCGAGGTCGGCGACCGCTGGGTTGCCCCCGGCATCGCCGCGCTCACCGGCTACTCGCCCGAGGAATGGCTCGCCGACGTCGGCATCTGGGAGCGGATCGTGCACCCGGAGGATCGCGACGCCGTGCTCGAGAGCTGGGAGGCCACGGCCGAGCGCGGCCGGCCGTTCGACATGGAGTACCGGATGGTGCACCGCGACGGCCATGTCGTGTGGGTGCACGACCAGGCGGCGTCGGTGATGCGCGGCGACCGCTTCTACGCCGAAGGCGTCTTCCTGGACGTCACGGAGCGACGCCTCGCCGAGCTCGCGCTCGGCCAGGCCGAGGACCGGTACCGCACGCTCGTCGAACAGCTCCCGGCGATCACCTACGTGGAGGAACCCGACACCGGCCGGTACCTCTACCTCAGCCCGCAGGTCGAGCAGGTCTTCGGGTTCCCCGTGCAGGCGTGGATCGACGATCCCTCGATGTGGGAGCAGCGGATCCACCCGGACGACCGTGCGTGGGTCGTTGCCCTCAACGACGCGGACGACGACGTGTGGAGCGTCGACTACCGCTCGATCACGCGCGACGATCGGGAGATCTGGGTCCACAACGAGGCCGTGCTGCTGCGTGACGAGTCCGGCGAGCCCCTGCACTGGCAGGGCGTGATGTACGACATCACCGAGCGCAAGGAGGCGGAGGAGCGCCTGCGCGAGGCCGAGGAACGCTACCGCATGCTGGTCGAGCAGCTCCCGATCGCGGTGTATTCCGACGCCGTCGACGAGCTCAGCACCGCGCTCTACGTCAGCCCGCAGTACGAGCAGCTGACCGGGTACAGCCCCGAGCAACGACTGCGCGACCCGGACCTTTGGGTCCGGATGTTGCATCCGGACGACCGCGGTCGCGTGCTGGCCGAGTCCGCACGAACGAACGACACGGGCGAACCGTTCGACATCGAGTACCGGATCGTGACCGCCGGCGGCGAGGTCGCGTGGCTCCACGACCACGCGATGCTGGTCGACGGTCCCGGCGGCACCCCGATCTGGCAGGGCGTCCTGCAGGACGTGACGGAGCGTCGCGACGCCGAGGACGCGCTCGCGCGGCGGGACGCGATCCTGCAGGCGACCGGCTACGCGGCGGAGCGTTTCCTCCGATCGCCGTCGTGGGCCGACACCCTGGGCGACGTGCTGGCGCGGCTCGGCGCCTCGGCGCGGGCAAGCCGCTGCCACGTCTACGTGAACGAAGAGGCCGAGGACGGCGAGCTGTTCGTCTCCTTGGTCGAGGCCTGGTCGGCCCGCGGCGCGGCGCCGACCGACGACCCGGTCACGAGGCACTTCCCCTGGGAGGCGGGCGGGTTCGGGCGGTGGGCCGAGTTGCTACGGCAGCACCGCGTGGTGCACGGCCTGGTCCGTGACTTCCCCGAAGGGGAGCGGGTCGTCCTGGAGCGCGACGCCGCCGCGATCCGATCCGTGATCGCGGTTCCGGTGTTCGCGAACGACGGCTGGTGGGGCTACATCGGCTTCGACCATCGCGAGGAGGACCGCGTCTGGCACGATGCCGAGATCGAGGCGCTGACCGTCACGGCGAACACGCTCGGTGCGGCGATCGAACGTGAGCGTTCGGCGCGCCGGCTCGCCGAGGCCCAGGCGCGGCACCGCTCGCTGATCGAGACGATCCCCGCCGTCACGTACATCGACCAGATCCAGGATCCGTGGCCGACGATCTACGTCAGCCCGCAGGTCGAGGCGATCTTCGGGTACACGCCCGAGGAGTGGCGGGAGACGCCGAACCTGTGGCGCTCGCGGCTGCACCCGGAGGACCGCGAGCACATGGTCGACGCGGTGGAGCACCACAACACCACCGGCGAGCCGTTCGACGTGGAATACCGCTTCCTGCAGCGCGATGGGCGCTGGATGTGGGTGCGCGACCAGGCCTTCATCGTGCGCGACGAGGACGGCACCGCCTTGTACTCCCAGGGTGTGATGTACGACATCACGGAGATGAAGGCGGCCGAGAGCCGGTTGCGTGAGGCCGAGGAGCGCTACCGCGGGATCGTCGAGCACGTGCCCGCGGCGATCTACCTCGACCGCGCCGACCCCGTGATGGCCTCCGTCTACATCAGCCCGCAGATCACGGCGATCGCCGGCGTCTCGCCGGAGGAGTGGCTTGACGATCCGGAGCTCTGGCTGAAGCTGATGGACCCGGCCGACCGGGACGAGGTGCAACGGACGTACCTGCACGCCGCACGATCGGGCGTGCCGTGGAGCGCGGAGTACCGGATGCACACGCCGGACGGCCGCACGATCTGGGTCCATGACGAGACCACGTTCCTGCACGACGAGGAGGGCGCGCCGAGCTACCTGCAGGGCGTGATCTTCGACATCACGGAGCGCAAGCTCGCGGAGCAGGCGCTCCGCGAATCGGAGCAACGCGAGCGCGACGCCGCCGAGCGGCTCCGCGCGCTCGACGAGATGAAGAACACGTTCCTCGCCGCGGTCTCCCATGAGCTCCGCAGCCCCCTCACGTCGATCCTCGGCCTGTCCCTCACGCTGGAGCGCGGGCCGAACATGGCGGAGAACGACCGGACCGACCTGCTCCGCCGCCTGGCCACGAACGCGAAGAAGCTCGATCGCCTCCTCCGCGACCTGCTCGACATCGACCGGTTGAATCGGGGCATCGTGGAGCCGCAGTACCGGGTCACCGACGTGGGCGCGCTCGCCCGCCGCACGGTCGAGAGCCTCGACATGCTGGCCGGGCGCGAGGTCGTCGCGGAGGCAGAGCCCGTCGTCCTCGCGATCGACCCCGCGAAGGTCGAGCGGATCATCGAGAACCTGCTGATGAACGCCGCGCGGCACACGGCGGCCGACCGCCGGATCTGGCTGCGGGTCACCCCGCACGATGGCGGCGTCCTCGTCACGGTGGAGGACGACGGCCCCGGCGTGCCCCCCGAGATCCGGGAGGCGATCTTCGAGCCGTTCCGGCAAGGTCCCACCGCCTCGCCCCACTCCCCCGGCACCGGCATCGGGCTGTCCCTGGTGGCCCGGTTCGCCGAGCTGCACGGCGGCCGGGCCTGGGCCGGCGACCGCGAGGGCGGCGGCGCGGCGTTCCACGTGTTCCTGCCGGGACGGCCCGGTCCCGCTCCGTCGCTCCCCGAGGCACCGGAAGCCGACGGCGACGACGCGTACGAGCGGGCCGACGTGGGCTGAGTCGAGCGACGCCCCGACGGCTCAGCCGCCCGCACCGAGGCTCGCCCCGCACCCCAGCTGCTCCGAGACCGCTTCGTAGGCGCCCCAGAGCGCCTCCCCGTCCGCGGCGTCGGCGACCGTCGCGAACCGGTCGTCGTCGCCGACCCCGTTCAACCGGTCGTGGTACATCCGTTGCGCGTCCACGAGCTGTTGACCGAGCGCATCGTCGACGACCCCCGAGCGGTGCACGCGGTTCACGGTGGGGTCGATCTTGTCGAGATCGCCGCGGACCTCGCCGACGCGCGCCGCGGCGTCGGGCGCCCGCAGGAAGGTCACGGTCGCTCGGAGAGACCCGAGATCGCCGCACAGCGACGCCCGCTCCTGCTGCGGCGTCCGGCGATGGCAGGCGGGGACCAGCAGCACCGCCACGAGCACCACGATGCGGATGCCTGCGGGCCGGGCCACCGGCCGAGCGTACACTCGAGCGGATGCCCGAACGCGACCACAACCCCGCCGGACGTCGGCTGCACCTGCCGATCGTCGGCGTGACGAACGGTCCCGGCGTGAACGCGCCCGGCGAGCGGAAGCCTCCCTGGCTCAAGGTGCGCCTGGCGTCCGGGCCGAACCACGCGGCGCTGAAGGAGCTGATGCGCGGCGCCTCGCTCCACACGGTGTGCGAGGAGGCGATGTGCCCGAACATCGGCGAGTGCTGGGAGGAGCGCGAGGCCACGTTCCTGCTGCTGGGTGCGAAATGCACCCGCCGCTGCGGCTTCTGCGACGTGATGACCGCCCGGCCGGATCCGGTCGACGAGGACGAGCCGGCGCGGATCGCCGAGGCCGTCCGCTCGATGGGCCTGCGTTACGTCGTGCTCACGGGGGTCGCGCGCGACGACCTGCCCGACGGCGGCGCCGCGATCTGGGCGATGGCGATCACCGCATGCGCCGCGGCCGTCCCCGGGATCGGCGTCGAGGTGCTGCCGTCGGACTTCAAGGGTGGCGAGGCGGATCTGACGACGGTGCTGGACGCCGGGCCCGACGTGTTCGCGCACAACCTCGAGACGGTCCGGCGGCTCCACGATCGGATCCGGCCCGCCTTCGGCTACGACCGATCGCTCGAGGTGCTCCGCTTCGCAGCCGGTCACCGCGCGGACCAGATCACCAAGTCGAACCTGATCCTCGGGATGGGCGAGCGTACCGAGGAGATCCCCGAGGCGATGGCGGACCTGCGCGACGCCGGGGTCGAGATCCTGACGATCGGCCAGTACCTCCAGCCGACCCGGTTCCACCTGCCCGTGGACCGCTGGGTCCATCCCGACGAGTTCGCGGCGCTCTCGGAGATGGGGGAGCACGAGCTGGGCTTCGCGCGGGTCGAGGCGGGGCCCCTCGTGCGTTCCAGCTACCACGCCGGCGCGCAGCTGCGGCGTGCGCGCGAGCGGGCCCGGGTCGCAGGCTAGGTCAGGTCCGCCACGCGGGCGGCCAGGACCGGGAGCATCGCGACGGCGATCGACGGCTGCTTGCGCACGAGCTCCAGGAACACCGAACGATCCAACGCGACGCACCGGACGGGGCGCATCACGCGGACGCGCGCGGTATGCGGCCGGTCGGTGAGCAGCGCGATCTCGCCGAAGAACCCGCCGGGACCGAGCACGGCCGTGCGACCTCCCGGGAGATCCACCTCGACCTCACCCGACTCGATCACGAACAGTCCGGCGCCGGGCTGTCCGATCTCGACCAGGACCTGCCCCGCCGGCGCCTCGAACTCGGTCGTGCGCGCGGCCAGCATCGCCAGCGCCTCGTCGTCGAGCCCGGCGAACAGCGGGATCGCTCGGAGGCCGGCGCGGGTCGGTGCGTCCATGGCGCGCACCCTAGCGCATCGGGACGGCGCGCCTCAGTTCGGCGAACGCCGCCGACAGCGCGGGGAGCTGCGCGTGCGCGTTCAGACCGCTCGGGTTCGGCAAGACCCACAGGCTCGCGCCGGCGAGCTCCGCGTCCTGACGCCCGACGACGGCGCCCGGGCGGGCGAAGCCGGTGCGGTACGCGCCGATACCGAGCACGGCGACCGCGGCGGGACGCAGGCGCGCGACCGTGCGGCGCAGGCGCGCCGCGCCGGCCCGGAGCTCCTCGGCGTCGAGCTCGTCGGCCGTGGCGGTCGCGCGGGCCACGAGGTTCGTGATCCCGAGGCCGATCGTCGGCAGCTGGCCGTCCTCCTGCGGCGACCAGATCCGGCCGGTGAACCCGCCTGCGGCGAGCGCCTTCCAGAAGCGGTTGCCCGGCCGGGCGAAATGGTGGCCGACGGCGGCGGAGTACAGGCCGGGGTTGATCCCGCAGAACAGGACCTGCAGGTCGGGACCGAGCACGTCGCGAACCCGTCGGCCGCGCGCCGCCTCGAGCTCCGCATGCGTGGGGCCGGTCATCGCCCGCACGCTACCGGAGACGGAGGAGCCGGCCTGTAAGCCGGATCCTGTGCCGGGGCGAGGCCCCGGCGGCGGCCATCTCTCTCGGCAGGACCCGAAGATCCCGCCGCGTCGCGGTT
Source organism: Actinomycetota bacterium (assembly GCA_035490535.1). Classification (GTDB taxonomy): domain Bacteria; phylum Actinomycetota; class UBA4738; order UBA4738; family HRBIN12; genus AC-51. Next base: position 47,636 of record DATHCP010000036.1, read on the forward strand.
CGCCCGCGCCGTGCGGCTACCCGGGAGCTCGGGCGGGCCGCCCTCGAACGCTCCCTGCTTGCCTTGCTCCGGACGGGGGTTGCCGAGCCGCGGCGGTCGCCCGCCGCGCTGGTGGGCTCTTACCCCACCGTTTCACCCTTGCCGCGCAGCGTCGCCGCGCGCGGCGGTCTGTTCTCTGTTGCCCTTCCGCGAGGTCGCCCCCGCCTGGCTCTCGCCAGCGTCCTGCCCTTCGGAGTCCGGACTTTCCTCGACCCGTGGAACGGGCCGCGACCGCCCGGCCGGCTCCTCCTTCGGCAACGGTACCGCTCAGCCGTGGCCGGCGGCCAGCCAGGCGTCGACGCCCTCGTTCGCCAGGCGGTCGGCCTCGCGGTTGCGTTCCCGGGGCACGTGCTCGTACCGGACCGCATCGAAGGCCCGCACGAGCTCGCGGATCCGGCGATGCAGCGGTTGCAGATGCGGGGTCTTCACGCGGTAGACCCCCGTGAGCTGGTTGATCAGCAGCTGGCTGTCCGAGCGCAGCAGGACCTCGGTGGCCCCGAGCTCGGCGGCGAGCTCCAAGCCCCGGATCGCGGCCGTGTACTCCGCGACGTTGTTCGTGGTCTCGCCCAGGCCCTCCGCGATCTCGCCGACGACGTCGCCCTCCGGCGTGGTGAGCTGCGCGCCGGCGCCGGCCGGCCCCGGATTGCCGCGAGCGGCCCCATCCGTCCACACGACCAAGCTCGTCACAGGACCAGGATCCGCCGGCAGTACTCGCAGCGCGGCACCCCGCCATCGTGGCGGACGCGATCGAGCTCGACCGCCGAGAGCTTCTCGTGACACCCCTGGCACACACCGTCGACGAGCGCCGCCGCGCCCACGCCCTTCTTCTGCCGGCGGAGGTCCTCGTACAGCTCGAGGAGCTCAGGGTCGATCGCAGCCGCGGCCGCAGCGCGCGAGGCCGTGGCGGTCGCGAGCTCGCCCTCGATCCTGGTGAGCTCCTCGCCGGCGTCTCCGGCCGCGGCGACCACCTTCGCGCGGAGCTCGGTCGCGGTCGCCTCGGCGTCCGTCGCCCGGCGATCGAGCTCCTCCCGCCGCTCCATCACGACCAGCAGTTCATCCTCGCGGTCCGACCGGCGCTTCTTCAGGTTCTCGACCTCGTGCCGGATCGCGTCGAGCTCCTTCGCGTTCGCGACGGCGCCCCCGTAGAGCCGGCTCTCCTCATCCGCGGACTTCGCCGTCAGGGAGTCGATCTCGTGCTCGAGCTTGGAGCCGTCGCGGTCGAGCGCATCGATGGCGAGCCGCAGCTCGCCGAGCGTCGCCTCGGCCGCGTCGGCCTCGCCCCGGAGCGCCGCCACCTCGTCGCCGCCGTGGAGCACCCGCTCGCGCGCCCGCAACCGGTCGATCGTCGAGTCGAGGGACTGCAGATCCAGGAGCTTGGCCGTCGCCGCCATCGGCGGGCCAGCCTAGCCGATGGTGTCGCGCGCGGAGCCGGTCAGCTCGCCGGCATCGGCGGCGGAGGCGCCGGCGGCGAGCTCATCGCCTGGCCGGCGGCCGGCCCCCGGTACTGCGAGGACCCGAACCCGAGGATCATCAGGAAGATCCAGCTCAGGAAGATCAACCCGATCAGGAATCCCACACCGTGCCCGAAGCTCTTCGACAGGTCGTAGTCGACGATGATCAGGATGATGATGTTCACGATCGGGATCAGGAGCAGGATGATCCACCACACCGGGCGCCCGACGACCTCCAGCAGCACGATCAGGTTGTAGATCGGGATGAACGCCGCCCAGCCGGGCTTGTCGGCCTTGCGGAAGATCGCGAAGTAGGGCAGCGCGAAGACGACGTACAGGATCACGAACCACAGGAACAGCGTCCCGGACGAACCCCCCGAGGAGTACGTCACCGTGGTCTGCGCAAGCATCGAACGCTCCTTCCAGCGTCGGCTGGTCGGAGCGTGGCACCGATCTCGGGGCGATGCAACGACTCCCTACGGCGGGAAGGAGTGCCCCATCGAGCTGTAGACGTTGTTCGTCGCGTGGCCCAGGAACCCGACGGCGGCGAAGACGACCATGAAGATCAGGGCGAGCATCAGTGCATACTCGACCGCGGTCGCGCCCTCGTCGGCGTCGTGCAAGGCTCCGAACCACGCGCGCACGCGCACGGCGAGCTTCGTCACCTATCGTCACCCCCTACGTCTCCGAGCCCGGCCGTGAGCGGGCGCCCGTCCTCCGGCAGGCGACCCGACCGAGCCCTTCCTCTCCTATGGAACATCGGCCATCGGCCGGGTCCAACTTGAGGCACGGGTGTCCCTCGGTCAATAGAGCGAACGGCCGAGCACGGCTCGGGCGAGGTCTACGACCTGCGCCGATATGCTCGGCGCGTGGTTCGCCCGCGCACGTCGGACGTGGTGCTCACGGTCGCCGCGGTCGTCGTCGCGGTCGCGTGCATCCGCCTCGGCTTCTGGCAGCTCGACCGGCTCCACGGGCGCAAGGACGCGAACCGGGCGATCGCCGCGGCGGAGGCGCGGCCGGCGGAGCCGTTCGCCTCCATGCTGGCCGGAACCGAGGATCCCCTGGTCCTGCGGTTCCGCCGCGCCTCGATCACCGGACGGTACGACCCCTCGCACGAGGTCCTGCTGTACGGACGCAACGCCGCCTCGACGGGCGAGGCCGGCGACCAGGTGTTGACCCCGCTGGTCCTGCCCGACGGTTCGGCGATCGTGGTCGACCGGGGCTGGGTCCCGATCGAGTCGACCGTACCGCTGCAGGGCGCGCTCGCGGCCCCGACCGGCGAGGTCCGGATCGAAGGCGTGCTGTTCCCACCCGACGCGGTCTCGACGCCGACCGCCGGCGCGAGCCCGGCCGTGAACGTCACGAAGGTGGACCTGGGCCAGCTGGCCGCGCAGATGCCGTATCGCCTCCAACCCCTGTACGTGCTGCTCCAGGTGCAGGACCCGCCGCAGTCCGGTCCCCTGCCGGAGATGCCCCCGTTGCCGCCGTTCACGAACGGCCCGCACTTCTCCTACGCGGTGCAGTGGTTCTCGTTCGCGGCGATCACGATCGTCGGCTACGGTGTGGTGCTCCGCCGCAGCCGCGTTCGCGCCCGGACCCGCGCGGCGGTCACCGGCAACGGCGAGGGAGGGACCTGATGGGTTGCCTGTTCGTGATCATCTCGCTGATCACCCCCCGGGTGGTGCTGTTCTGCATGTGGGTGTTCACCGATTACTTGGCCCTGGCCTATGGCAGTTGGTTCTGGCCGACGCTCGGGTTCTTCTTCCTGCCCACCACGACGATCGCCTACGCCGTCGCGCAGAACGACCTGTCGACGGCGACCGGCGCGATCACGGCGACCGGCGCTCTCGTGATCGGGCTCGGCCTCGTGATCGACCTCGGGCTGCTCGGCGGTGCGCGCAAGGGCCGCGGCTGGTGGGGCTCGAGCCGGACCTGACTCAGTCCCGGTTCCGCATCGCCTCGGCGGCCATGCCGAAGTACTCGTCGAACGCGGCCCGCACGTCGGGCTCGGGGCCGAGGTGATCGAGCGCCGCGCGCATGTGCGCCAACCACCGGTCCCGCGCGTCCGGTCCGATCGCGAAGACCGCGTGCCGCATCCGCAGCCGGGGATGCCCGCGTTCGTCCGAGTAGGTGGTCGGCCCGCCCCAGTACTGCGCCAGGAACAGCGTCAACCGGTGGCGGGCTCCACGGAGGTCCTCCGGCGTCGGATACAGCGCGAGCAACGGAGGGTCCTCCGCGACGCCATCGTAGAACCGGTCGACGAGCTCCTCGAAGAACGCCATCCCGCCCGCCGCGTCGTAGATCGTCCGGTCGGTGGCCGCCACGGCCGGCAGTGTACGGACGGCCGCGTACGATGCCGGGATGCGGGAGCTCGCGTTGCTCCGCCACGCGAAGTCGAGCTGGGACGACCCGTCGCTCGCCGACGTCGACCGGCCGCTCGGCGGACGGGGACGGCGCGCCGGACGGGCGATGGCCGCGTACCTGGCCGAGCACCCGCTGCGGCCGGCACTGATCCTGTGCTCCCCCGCCGTGCGGGCCCGGGAGACCCTCGCGCTCGTCACCCCGTCCCTCGGCGAGGCCGAGATCCGGTACCCGGAGGAGCTCTACACGTTCGACGGGGAGCGGGTGATCCGGACGCTCCGCGGTCTCGAGGCTGGCCCCCGCGCCGTGCTGGTCGTCGGCCACGAGCCGGCGATGCACGAGGTGGCCACGATGCTCGCCGTCGAGGGGCGGGACCTCGCGGCGCTCCGCACGAAGTTCCCGACCGGGGCGCTCGCCGTGCTCGAGCTGTCGGTCGACGCGTGGGCGGACGTCCACACGGGATGCGGGCGGCTCGCGGCGTTCGTCCGGCCGCGTGACCTGAGCTGAGCCAGCGCGCCGGGCGGGTTCGGTGCGAGGATGGCCGCAGGGGAAGGGCCGAGGAAGGGAGCCGCAGGATGACCGACAGCATCTACCGGGTGACCGAGGTGATCGGGACCAGCACCGAATCGTGGGAGGACGCGGCGCGGCACGCCGTCGAGACGGCCGCGCGGACACTCCGCGACCTGCGCGTCGGCGAGGTCGTGAAGCTCGACGTCACGATCGAGGACGGCCGCGTCACCAGCTACCGCGCGCGCGTCAACATCTCGTTCAAGTACGAAGCCGGCGACTGAGGCGGCCTACCGTCGCCTCCGCGCCCGCATGAAGCCGAGGAGCCACAGGACGGCCAGGGCGGCCACGACGAACAGCACGATCGCCGCGTTCGAACCCGGGCCCGCAGCGGTCACCGATCGGGTCCGGAGGCGCCGGGCGCGGTCGGAACGCGGTCCTCGGACCGGCGGATCAACAGCGTCAACCGGCGGAGGTCGCGCCGGATGTCGTCGTCGCGGAGCTGGCGCGACACCACCGCGGCGGCCCAGGTGATCTTCCCCCGGAGGGGCTCGATCAGCCGCGCGCTCGTCGCCGGCGGCCACGCCTCGCGGCGAGACCGCTCCTCGCGCTCACGCAGCAGGTCCCGGAGCCGCTGCTCCCGTTCGATCAGCGCGACGACCGGAAGCAGATCGTCGGCCATCGCCTGGATCGCGACGTCGTCGCGCGGAACGTCGATCACCGGCGGCGGTGTGCCTCGGTCGCGCCACAGGCGCTCGAGCACCGGTCCGACGCTCTCACAGAGCTCCGGCACGGTGAACGGGAACCCGTCGTCGACCCGCCCGTCCTGCATGCCGCTCGCGATCCTTCGCTCGGCCCCGGTGCACCCCTTGTATCACGTCGGCACTCAGAAGATCGGGACCCAGTTCATGAACGCCAGCGCGAGCGCGCTCCAGACGATCGCGCTGCAGGCCACGGCCAAGACGAAGGCGCCCCGGTCGCGGAGCCATCGGGCGAACGTCCACCACACCGGGAAGAACACGATCAGGTAGCGCGGCACGGAGACCAGCGGCCGATCCCAGATCGTGTCGCTCAGCAGGAACACGATCCCGAGCCCCACGTAGGTGGTGTACGACGGCCGCCAGCCGCGCCACCCGACGCACGCCGCGACCAGGACGGGGACGGTGATCACCAGGTCGACGGCCCGGTAGGTCGCGAGCGGCGTCCGGAACCCCTGCGCCGCGAGCACGATCGCACGGCCGAGCGCAACGAAGGGCACCATCTGCTGGCGTCCGAAGGCGCTCTGCGCCCTCAGCGGGGCGGCCACATCGCCCCGCGCCGCCCAGATCGCGAGGTACGCCGCCGGGCCCACGATCACGCCGCAGGCCGCCAGCACCCGCGGCGTCGCGCGACGACCGTCCTGACGGGATCGCTGGATCGCCTCGACCAGCAGCGCCGGTAGCAGCACGATCCCGATCGATCGTGTGAAGCCGGCCGCGGCGCCGGCCAGCGCGCTCGTGGCCCACCGGTCCCGTCGCGCTTCCCGGAAGGCGAGCAAGGCCAGGAGCAGGAACAGCGACTCGGAGTAGGGGGCCAGGAAGAAGAACGCGGTCGGGAACGCCGCGAGCAGCACGACCGACCGCCGCGCCGTCGCGACGTCGAACTCCTCCGATCCGAGCTGGTGGAACACGATCAGGGCGGCGAGGAACGCGGCGTTCGAGATCAGCAACGCGGCCGCGAGGCCGGCGTCACCCACGAGTGGGCTGAGACCCCGGATCGTGAGCGGATAGCCGGGGAAGAACGCCGCAGACCCGCGCGATCCGTACCCGTCGCGCGCGATCCGCAGGTACCACCCAGCGTCCCAGCGATCCGTGCCGTCGAACGCGTTGTGGAACCCGGCCGTGGCCGCGCGCCATCCGGCGGGAAGCTCGTCCGCGGGTGGCTCGTACTGGGTGACGTGCCCGACGCCCACGGCTCCGATCAGCGACAGCATCAACCGTGCGCACACGAAGACCGACACGCACAACGGGATCCCGTCCCGCATCCGCGGGGCCCGCACCTCGGAGGGAACCGCCACGCTCGCAGGCGCTGAGGTCATGCGGCTACCTGTACCACGAGGTCGCCGCGCAGCCGGCAGGATCGGCCCTAGACGCCGGGCGCGAACCGGCCGGCGCGGAACCGTCCGAGCGGCAGCGGTGGGTCCGCCCCGGTGGCGAGGTCGGCGATGATCCTCCCGACCGCGGGGCTCGCCTTGAAGCCGTGTCCGCTGCACGCCGAGCCGATCACGACCGGGCCGATCCGATCGAGCACGTAGTCGCCGTCGGGGGTGTTCGTGTAGAGGCAGGTCTCGGGCGGATCGGTCGGCTCGAGCGACGCGAACCGCCGAGCTGCCCACGCCGCTGCGCGACGCAGCCGCGCGGGATCGGGTTCGTACGAGCGGGTGTCGGGGTCGACGACGGGACCGGCATGATCGAGCGCCAGCTTGAGGCCGCCGACGACCGCCGGATCGGGAACGGCGTAGTGATCGACCGCGGGATCCTCCGTGTAGTCGATCACCGTGGGCAGCGGCGAGGGATCCGCCAGCCGGACGTACGACACCTGCTCCAGCGTCGGCGTCAGCGGCAGGTCGATCCCGATCGAGGCGAGCAGCGGTCCGGCCCACGCGCCGGCCGCGACCACCAGGACCGGCGCGCGCACGGTACGGTCCCCCGCTCCCAGCTCGACGCCGTCGCCCGCAACCGCGAGCCGCTCGGCCGTGGTGCCCTCGAGCAGCTCCGCGCCGCGCTCCACCGCCAGGCGAACCTGGGCGCGCACCGTTCGGTCGGCGAAGCACACGCCGCCCTCCTCCTGCACGAAGATCGGTTCCTCGTCGGCGAAGCGGAGGCCGGGCCAGCGTTCCCGGGCCTCGTCGGCGGACAGCCAGGTGAACGTCTCCCCCGCCGCCGTGAGCGCATCGGCGTACACCTGCGCGCCCGGACCGACCTCGAGGTTGCCGGTCCGTACCAACAATCGCTCGCCGGCGGCATCCTCGAGCTCCTCCCACGCCCGCATCGCCAGCCGGTTCAACCGGACGTAGTCGGGGTGGTAGTCGGTCAAGCGCACGATCCGGTTCAACCCGTGGGAGCTGCCGCCTCGATGTGCGGGGGTCGCGCGCTCGAGGATCAGCGTGCGGCGGCCGCGGTCGGTGAGGGCCAGAGCCGTCGCGGTGCCGATCACGCCGGCGCCGATCACGATCGCGTCGTAGTTCCGGTTCCCGCTCATCGCAACTCGACCAGGCTCGGACCGCGCGCAACGCGTCGTCCTCGCGAGCCAGAGGGAGACCGGACTCGGCCACCATGGCGTTCGGCCGCCTCGCGCATCTGCTCGAAGGAGTCGCGCAGCAGTGGTCGGAGCACTTCCGGGTCGTGCCGCTCCCCCAGCGTCGTCGACCCCACGAGATCGCAGAACGATGCGGTGACGGTCTTGCGGACCTCGCGCCCCCGGGCCGTTCCGAGCGCGGCGGCGCATCCCTCGCAGAACTTCGCCGCGTCCCGATCCTCGTGCGCGCACGAGGGGCAGGTGACCATCCCGCACCCTATCCCCGAGCGGGAAGCGCGCTCAAACCCGCGGCGCCGAGGTGGTCGCAGGCCAGTTCGGGATCGTCCGGCCGCCGGAGCCGCTGCTTTGCCGAACCTTAGCGCGGCCGTCCTGCACAACCCCTCAATCCATCGCCCCGTCGCTGCCGATATCCCGAGGAGCGAGAGGGGGTGCTCGAGTGAACAGACGTTCCGCGCTCATCATCGCGGCTTGCCTCGTCCTGACGATGCTCGGTGCGGGAGCTGCGATCCTCGCGGGCATCACGGGTCCGGCGTCGGCTCGAGCGAAGGTCGCCGGCGACGAGCGGAGGCCGCCGATCGTGAAGACGGTCCGGCGGACCGTCACCGTGCATGCGCCTGGACCCGCGCCCACCGCCCAGAACGTCGGGGGATCACCGCCCCAACCCCAGCCGAACGACCACGGTGGCCAGAGGGGCCACGGGAGCCCGAGCCGCCCCACGCCACCGCCGACCAGCCACACCCAGCCGCCCCCACAACCGGTGGACGATGGAAGCGGCGGACCGAGCCCGTCGCCGAGCCCCGGCTGGGGCGGCGATGACTGAGCGGCCGCGTCGCGGTCGTTGGTCGAAGAACGGCGTCCGGATCCTCGCGTGGCTGGTCGGTGGAGCGACCTTCTTCGTGAGTGGCGTGGTGCTGGCGAGGGCACCCAAGCCCGCCACGACCGAAGCCGGGCCCCGTCGGCTGAAACCGCCAGCGCATCCACGCGTCGTGATCAAGCGATACGTGACGCGGAAGGTCGTGATCGTCGATGCATCGACGTCGTCCGCGAGCTCCGGTGCGGCCGTGTATCGGAGCTCCACCGGCGGGTCCTCGTCCTCGTCGTCCGGAGGATCCTCGGGTTCCGGATCGGGTCCCTCGGGCAGCTCGGGCAGCTCGGGCGGCACGGCGCCGGCACCGAAGCCCGCGCCCGCACCACCCCCGACCACCACGGGAGGTTCGGCCCCATGAACCGCTTCCCCTTCCGTGCGATGGGAACCACGGTCCAGGTCCTCGGGCCGCCGAACGGAGGCTTCGGAGCGGCGGCCAGGACGGTCCGCGAACGGTTCGAGCGCGAGGAGCAACGGTTCTCGCGGTTCCGTTCGGACAGCGAGTTGACCGTCGTCAACCGCTCGGCCGGGCGGCCGACCTGTGTGTCCGAGACGTTCGCGAGCGTCGTCGCGCTCGCGCTCGCATCCGCGGAGCGGACCGGAGGCCTGTTCGATCCGACGGTCCACGATGCGATGGTCGCTGCCGGCTACGACCGGGACTTCGACGACATCCTCTCGGGAGCGCGAGGAAGGCTCCAGCCGGTCGCACCGTGTGGGCGTTGGCGCGAGGTCGTCGTCGACGACCACACCATCTCGCTCCCGGCAGGCCTCCATCTCGACCTCGGCGGACTGGTGAAGGGCTGGGCCGCGGACGTCGCTGCCGAGGAAGCGCTGGCGTCCGGCATCCCATGGGTCCTCGTGAACGCCGGCGGTGATCTCCGGATGGCCGGAAGGACCGACGGGATCGACGTGGGCGTCGAGGACCCTCGCGATCCCGAGCGATGCGTCGCGATGATCCGGCTCTCGCGCGGCGCCCTGGCCACATCGTCGACCTGCTCGCGCGCTTGGGGCGACGGCCTCCACCACCTGATCGATCCTCGGACCTTTCGCCCGGCAACGTCCGACGTCATCCAAGCGACCGTCTGGGCGGAGAGCTGCGCAGACGCCGAGGTGGACGCGAAAGCTGCGTTGCTCGCCGGAGGACGGGCTGCCGGGGACCGAGCCTGCATCCTGGTGACGACGAACGATGAGATCGTGATCTCGATGCCGACGCTGGAGGCAGCATGACCCTTTGGATCTTGCTCCGGGCCGCCGGGATCGGCGCGTACGTCGCGCTGTCGCTCGCCGTCGTGTGGGGACTCGTGTCGTCGACCGGCGTGATCACGCGGCGGGTCTCGAAGCCGGCGGGCAACCACTTCCATGCGGTTATCGGGGCGACGGGTCTGGCGCTGCTCGCCCTGCACATGATCCTGCTCGTGCTGCACGACTACCTGCCGTTCGGACCGCTCGACGTCCTGATCCCGCTGCGCGGTCCGTACCGGCCGATCGCCGTCGGGCTGGGGGTGCTCGCGATGTACGCGATCGTGCTGATCATGACGACGAGCTGGATCAAGAAGCGGCTGTCGAACCGCGTGTGGCGGGCGATCCACCTCCTCGCGGTCCCGGCCTTCATGCTGGCGTTGTTGCACGGCGTGCTCGCCGGCACGGATACGCAGCGGCCGGCGATGCTCCTCCTGTACGGGGCGAGCGGGACCATCGTGGTGTTCCTCATCCTCGTGCGAGCGCTCACGTACGGGTTCCGGCCCCCGCGACCCGCGCCGCACGCTCGCGCATCTGCGATCGCCGAGCGAGCTTCCGCGTCCGCGCCTCGCGCCTGATCGGGTCCGGTCCCGTCAGCAGATCCTGGGCAGCTGGTCGCCGGCCAGGAGCAAGAGCGGCCGGGTCGCACCCAGTCCGGTGCGCAGGCGCACGGGTTGCCCTCCCTCGAGCTCGCCGACGTCGCCCACGATCGCGGCCCGCGATCCCGGTGGCGTGGATCGCGCCGCCGCGAGCACCGCGTCGGTGTCCGCCGCCGCGACCACGGCCACGGCGACACCCTCGTTCGCGACGTAGAGCGGATCCAGGCCGAGCATCTCGCAGGCGGCCTTGACCGGAGGAAGCATCGGGAAGGCCGCCTCGTCGACCGTGATCGAGACCCCGCTCGCCTCGGCGAGCTCGTTCAGCACCGAGGCCACACCCCCGCGGGTGGCATCGCGCAGGGCGCGAACCTCCCCGGCGCCGATCATCGCCTCGGCGAGGTCGGTCAGGGGCGCGGTGTCGGAGCGCACGTCCGCATCGAACGCGATCCCCGCCCGTCGGCTCATCACGGCGACGCCGTGGGACCCGATCGGTCCCGTGACCAGCACCCGGTCGCCCGGCCGGGCCCGTTCCGGCCCGATGTCGACCTCCGCCGGGATCACGCCGATCCCGGACGTGATCACGTACAGGCCGTCGGCCGCCCCGCGCTCCACGACCTTCGTGTCCCCGGTGACCGGACGGACCCCGGCCGCCCGGCACGCCTCGGCGATGCCGGCGACCACGGTGCCGAGGGCGGCCATCTCGAGCCCCTCCTCGAGGATCAAGGCGGTCGCGAGGGCGAGCGGCCGTGCGCCCATCATCGCCAGGTCGTTCACGGTGCCGTTCACCGCGAGGACCCCGATGTTCGAACCGGGGAAGAAGGCGGGCTGGACCACGAACGCGTCCGTGGTGAACGCGAGCCGATCCCCACCGGGCAGCTCGACCACGGCAGCGTCCCCGAGCCTCGAGAGCTCCGCATCGCCGAGCACCGGTGCGAAGAGGTCCGAGATCAACTCGCGCGTGAGCTTCCCGCCGGATCCGTGCCCGAGCAGGACGTGCTCGCCCGGCGGCAGCGGGACGGGACAGCTCATCACGAACGCGGCGTCAGGCTCGCTCACGCAGGGGCCTCCTGGCGCACGCGCCCCGCGAGGAAGTAGGCGGCGCAGGCTCCTTCGGTCGAGACCATGGGCGCGCCGAGCGGATGCTCGGGCGTGCACTCGGTCCCGAACGCCGGACAGTGGTGGGGCTTCGCGAGACCGCGCAACACCTGACCCGCGATGCACACCTCGGACTCGCTCGCCGGCGGCCCGTCCTCGCGCGGGAACAGGACCTCGGCATCGTGGTGCGCGTACGCGGGCCGCAGGCGAAGGCCGCTGCTCTCGATCACGCCGATCCCGCGCCAGGCGCGGTCGGCCGTCTCGAACACCTCCTGCACCACCTGCTGCGCCGCCGTGTTCCCGTCGCGAACGACCGCGCGCACGTACTGGTTCTCGACGTCCGTCCGTCCCTCCTCCAGCTGCTGAACGAGCATCAGGATCCCTTCCAGCAGGTCGAGCGGCTCGAAGCCGGTGACGACGAGGGGGACGTGGAAGTCCCGTGCGATCGGCTCGTACTCGCGCCAGCCCTGGATCGCGCAGACGTGCCCCGGCGCGAGGAACCCCTGCACCCGGTTGCCCGGCGAGACGAGGATCGCGGTGATCGCCGGCGGCACCAGGACGTGGGCCACCAGCAACGCGAAGTTCTCGATGCCGAGCCGATGCGCCTGCCGCACGGCCATCGCGTTCGCCGGCGCGGTCGTCTCGAAGCCCACGGCGAAGAACACGACCGTCCGATCGGGGTTGCGCCTCGCGACCTCGAGCGCGTCCAGCGGCGAGTACACGACCCGGACGTCGCCGCCCGCGGCGCGCGCCATGAAGAGGTCCTCGGACGACCCCGGCACGCGGAGCATGTCGCCGAAGGAGCACACGATCGCGTCCGGTCGCTTCGCGATCGAGATCGCCTCATCGATCAACGCCACGGGGGTCACGCAGACCGGGCAGCCGGGGCCGTGCACCAGCTCGATCCCGGCGGGCAGCACCTGATCGATCCCCTGTCGGATCAGCGTGTGCGTCTGGCCGCCGCACACCTCCATGATCGTCCACGACCCCGTCGTGACCGCGCGGATCCGCTCCAGGAGCGAGCGGGCCACGCGGTCGTCCCGGTACTCGTCGAGGTACTTCATCCGATCGCCTCCGGTCGCACGCCGTCGGGGTCCTGCGGGAGATCGATGTTCTCGAGGTTGTCCATCTCGGCGAGGAGCGCGTAGGACCGCGCCGCTTCGGCCTCGTCGACCACGCTGATCGCGAAGCCGACGTGGATCACCACGAAGTGGCCGACCTCGACCTCAGGCGCGTACTCGAGGCACGCGTCCCGGCGGATCCCGCCGAAGTCCACCGTCCCCATCCGGATCCCGTCCCGGTCGAAGATCTCGATCACCTTCCCTGGCACCCCCAGGCACATCTCAGGCTCCCCTCGCCGCGGCGACGTAGGCCTGCCCGAGCGCGAGGCCGCCGTCGCCCACGGGCACCTCCCTCGGAAGGAACACCTCGAAGCCGGCGTCCGTCAACCGCCGGCGGAGGTCCGTGGTGAACCGGTCGTTCACGAACACGCCGCCCCCGAGGACGACCCGTCCGTCCGCGAGGCGATCCCGCAGACCGACGCACGCCCGCGCCACCGCCTCCGCGAGCGTCCGGTGGAACCCGGCGGCGATCTCCCCCACCGGCCGGCCGGCGAGCCGCGCGTCCACGACCCATCGGATCACGGCGCGCGGGTCGATCTCCATCAGCCCGTCCACCTCGCCCACGTCGGCCCGCACCGGCACGTCCGTCGCAGGGTCGCAGGCCTGCTCCAGCAGGGCGGCGGCCTCGCCGTCGTAGGTCGCGTGCGTGCACAGCCCCGTCAGCGCGGCCACCGCGTCGAACAGCCGGCCGCCCGAGCTCGTCTCCGGAGAGGCCAGCCCCGACCCGATCTGTCCGAGCACGACGTCGGCCTCGCTGTCCGGAACGTCCAGGAGCGAGAGGGCACCCTCGGCAACGCCCGCGGCGTCCGCGTGCGCCAGGGCCATCCGCCACGGATGCCGTGTGGCCGCGTCGCCTCCCGGCTGCCGCACCGGTCGCAACCGCCCGATCCGCTCGGCGCTGGCGGGCGTGCACCGAAGCAGCTCACCGCCCCAGATCGTTCCGTCCTCGCCGTACCCCAGTCCGTCGAAAGCCACGCCGAGGACCGGTCCCTCCAGCCCTCGCTCGGCCATCGTGGCCGCGATGTGCGCGTGATGGTGCTGGACCGCGACCGCGGGGAGCCCGAGACCCTGCGCGAACCTGGTCGTCAGCATGTCCGGATGGAGGTCGTGCGCAACCAGCGCAGGCTCGGCACGCACGATCCGCACGATACGGTCGTAGGCGTCGCGGTAGGCGGCCATCGCGTCATCGCGGTCGAGGTCGCCGATGTGCTGGGAGAGATAGCCGCGGTCGCCATCCAGGAGGCAGAACGCGCCGTGCAGCTGGGCGCCGACCCCGAGCGTGGCGCGGGATGCCGCGTGGACCGGACCGATCGGCGCCGGCGCCTCCGAACGCGCCCGGCGGAGGACCGAGCGCGCCGGTTCGCCCTCGCGCACCAGGACCACGCTGTCGTCGTACCGGGAGACGATCTGCCGGTCGTGCAGCACGAACGCGTCGGCGATCGGGGCGAGCCGTCGGAGCGCGTCGTCGTCGTCGATGCAGATCGGCTCGTCGCTGACGTTCCCGCTGGTCATCACGAGGGGGCGGTCCGCGGCGGCGAGCAGCAGGTGATGCAACGGCGTCGACGGCAACATCAGCCCCACGCGCCGGTAGCCGGGCGCCACGCCGGGCGCCAGCGCGTCCCGGCCGGCCACCAGCACGATCGGGGCGCGCCAGGATGTCAGCTCGGCAAGTTCGACGCTCGTCGGGTCGCCCACGCGGCGCGCAACGGCCTCGTCGCGCACCATGACGGCGAACGGCTTTCCGGGTCGCCGCTTGCGACCGCGCAGTTCGCGGACCACCGCATCGTCGGTCGCATCGCAGGCCAGGTGGAACCCGCCGAGTCCCTTCACGGCGATGATCGACCCCGCGCGGAGGAGGTCGGCGGCGCGCTCGAGCGGATCGCCGTCCAGAACCGCGCCGGTCGCGTCCACGAGCCGAACCTGGGGTCCGCAGGCGGGGCACGCGATCGGCTCCGCATGGAACCGACGGTCGGCGGGATCCTCGTACTCGCGGCGGCAGTCGGCGCACATCTCGAAGGTGCGCATCGAGGTTCGCTCACGGTCGTACGGGAGCGACCGGATGATCGTGAACCGGGGTCCGCAGTCGGTGCAGTTGATGAACGGGTAGCGGTGCCGGCGATCGGCGGGATCGAAGAGCTCCTCGAGGCAGGCCGCACAGACGGCCGCATCGGGCGGGACCAGGCGGCCTCCCCGCACCCGATCCGTGGAGGCGTCGATCCGGAACGACCGGTGCCCCCGCAGCCGGGTCTCGTCCGCCGCCACGCGCTCGACCTGCGCGCGGGGCGGGGCGGCCGTCGCGATCGCGGCGGCGAACGCGTCGAGCCGTCCGGCGTCACCTTCCGCGTGGATCGTGACCTGGCCGCCGTCGTTGCGGACCCAACCGGTGACGCCGTATCGCGCCGCAAGCCGGGCGATGAACGGCCGGAACCCGACCCCCTGGACCGTGCCGGACACCTCGATCCGACGAGCCTGCGGCGTGGCCACGTCGCCGCTCACGGCCGCGCGTCGGCCAGGACGCGTTCCACGAGCAACGGCAACGCGGCCCGCACGTCGGCCGACATCGCCGACCCCATGCGCACGTTCCCGGCCTCGACCCCGTGGAAGACGATGGGGGGTGCGTCGCCGATCGCTGCGGCGATCCCGATCGTCTCGGCGATCCCCAGGCCGTGCGACGACAACGACGAGCGCACCGCGGCGGGAAGTCCATCGGGACCCGCCTCGGCCCTGATCACGGCGCCGGGGGTCCGGCCGCCGTCGGGCGCGCGGATCGCGTCGACGACGATCACCCGCCGCGCCCCTTCGAGCAGATCCAGGAGCCGGAGCGGATCGCGCGCCAGGACCACCTCCACCCCGTCCGGCGCGCGGCGCGCGACCTCCTCCGCCGCGACGAGACCCGCGGCATCGTCGCCCGCGTCCGGGTTCCCGCAGCCGATCACCCGGACCGGCCGCATCACGTCCGCTCGATGTCCAAGCGCAGGAAGTGCGTCGCGCAACTGATGCACGGGTCGTAGTTCCGGACCACCATCTCCGCGAGCCGCGTCAGCTCATCGTCGGGGCGATCCAGCACGCCGGGCAGGAACTCCGCCAGATCCTTCTCCATGTGCCGGAGGTTCTGCGAGGTCGGCGGAACGATCTTCGCCTCGATGATCGTTCCGTCCTCGGCGACGTCGTACCGGTGATACAGCGTGCCCCTCGGCGCCTCCGTGGCCCAGGTCGCGCGCCCCGCCCGGGGGCGCACGGGGGCCGCGGGCGGATCGGGCGGCTCGTAGTCCGCGATCAGCCGGCGCGCCTCCTCGAGGGCGAGCGCGCTTTCCACCACCCGCGCAGCCATCGAGGCGAACGGATCGAGCGTCGGCAGCTGCAGTCCCGAGCGCGCGGCCGCCTCGCGCGCGACGGGGGTGAGCCACTCCCCGTTCAGCATCACGCGGGCGAGCGGTCCCAGGAAGTACGGCGTGTCCGTGTCGGTGAACACGGAGTGCAGGGCGTTCGAGTGCGCGACCTGGATCTCGGTGGTGACTTCCTCGTACTCGGCGAACGTCCACCGGCGACCTTCGGACGAAGCCATCGTGCCGTGGGTGATCGCGTATCCCGAGGGATCCGAGATCGCGACCAGTTCCGCCGGCCGAGGGAAGGTCGGCACCTCCAACGGCGCGATCAGATCCGCGACGTCGAGGATCTCGGCGAGCGCGTCGTCGATCCGGGGCAGGAGCGCCCGGAGCGTCGACGGTGACACGGCCTTCGAGAACCCCCCGACGCGCGGACTCACGGGATGGATCTCGCGACCGCCGATCGCGGCCATCAGGTCGTTCCCCAGTCGCTTCAGGCGCAGGCCGCGCTCGACGGCGTCTTTGAACCCGCCCCGCGCCAATTGGATCGCGTCGTCGAACCCGAGGTAGTCGGGCAGCGCCAGCAGGTGCACGTGCAGCATATGGCTCTCGATCCACTCCCCGAGGTAGAGCAGACGACGGAGCTCGCGAACCCCCGCCGGCAGCTCGACCTCGAAGAGCTCCTCGAGCCCGTAGATCGCGCTCATCTGATAGGCGACGGGGCAGATCCCGCAGATCCGCGGCACGATGTCGGGCACCTCGCTGAAGTGCCGGCCACGGAGGAACGCCTCGAAGAACCGCGGCGGCTCGTAGATCTCGAGCTCGAGCCGGGTGATCACGTCGTCGTCGATGCGGATGTGCAGCGCCCCCTCGCCCTCGACCCGCCCGACCACGGGGACCTCGACGGACCGATGCGTCACGGTCGCGCCTCCTCGATCCGGTCCGCCTCCGCTCGGAACGCGGGCGCGGCGCCGGTGATGAACCGGAACGTGTCGGCCACGCGGTTCGGCGGCATCCCGAGCTCGACGAAGGTCCGAGCGAGCTCTCCCGTGTTCGGCGGCTGCGCCGGACCGAAGCACCCGTAGCAGCCCCGCCCCATCCCCGGGCACAACGCCCCGCATCCGGTGCGTGTGACCGGCCCGAGGCACGGCTCACCCTTCGCGACGAGCACGCAGACGTAGCCGCGACGCTTGCACTCGATGCAGACCGGCGTGGTCGGCGGCCTGGGCACGGAACCTTGGAGCAGCCACGCGAGCGCCCCGAGGAGCTGCCCACGGTCCACGGGACAGCCAGTCAGCTCCAGATCCACCTGCACGTGCTCGGCGATCGGCGTGGAGTCGGCGAGGGTGTCGATGTACCGCGGCTCCGCGTAGACCGTCCGCACGTACTCGTCGATGTCCCGGCCGTTCCGCAGCGCCTGGATGCCGCCCGAGGTCGCGCAGGCGCCGATCGTCATCAGGAACCGGGAACGCTCGCGGATCGAGCGGAGCTGGTCGAGCTGCTCCGGCGAGGAGACCGATCCCTCGACGAGCGTGACGTCGTAGGGCCCGTCGTCCATCGCGGAGGACGCCTCCGCGAAGTTCGCGATCGTGATCGCGCCGGCGAGCTCCAGCAACGCGTCCTCGGCGTCGAGCAGCTGGAGCTGACAGCCGTCGCAGGAGGCCATCTTGAAGACCGCGACGCGCGGGAGCCCGGGCGTGCTCACAGCTCGTCCACCTCCAAGAGCTCCTTCACCTGGTCCCAGCGGAAGATGGGCCCGTCGGCACAGACGAACCACGGGCCCAGCTGGCAATGCCCGCAGAGCTTCACGGCGCAGTGCATGTTGCGCTCCAGCGTCAGCCACAGCCGTTCGTCGGGGATCCCCATCGCGGCGAGATCGCGCATCGCGAAGCGCATCATGATCTCGGGCCCGCACATGAAGACCGTGGAGGCCGCGGGATCGAGCTCGGCGCGAGGGAACGCCGTGGTCACCAACCCTTCCGCGTGCGGCCATCCGTCGTCGGCGACGTCGACCGTGAGGTGCACGGAGAGCTCGTCGGGTCCCGAGCGGATCCACGCCTCCAGCTCGTCGCGGAACAGCATCTGCGACGGATCGCGGGCGCCGACCACGACGATCACGCGGCGGAAGGATCCGGGTTGATGGAGCGCCCGATACAGCGCCGAGCGCAATGGAGCGAGGCCCAGACCACCGGCGACGATGACGAGGTCGCCGCCCCGGGCCTCCTCCACCGGCCACGGCCGCCCGAACGGTCCCCGCAGGGTGATCCGGTCGCCCGGCCGGAGACGGTCGATCACGTGGGTCACCCGCCCGCAGATCCGGATCGTGTGCGCGAGCCGCTCGGGTGCCTCCGGGTCGCTGGAGACGCTGATCGGAACCTCGCCGACGCCGAAGACGCCCACCATCGAGATCTGCCCGGGCTCGAACCGGAACGCGGCGCGCGCGGCAGGATCGTCCAGCGTGGCCCAATAGGTGTAGGTGTCCGCCGCCACGGGCTCGACCGCGTCCACCGTCGCCGCGTACGTCGGCGTTCCGGCGATCCACCCGTCGCGCTCCAGCGTCACGCTCACGTCGTCACCTCGTCCGCCAACCGGACCTCACCGTCGGCGGCGCGGATCGCCGCGATCTCCTCGGTGACGTCGATACCGACGGGGCACCACGTGACGCACCGTCCGCATCCCACGCAGCCGCTGGTGCCGAACTGATCGATCCACGACGCGAACTTGTGCGTGAGCCACTGCCGGTACCGGGACCGCGGGCTCGAGCGCACCTCGCCGAACGACATGTGGCTGAACTCCTCGCTGAAGCAGCTCGCCCACTCGCGGGTCCGTGCCGCCCGGAGGCCGTCGAGGGAGATCTCGTCGGTGAGGTCGTGGCAGAAGCACGTCGGACACACCATCGTGCAGTTCGTGCACGTCAAGCACCGCGACGCCACGTCGTCCCAGCGCGGGTGCTCCCGGTTCCGGTACAGCAGCGCCGGGAGATCCGACGTATCGAGCTCCCGGCCCATCGCCTCGACCGCCCGCGACGTGGCGGCGAACGACGCGGCCGCCTGCTCCTGGCCCGCCGGGGCCGCGCCGAGCGCGCGGAGCAGCTCCTCGCCGACATCGGTGCCGGCCTCCGCCGTGAACCCACCGTCCTCGAGCTCCGTGAGCGCGAGGTCGAACCCCATCGAACATCGCGGCCCCGTCCCCATCGACGTGCAGAAGCAGGTCGCGCCGGGCACCTCGCAGTTCACGCCGATGAACACCGCGTTCTCGCGTCGGGCGCGGTACGCAGGGTCCGCGTTCAGGAACACCCGGTCCTGGATCTCGATCGCGTGCAGGTCACAGGAGCGCAGCCCGACGAACGCGTACCGAACCTCGGGGATCGGCTCCGGCCGGAGATCGAGACCGCCCTCGGCCTCGCGCCTTCCCGTCATCACGGTCTCCCGAGCCGGGAACAGGAACCGCTTGCCGGCGTCGGGCCCGTGCGCCCAGGCGAAGAACCGGTCGTCGCCCGCCTGCTCGAGCCGGTAGCTCCCCGGCTCGTGGATCTCACGGATGCCCCGCGGCAGGTCGTCGATCCCGTCGATCCGGTCCAGCACGATGGCGCCGTCGCGCACCGTCGGCCCGATCACCTCGTAGCCGCGGTCGGCGAGCAGCAGCAGGAGGGCCTCGAACCCCGAGCGATCCAGGTAGCGCAACGACCTCCCCCTCGACGCCGGCTCCTTGCGAACCTTATCGTCCCTGTATCCCAGCGTTCGGTCGGCGTCGCCGTCGACTCACGCTCTCCAGTGTCCGTACGACCCGTCCTCGCCCCTGACCTGGAAGCCGTTCCGCGTATGGACCAGGACGTAGACCGATCCCTCGCCGCAGAGGGCCCCGCACACCACGCCGCCTTCGACGCGGAGCCCCGCCGCCTCCAGGACGATCGGGCTCATCACGATCTCGAGGTACGGCTCGAACGGCATCGAGGACGCCTTGGCGACGAAGTCGATCTTCCGGCCGGGGAGCCGCGCCGAGAGCTGGCGCTGGTCGGCATGGTCGAGCCGGTCGGGACAGGAGTACGTGGTCTCGAGGAGCTCGTAGCAGAGCCGCGTGTTGACGTAGAGGTGTGATCGGTGGCCGGCCAGGTGGCTGATGAGCGCCGCGTACGCGTCCAGGCGGGCGGGCCCCGACACCGCCGGCGTGTGGTGCGTCCCGTCGACCCGTCCTGAGCCGCCGGTGCACGCCGCCAGGAAGAACGTGAGCGCCAGCATCCGACCGAGGGCCCCGGTCCCCTTCACGCCGGCGATTATCGGTGGGGAGGGCATGCGGCGCGAACGAACGGCTGCTGGAGTTCCGTCGCGGGTCGGTGGGCGCTGAGGGATTCGAACCCCCGGCCTTCTCCTTGTAAGGGAGACGCTCTAACCGGGCTGAGCTAAGCGCCCCGCTCGCGGGCAGTCTAGACCCGGCCGAGCTGAGCATTCCGTTGGGAGATCGCCGTCACCACGCACCGCTGATGCGCTCGCTCGCGACCGTCCCACAGCGCACTCCGTAGGTCACATCCGGAACGTTCAGATGGTTGTTACCTGGCCGTCCCCGGTACGACACGTCCGACCACCAACGGACCATCGGCCGTTGCATCTGGGCAAGCGGATGTTCACGTCGCCTCGATAGCTTGCGCGCGGCATGGCGTGGCCAACAGAGCGGGGGGGTGCGTCGACCACGGCCGACGAACGCGGCGAGCGTCCGGCTCGCGTCGTCTGCCAGAAGCAACGGGACAGCGCGGGTGAGCAACCCCTGACCCCGAGCACGGCGGTGCCGGGCTAGATGCCGAACGGGTTGACCCCGGAGATCCTCGTGATCGAGGACGACCTGGCGAACCGCGGGGCGCTGGTCCAGGAACTGGAGCGCGAGCGCTTCATCGTGCGCACGGCCCGCGAGGGCCGCATCGCGCTGGAGATCCTCGATCCGGACCAACTCGATCTCATCATCCTCGACACGTCGCTGCCGGACATGTCCGGCTTCGACGTGTGCCGGGAGATCCGGCGGCGCTCGGACATCCCGATCATCATGATCTCGGGCAGCACCTCTGAGGTCGATACGGTCGTCGGCCTCGAGGTCGGGGCCGACGACTACGTCGTCAAGCCGTTCCGCCCACGCGAGCTGCTCGCCCGGATCCGCGTGCAGCTGCGGCGGACGCCGCATGAGTTCGCCGACGAGCCGCACCGCATCGTCGTTCGGGACGTCGAGCTCGACCGCGATCGGCACGAGGTCTTCTTCCATGGCGAACAGATCCGCCTCCCGTTGAAGGAATTCGAGCTCCTCGAGCTGCTCTTGGCGAACGCCGGGAAGGTCGTCACACGACAGGCGATCCTCGAGCGCGTGTGGGGCACCAGATCCCTCGCCGACACGAAGACCCTGGACGTGCACGTGAAGCGACTGCGCAAGCGCCTGCAGGACGAAGACGTGACATCCCCCCGCATCGTCACGATCCGGGGCGTCGGCTACCGCTTCGATGCGGCGCCGTGGAGCGAGCGACGGAACCGGGCGGATAACGACCCCGACACGGTCACGATCCCCGACCTCAGGCCCGTCGGCGGGACCGCATTGGAACCGGAGGGTGCGTGACCCGTTCGCCCCGTCTCGCCCGGGCTCTGTTGGGAGGGCTGATCCTCGCCGCGATCATCGTGGGCGCCGGATCCTTTCCGGCGAGCGCGGACGGGTCGGTCCCGTACCAGGATCCGAACGCCGCTGGGTACATCGGGCTGTGCAACAAGGACGAACAGCCCGTGACGTCGGGGAGCGTGTATGACCAGCCGTTCGTGTGGACGGCCGTTTCGTCGGTTGCGGCACCTTCCGGGTACGACAGGGGGATGGCTGTGCTCCTTGCGTTCCAGCCCGTCCAGGCGCTGCAGCCTATGTACTGGAGCGGCGACCAACTCACCGGATCCTCATCGTTCACGAACCCTGCGCATCCGATGGCCCAGGCCACCTACGCGGACGAGCCGTTGATCGCATTCATCGGAGGGTATCCGCCGAAGTGGGACGGTCTCATCCAGCTGCGCATGTACTACGGCGGCGCAAACTTGCCCAACCACCAGGAACCGTATGCAGCCACGAACATCCGCATCACCGGTAGCAACTGGGCCGTCGTGGATGGCGGGACCGCCTCGTGCGACGCAGGGTCGGCAACCTCGATCGAGACGACGGTGCTTCCGAAGTCGGCACTGAAGAGTCCGAAACCCGTGAAGGCAGATGGCGGCCAACCGACAGGCGCAACCACCGCTGCAAGTCCGGGGCCCGCCGACACGTCGAACGGCGACGAGGGCATCGTCGCGCAAGGGTCGGGAGGCAGCGGCGGAGGATCCGGACTCGCCGGGGCCGGACTGGCCGCGGTGGCCGTGATCGGAGCGGCTGTGGGCTTGTTCTACATCTGGCGCCGCTCCGCACAACGGTCGAGATAGCCGAGGCATGTCCCGGTACGTCCACACATGAGCGAGGGAGTTGGCGAGTCATGAGGAACCATCGTCGATCGGTCGCGCGTCTCGCACTCTTCGCGGCGGCGGCTGCGACGTTCGGGGCGCTTGCCTCGGGGAGTGCGCTGGCGACGGGTCCACCGTGGGAACCAGATGCGAACTCCGCAGCACCCTACGGGAACATCACCTTCTATGACGCCACCGGCAATGTGGTCACGAGTGGCAACGACCTCACCCACATCGCCGACTACGCCGTCGCGACGAGTGCGCCCGACGCCGGAGCTACGTTCGCGACCCTCTCCTTCGCGGCTCCCGACCACACGAAGCTGACGAGTCTCTGGGCAGCCGACGCAGCGTCAGCGTCCACCGCGTTCC
This sequence comes from Actinomycetota bacterium, assembly GCA_035490535.1. Classification (GTDB taxonomy): domain Bacteria; phylum Actinomycetota; class UBA4738; order UBA4738; family HRBIN12; genus AC-51. The sequence goes on from DATHCP010000036.1 coordinate 70,351, forward strand.
CGAACAGCTCCGCGCCGACTCCGATCAAGACCTTCACGAGGCCGGTCGTCACCCTCGGCTCCACCGACGGGTGCGTCATCTGCTCCATCGGCGGCTTCGTTCTCGACAACACGGCGGGATACGAGAACATCATCCAGGTTCGACTCAAAGACTCCGGTCCCGGGGGCGCCGGCTCCAGCCAGCACTACTGGTCCACCGACATCATGGTCGACCAGGGGGCAGGGACCTGGACCCAAACATATCCGATCCTCCAGCCGCCGACCTGGAAGCCGGTCTTCTCGGCGGCGCCTCAGGTCGGTCGCGCAGACTCGTGCCTCGCCGGGTTCGACGGTGCCGACGCGATCACCTACGCGTGGTTCCTGGACAACGTCACGATCCCCGGGGCGACCGCGGCCAGCTTTACGCCGCTCGAGACGGACTTCGGTAAGCAGTTGAGCTGCAACGTCACGGCGTCGAACGGCGCCGGACAGGTCCAGGGCACGAGCGATCCTCAAGCGGTCGGGACCGGCCCCGCGCTCGTTCCGACGACCAAGCCCTACCTGTTCAACGGGTCCAACAAGACGACGGTGCAGCACGGGAAGGTGGAGTCGGTCAACACAGGGACGTGGAACCCGGCTGCGACATCGTTCACGTACCAGTGGTTCAAGGGGTCCACGAAGATCGGCGGCGCGACGTCGTCCACGTTCAAGCCGTCCGCATCCCTCGTCGGCATGAAGCTCTCCTGCGTCGTCACCGCGAAGCGGGCCAAGTGGGCCGACGGCTCGTTCAAGACGGCCGGGGTGAAGGTCACCTGATGCGACACACGATCGGACCCGCGCTCGCGGCCGTCGCACTGACGGCCGCGCTCGTGTGGCCACAGTCTCCGGCCTTGGCGGACACGTCGTCGAACACCCTCGGCGCACCGTCGAACGCCACGTTCGGGATCCAGCCGTCCGGTCCGAAAGGCCCGGACGGCCGCGGGTACTTCGCGATCGGCGCGACGCCGGGGGCGCGGGCGAACGACCACGTCGCGATCCAGAACTACTCACGCCGGCCGTTGACCCTGACGGTCGCCGCGACCGACGGTGTGAACACGCCGCAGGGTGACTTCGCGCTCCTCCCGTCCACGAAGCGGTCGACGGATGTGGGGACCTGGATCCACTTCCCTGCGTCGATGCGGAAGGTGACCGTTCCCGGGCGCAGCCTC